>NZ_VMNX01000135.1 GCF_009377235.1 Streptomyces acidicola
ACCCCCTCCTCCCCCTGTTCACCCTCAGGAGTGACCCGGTTGCGGTGAGCGAGAGCTGAGGGTTACGTTCGCCGCAACAACCGCACACAGAAACGGCCCCCGGCCAGGACGGCAATCCTGATCGAGGGCCTGACCAACCAGGAAGAGAGACGCTTCCCGATGGCTGAACCGCAGTCTAACGCGCGCCTGCGCGCCGACGCCGGAGCTCCGACCTCCGGCGTGATCCACGTACGCACCCGCCTCACCGCCGACTTCACCGTGATCGCCAACGCCCTCGCGCAGCGGCGCGGAAGCGCGGTCACCGTCGGCGTCGCGGCGTACATCCTCTCGCTGCCCGACGGCGCCATCGTCAGCATCGCCGCGCTCTGCGCGCACTTCACCGAGGGCGAGATCCTCATCTCGCGGGCGCTACGGGAGTTGGAGGCCGCCGGATACCTGGAGCGGCGCCGCGAGCGCGGGCCCGACGGGCAGGTGCGTACCCGGACCTGCTTCTACGACGTACCGCGCCCCGAGAGGCAGCCCACTCCACCGCCCGGCCGGCCGACCAGGTCACGGGAGCTCTCCGAGGACCGCACCCCGGCCCGGACGCCACAGCCCAGCAGGCCGCCCTCATCCGGTGAAGCCGAGCACGTGGCGGCTCCTGCGCCCGTCGAGCCGCCCTCGCACGACACTGAAAGCCCGGCCGAAGCCACGCACTCGTCCGCCGCTCCACCGCCCGGTCCCGACGAGGCCGACCCTCAGGCAGTCGTCCTCCTCGCCTCTCTGCGGATCGTCGACCGCAGGCTTGTCCTTTCCCACCGCGAGGTCGCCGAGCTGGCCCCGGCCGTCTCCCAGTGGCTCGCGCGCGGGCTCCGCCCCGAGGAGATCACCGGCCTGCTCACCGACGGACTCCCCGACCGATTCCGGTCCCGCCCCGCGCGCGTTCTCGCTTACCGGCTCCGCGAGGTTCCCATCGCGACAGCAGTACCAGCCGCGGCCCCGGACACACCACCCGCGCAGCGAGCCGTCCTGCCCTGGCAGACCTGCGACGGATGCGAGCGCGCGTTCAGGGCCTCGGAGCCTTCCCGCTGCCGCGACTGCCGGTCCATCGACGAGGGGTACGTGGGCGCCACATCCGAGGCGAATCTGCCCGCCGCATGCTGAGGCGACGACACCGTAAGGATTGGAGCATGTCGGCGTACGTCACCGAGGCGCTCCATCCCCAGCAAGACCGGGACGTCCTCCGGGAACTGGTCGACTGGCTGGAGGAGGAACACGGCCCGATCACCGCGAGCGAGAATGCTGCCGTGCGGGAGGAGCTGCGCGGCCTCGCCGCCGAGCATGCTCAGCGGCGTGGGCGTACTGCTGGGCAGGGCGGTGAAGGGGGTCTTCAATAGGGGGTCTTCAAGGTTGAGCGGTGCCCGAGGAGCGCTGGCGCCAGAACGGTGACTCATGAGGATGTGACACTCCGCGGTGAGGTGCCGCATCCTCGCGAGACGAGGCGGACGCCGGTGGGGATCTCACCGCCGCCCGCCCGACCACGATCGCAGCCTGAGACCATCGAGCCACGGAGTCGCCGTCCAGACGCGTCAGGTCCCTCATGTCAGTACACGCTCGGCGCTCGTCCCTCCCGTCAGCCGTCCTCATCGGTTCTGAGCCGCCGCCCCCGTCCCCACCGTGAACCCGATGACCGTCCCCCCGCCCTCCCGCCGGAACGCGAAGGGCTCGCCCCCGTGCGCCGTGGCGACCTCGCGGACGATGGACAGGCCGAGTCCGGAGCCGGGCAGGCTGCGGGCGGCCGGGGCGCGGTAGAAGCGGTCGAAGACGCGGATCAGGTCGGCGTCGGCGATCCCCGGCCCGCGGTCGAGCACCTCCACGCGGACGGCGCCGTCGCTGTGCCCGTCGCTCTCGCTGTCACCGCCCACGGTCCGCTCCGCCTCCGTACCCAGCGCGCCCCCGCTCGCGCCCGCACCCGGCCCCGTCACCACGACCTCGATCGCCCCCGTCCATCCGCGATCGAACTTCGCCGCGTTCTCCACCAGGTTCGACACCGCCCGCTGCAGCGCCCCCACCCGCCCGGCGACCGTCGTGTCCCCGTGTGCCAGCACCACGACCTCCCGCCCGGTCCGCCGGCGGGCGACCGCCGCCACGTCCTCGACGATGTCCGCGAGCTCCACCCGCTCGACGGGCTCGGTACTGGACTGGCCGGCCGCGAGGTCGACCAACTCGTTGACGAGGTCGGTGAGTTCGCGGGCCTCCTGGGCGAGGTCGGCGACCAGTTCCTCACGGACCGACGCCGGGAACTCGTCGATCCGGCGCAGCAGGGAGATGTTCGTACGCAACGACGTCAGCGGGGTGCGCAGTTCGTGGCCCGCGTCCTGGACCAGCCGCCGCTGGTCCTCCTCCGACTGGGCGAGCCGTACCAGCATCCGGTCGAAGGAGCGGCCCAGCCGGCCCACCTCGTCGCGCCCGGTGACCGGCACCTGGATGGAGAGGCGACCGGTGCGGGCCACGTCCTCCGCCGCGCCGGCGAGCCGCACCAGACGCCGGGTCATGCGCCGCGCCAGCCACCAGCCGAACAGCCCGGCCGAGACGACGACGGCCGCCTCCAGCAGCACGGTCCGCTGCTGCAGCTCCCGCAGCAGGTCCTCCGTGTCGCTGAACTCCTGCGCGACCTGGATGGCACCCCGGCCGTGCCCGAGGGCGACGGTGGCCACGCGGTAACGGCCGTCACCCAGGGCCACCGTGTCGTGCTGGACCGTGCGGCCCGCCAACGCCTCGTCGGCCGTACCGCGGTCACTGGCGCGCACGGGCAGGGCGGGGCTGCCCTTGTCGACGAGTTTGCCGCGCGGACCGAGCACCTGGACGTCCGTACGGCCCGAGTCCATCAGCTCTTCGCGCGGCCCGCCCCGGTCGGAGGGCGCGTAGTCGTCGGGGCCGAGCTCCCGTTCCCGTACCTGTTGCTGCACGTCGCGCACCACCCCGGCGAACACCGTCTGCTGGTCCACCCGCACCAGCCGGGCGGCCGCGCTGTAGCTGAGGACCCCGACGACGACCGTGACGGCGGCGGCCACGGCGGCGAAGGACAGGGTGAAGGTCGCCCGCAGGGAGGAGACCCGGCGCAGGCGGGGGCGGAGGCGCACTCAGTCCTCCCTCAACACGTACCCCACGCCGCGCACCGTGTGGATCAGCACCGGCGCATCCGGCTCGTCGAGCTTGCGCCGCAGGTAGCCGACGTACACCGCGAGGTTCTTGGAGCCCGGGCCGAAGTCGTAGCCCCAGATGCGGTCGTAGATCGTCGCGTGGTCGAGGACGATCCCGGCGTTGCGCATGAGCAGTTCGAGGAGGTCGAACTCGGTCCGGGTGAGCTCCAGCTCGCGCGCCCCGCGCCAGGCCCGCCGGGCGTGCACGTCCATCCGCAGTCCGGCGGCGGACAGCAGCCCGGCGATGTCGCGGTCACCGGACGGCTTGGGCGGCGCGACAGTGTTACCTGTTCGGCGCAACAGCGCCCTCAGGCGGGCGAAGACCTCGTCTACGTCGAATGGCTTAACGACGTAATCGTCCGCTCCGGCGTCCAGACCGGCGATCCGGTCGGCCGTCTCGACGAGCGCGGTGAGCATCAGGATCGGCGTCCGATCGCCCTCCGCCCGCAGGACACGGCACACCTGGAGGCCGTCGATGCCCGGCATCATCACGTCCAGTACGAGGACGTCCGGGGTCGTGCGGTGCGCCTGCGCGAGCGCCTCCACGCCGTCAGCGACGGCCGTGACCTCGTAACCCTCCAGGGTCAGCGCGCGTTCCAGGGCATGTCGGATGGCGCGGTCGTCCTCGGCGAGCAGCACATTCTGGGGCACCCCACCAGTCTGCCAAGGTCACGGCCGCGAACCACCTGACGGAGTCGGACAGAGGTGGGCTTCTTACCCGCCTCTCACCCGGGCCGGGCGGGTGCCTTACCTCGCCGGGCCACCGTGTCCGGTGTGCCAGGCGGACCACCGGACCGAGGTCACGCCGGGAAGGATCGTATGGATCACATGGGTCGCGTGGGTCATATGGGTCGCAGGGAGCGCGGGGAGTGCGGGGAAGGCAGCACGCGCGCGGACGATGACGAGGCCGCGGAGGGCGGGGAGGACGGGGATCGGAATCACACGGTCCGCATGGATCGCGCGGACCGTACGGAGCGAACGTACCGGCCGGACCGGACGGACCGGACGGAGCAGGGCACGCACGGGGATCACGGCGACGGGACGGACTGCGGCGAGCAGCACGGGTACGCGTCCCCTACGGGACTGACGACGAGCGGGTCCCACACCGGGCGGACGCCCGCCCCGCGCACGACGATCCACCGCACGACGACGAAGGTCCAGCGCATGAAGATCGTGTTCCTGCTGCACAACGCGTACGCCATCGGCGGCACCGTCCGCACGACGCTCAACCTGGCGTCGGCGCTGGCGGACCACCACGACGTGGAGATCGTGTCCATGTCCCGGCACCGCGACACCCCGCGCTTCGCGGTCGACCCGCGGATCGCACTGGTCCCGCTGGTGGACACGCGCCCGGGCAGCAGAGACCTTGACGACCCCGCCTTCGCGCAGCCGGCCGTCGACTTCCCCGCCGAGGACAAACGCCACCACCAGTACACACGCCTCACCGACCGGCGGGTCCGCGCCCTTCTCGCCCGCTGTCACGCGGACGTCGTGATCGGCACCCGCCCCGGCCTCAACGTGTACGTCGCCCGTTTCGCGCCCCGCCGCGCCCTGCGCATCGGCCAGGAGCACCTGCGCCACGACGCGCACGACAAGCGGCTGCGCAAGGTGCTCGCCCGGCACTACCGGGCGCTGGACGCGTTGGTCACGACCACCGAGGCGGACGCGAACGCGTACCGCGCCCACATGCCCCTGCAGGGCGTGCAGGTGATGTCGGTGCCGAACATCGTGCCGGCGGCCGGTGTCTCCCCCTCCCCCGGCACCGCCCCGGTCATCGCGGCGGCGGGCCGACTGGCCCCCGGCAAACGCTTCGACCTGCTCCTGGAGGCGTTCGCACGGGTCGCGTCGAAGGAACCGGACTGGCGGCTGCGCATCTACGGCGGCGGCAAGCAGAAGGAACGCCTGAACCGCCTCATCGACGAGCTCGGCCTCTCCGGCCGGGCCCGCCTCATGGGCCCGCGCACGCCCATCGAGGCCGAGTTCGCCAAGGCGTCGCTGGTGGTGAGCGCCTCGGACGCGGAGTCGTTCGGGATGACGCTGGTCGAGGCGATGCGCTGCGGGGTGCCGGTCGTCAGTACGGACTGCCCGCTCGGGCCCGCCGAGATCATCACCGACGGCGTCGACGGCCGCCTCGTCCCGGTCGGCGACTCCCGCGCCCTCGCCGACGCCATCCTCGAACTGATCGCCGACGAGCCGACCCGCCGCGCCATGGGTACCGCCGCCCTCAACAGCGCCCACCGCTACGACGCGGCCCCCATCCTCGCCCGCTACGAGCTCCTCTTCGCCGAACTCCGCGCCACCCGCTGCCGCCGCGCCTGGGATCGGGAACGGTCCCGGATGACGGCCTGGACCCTCCGCCGGAACCGCTCACTGCGTCGCCGGGTACGGGCCTGGGCCACCCGCATGGGGTGGCCGGGGACGCGGGCGGCCCGGGAGATGTGAGGGCACCCGAATCCGGCCGGCCGGCCCCGGTGTGCCCTCAGCCCGGGGCCGGCCGTGCCACCTGCGCGCCTACGCGCTCCGTGAAGGGTCCAACGCCGCGAGCTGCTGCTCGAAGGGAACCACGGCCGGCAACTCGGACTCCCTCCGACGGAGCACGGGCTCGGGGCTCGACGCGGGCCCGGACGCGAGCTCGGACCCGGGCCCGGACGCGTGCTCGAGCTCGGGCACTGACTCGGGCTCGGGCACTGACTCGGATACGGACCCGGCCGCGCCGCCCCGCAGCCCGGCCATCAGCCCCGCCAGCTCCCCCGCCGCTCTCTGGACCCGCCCGGCGAGCCCCTCGGCCCCCCAGTCCTCGGACGCCGCGTACACGGCCGTCGGTACGACGATCGCACGCAGGTAGGCGAACAGCGGGCGCAACGCGTGCTCCAGGACCAGCGAGTGGCGGGCCGTACCACCGGTCGCCGCGACCAGCACCGGCTTCCCCACCAGCGCGTCCCGGTCGAGCACGTCGAAGAACGACTTGAACAGCCCGCTGTACGAGGCGGAGAACACGGGCGTGACCACGATCAGCCCGTCGGCGGCCTTCACCGCGTCCAGCGCGGAGGACAGCCGCGGCCCCGGGAAGCCGTTGGTGAGGTTGTGGGCGATCTCCACGGCCAGGTCGCGCAGCTCGACGACCTGGACCTCGGCATCGGTGCGCTCGGCGGTCGCGGCGGCGAGCCGGTCCCCCAGCAGCCGCGTGGACGACGGAACGCTCAGCCCGGCCGACACGACGACGAGCCTCATGCGGTACGCACCTCCTCGGCGGACGCCCCGCCCTTGTCGTCGTTCTGCTTACTGCTGTTCTGCTTGCTGCTGTTCTGCTTGCTGCTGTTCTGCTTGTTGTCGTTCTGCTTGTTGTCGTTCTGCTTGTCCTGGTCCTTGGCGGCCAGCAGTGACGCGTGCGTCGGCGCGTCCGGCACGTTCGCCGGGCGTCCCTTCGCGAACTCCTCGCGCAGCACCGGCACGACCTCCTCGCCGAGCAGGTCGATCTGCTCCAGCACGGTCTTCAGCGGCAGCCCCGCGTGGTCGACCAGGAACAGCTGGCGCTGGTAGTCACCGGCGTACTCCCGGAAGGCCAGCGTCTTCTCGATCACCTGCTCCGGCGTCCCGACCGTCAGCGGCGTCTGGTCCATGAAGTCCTCCAGGGAGGGCCCGTGACCGTACACCGGCGCGACATCGAAGTACGGCCGGAACTCGCGCACCGCGTCCTGGGAGTTCTTCCGCATGAAGACGTGCCCGCCCAGTCCGACGATCGCCTGCTCGGGCGTGCCGTGTCCGTAGTGCGCGTACCGGGAGCGGTACAGCTCGACCATCTGCTTGGTGTGGGAGGCCGGCCAGAAGATGTTGTTGTGGAAGAAGCCGTCGCCGTAGTACGCGGCCTGCTCGGCGATCTCCGGGGAGCGGATGGAGCCGTGCCAGACGAACGGGGGTACGCCGTCCATCGGTCGCGGTGTGGACGTGAAGCCCTGGAGCGGCGTACGGAACTTGCCCTTCCAGTTCACGACGTCCTCGCGCCACAGCCGGTGCAGCAGGGCGTAGTTCTCGATGGCGAGGTTGATGCCCTGCCGGATGTCCTGCCCGAACCACGGGTACACCGGCCCGGTGTTGCCGCGCCCCATCATGAGGTCCACCCGGCCGTCGGCCAGGTGCTGGAGCATCGCGTAGTCCTCGGCGATCTTCACCGGGTCGTTGGTGGTGATGAGGGTGGTGGCGGTGGAGAGGACCAGCCGCTCGGTGCGGGCGGCGATCCAGCCCAGCATGGTCGTGGGCGACGACGGCACGAACGGCGGGTTGTGGTGCTCCCCCGTCGCGAACACGTCGAGCCCGACCTCCTCGGCCTTCTGCGCGATCGCGACCATGGCCTTGATGCGCTCGCGCTCGGTCGGCGTCCGGCCCGTGGTCGGGTCGGGAGTCACGTCGCCGACGCTGAAGATCCCGAACTGCATCATCGTTTGCCACCCTCCAGGTTGTTTACGATTCAACTATACCTGCAAACGGAGACCCTCGCCGGACTATTCCCAGAGCCGCCGCCCGCGGGCCGCCCCGCGGCCACCCCCGAGGAACCGACTGAAACGGACAAACCAGCCGAACCGGCCCACTGTCAGACCCCGCCCCTACCATCCCCTCATGGCAGCCCCACGCCGTGACACCCGCGGCATCGTCGACGCACCGGAGCTCTTCGCCCGCGTCCGCTTCCGCCGCCGCGAGCCGACCGGACCGCTCCGCCCCTACGTGGAGCACTACTGGCTGATCGACTGGGACCTGACCGAGCCCTACGTCTCCCATGTCGTCCCGCACCCCTCCGTCAACATCGTCTTCCAGCGGTACGGGAGCCAGGACCCCGCCGGCTCCGGGGAGGTCGCCTTCGGGGAGGTCGCCGGCATCGGCCTCGACCTGTTCGTCCAGAAGCTGGAGGGACGGGGACGCGTCTGCGGCGCCAAGTTCCGCCCCGGCGGCTTCCGCCCCTTCGCGCCCGAGCGGCCGGCCGGCGACTGGACGGGCCGGCGGATACGGCTGCCAGAGGTGTATCCGGGGCGCGACGCCGCAGCCGACACCGAGGCCGTCCTCAACCCCGCCTCCGACGACGCCCGCGTCACCGCCCTCGACGGGTTCCTGCTCGCCCTCGACCCGAGGCCCGACCCCCAGGCCGACCTCGCCATGACCCTCGTCGACCGCATCCGCACCGACCGCACCATCCGCCGCGTCGGCGACTTCGCCCGCGGCGAGGGCATGTCCGTACGACTCATACAGCGGCTGTTCGCCGCGTACGTCGGCGTCGGGCCCAAGTGGGTCATCCTCCGCCACCGCATCCACGAGGCCCTGGAACACGCCGAGACCGACCAGGCCGTCGACTGGGCCGCCCTCGCCGCCGACCTCGGCTACGCCGACCAGGCCCACCTCGCCCGCGACTTCACCGCCACGGTCGGGGTACCGCCCACGGCGTACGCGGAGGCCACCGCGCGCACGTGAACCGCGCGGTGACGCCTGGCCGACCCGCTGCTTCGCGTGCTACTTCGCGTGCAGAACCGCGTAGATCATCACGAACGCCACGAGGTGGATACCGAACAGGAAGTACGCGAGGTACCACCACACATACCGCTCGTTCTTCTTCTCCTCGGCCAGACGCCGCCGCTCCAGAGAGAGCTCGCCGGCCTCACCAGGCTGCAGGGACTCCCCGAGCTTCCCAGGCTCCCCGGACTGCTCGGACTCCCCGGCCTGCTCGGACTCTCCGGACTCCCCGGGCATCAGAGCTCCCGGTGAACCTTGGTGTTGGAGGCCTGGGCGCGGGGCCGCAGGACCAGCAGGTCCACGTTGACGTGGCCGGGCCGGGTGACCGCCCATGTGATGGTGTCCGCCACGTCGTCGGCGGTGAGCGGCTCGGCCACGCCCTCGTACACCCGCGCGGCCTTCTCCTTGTCGCCGCCGAAGCGGGTCAGCGCGAACTCGTCCGTCTTCACCATGCCCGGCGCGATCTCGATCACCCGCACCGGCGTCCCGACGATCTCCAGCCGCAGCGTCTCCGCGAGCACGTGCGCACCGTGCTTGGCGGCGACGTACCCCGCGCCGCCCTCGTACGTGCCGTGCCCGGCCGTGGACGACACCACGACGACCGTGCCGTCACCGCTCGCCGTGAGCGCCGGAAGCAGCGCCTGGGTCAGATTCAGGGTGCCGATGACGTTCGTCTCGTACATACGGCGCCAGTCCTCCGGGTCACTCGTGGCGACCGGATCGGCGCCGAGCGCGCCACCCGCGTTGTTCACCAGCACGCCGACGGTCCTGAACGCGGTGGCGAACTCGTCCACGGCCGCCCGGTCCGTCACATCCAGCGCGTACGCCGCGGCCGAGTGCCCCGCGGCGCTGATCTCCTCCGCCAGGGCCTCGATCCGGTCCTTGCGGCGCGCGGTCAGCACCACGCGGTACCCGGCCGCGGCCAGCTGCCGGGCCGTCGCGGCCCCGATACCGCTGCTCGCACCCGTGACGACGGCGATACGGGAGGCGGCGGACGGTGTTGCGGGGGCGGTCATGGACGTGACTCCTCGTTACCGGACGGGCGGCTGCTCCCGGCAAGGATAGGTCTGTCTCAGCTGCCACTCCTCGGCGCGTACATGATCACCGCCACCCCGGCCAGACAGACCAGCGCACCGATCACGTCCCACCGGTCCGGCCGGTACCCGTCCGCGACCATGCCCCAGGCCAGCGAACCGGCCACGAACACCCCGCCGTACGCCGCGAGGATGCGGCCGAAGTTCGCATCGGGCTGAAGAGTCGCCACGAACCCGTACGCCCCGAGCGCGATGACCCCCGCCCCGATCCACACCCACCCACGATGCTCCCGCACCCCTTGCCAGACCAGCCACGCACCACCGATCTCGAACAACGCGGCGACGACGAAGAGGGCGATGGAACGGGCGATCAACATACGAGCAGCTTCGCACGCCGGTCCGGCCGGGGATTTCCCGCCCCGGGGACCGACGCCGCACAAGAGCAGCCGTCATCAGGTGACAACGGGCCCCGAGCCGATCGACTCGGGGCCCGTCGCACGTCCACCTCAGCCCTTCACACAGATGACCTGCCTCAGCTTCGCCACGACCTGAACCAGATCCCGCTGCTGGTCGATGACCTGCTCGATCGGCTTGTACGCGCCCGGAATCTCGTCCACGACACCGGAGTCCTTGCGGCACTCCACGCCCCGCGTCTGCTCCTCCAGGTCCTTGGTCGAGAAGCGGCGCTTCGCAGCGTTGCGACTCATGCGCCGACCGGCACCGTGCGAGGCCGAGTTGAAGGACTTCTCGCTGCCGAGCCCCTTCACGATGTACGAGCCGGTGCCCATCGAGCCCGGAATGATGCCGTACTCCCCTGCCCTCGCACTGATCGCCCCCTTGCGGGTGATGAGCAGGTCCATGCCTTCGTAGCGCTCACGGCTCACATAATTGTGATGGCAACTGACCTCGGGCTCGAAGGTCACCCGGGCCTTCTTGAACTCCTTGCGGATCACGTCCTTGAAGAGGGCCATCATGATCGACCGGTTGTACTTCGCGTACTCCTGGGCCCAGTAGAGATCGTTCTGGTACGCCGCCATCTGCGGGGTGTCCGCCACGAAGACAGCCAGGTCACGGTCGATCAGCCCCTGGTTGTGGGGGAGCTTCTGAGCCACACCGATGTGGTACTCGGCCAGTTCCTTGCCGATGTTCCGGGAACCGGAATGGAGCATGAGCCAGACCACCCCCTCATCACTTATGCAAATTTCTGCAAAGTGATTTCCGGATCCGAGCGTTCCCATCTGCTTTGTGGCTCGCTCGTGACGGAACTTGACCGCATCTGCAACCCCCTCGAACCGCCCCCAGAAGTCGTCCCACCCCGCGGTGGCCAGCCCATGGAACCCTCCCGGATCAACGGGACTGTCATGCATCCCCCGCCCCACCGGAATGGCCTGCTCGACCTTCGACCGCAGCCGCGAGAGATCCCCCGGCAGATCGTTCGCCGTCAGCGACGTCTTCACCGCCGACATCCCGCAGCCGATGTCCACTCCCACCGCCGCAGGACACACCGCGCCCTGCATCGCGATGACGGACCCGACCGTCGCGCCCTTGCCGTAGTGGACGTCCGGCATGACCGCCAGGCCCTTGATCCAGGGCAGGGTGGCGACGTTGCGGAGCTGCTGCATCGCGACGTCCTCGACCGACGCGGGGTCGGTCCACATGCGGATGGGTACCTTCGCGCCCGGTACCTCTATGTACGACATATCGCCCTCAATCCCCCGAAGCAACAACAGAAGTCTGAAATCGCAAAACCGGCGCCAAGGTCAGTGAAATGGGATGCCGGACCGGCGTCCACGGCAGTGCGTGCGATACACATTGTGTTCAGCGGCCGCCCTGGCGCGGCAAGCGAATAACCCCAGATCCAGGCGCAGCCCCGGATCCAGACCCGTGACCCCGGTGGTCCGTCGAGAGGAGCCCTCCGTGCAGCCGAAGGCGTACGTACCCGGCGTCGCCGTGCTCCTCACGGCGTTGCTGGCCGGCTGCACCGGCTCCGACGAGTCGAACAGCCCCGACGACAAGCCCGGCGCCTCCAGCACCACCGCGCCCGCCGCCCCGCCCGGCCGCTACCGCACGCTCCCCGAGCCGTGCGGCGTGGTCTCCAAGGGCGCGCTGGACGCGCTCCTTCCCGGCATCAAGCAGCTCACGGACGAGGAGCAGCGGGAGACTGCGTACGAGGGCGAGGCGACGCAGACGTTCGACACGGACCGGCGGGTGGGGTGCCGGTGGAAGGTGGAGTCCACCGTCGCCACGGACCACCTGTTCCTCGATTTCGAGCGCGTGGTGTCGTACGACAACGCGGTGAGCGACGACGACAAGGCGGCGGAGGTCTATGCCGCCAAGTTGGAGGCCGCGGACCTTCCCGAGCCGTCCGCCGCGGAGAGCGACGGCGGCGACAGTAAGAAGGACGGCAAGAAGGCCGACGGCGGGGAGGGTGGCAACGAGGACGAGACCGGGACCTCCGGCGACCCGAAGCCCTCCGAGTCCACCTCCGAGTCCGCCTCCGATTCCTCCAGTTCGTCCGACGTGCCTGATTCATCCGACTCATCTGGTTCACCCGACTCGGCCGATTCCTCCGCCTCCCCCAGCGGGACGCCCGCCGCGCTTCAGCCCCGCACGCTCGACGATCTCAGCGACGAGGCGTTCCTGAACGACGAGCTGAGCACGGCGCAGCAGCGGACGGTAACTGTGGTATTTCGCACGTCCAACGTCATTGTGACCGTCGAGTACGCGGAGCAGCCGACGTCCGTGACAGAGATGCCGGACAGCAAGGAAATGCAGGACAGGGCGCGAAATCTGGCCGCGCGGCTGGCGGAGTCGTTCAACGACTGACCGCCTCCGGGCTGACTCCGCAAAGCGGCTGAAGGACAGCCACTCCTCTTGCTCAACGCGTACCGTGGCCCCTCGTACCCGATCCGGCAGCACTACCACAGGCGTCATGCAGGAACCACGAACGTCATGAGCATCATGAGTGAAGGAACCATGCACCGATCAGCACAGCGAGATCAGCATCATCATCGAGGCGGGCGAGGCCACGCAGGCAGGGGCGTCCGGCGGTTCCTTGTGGGCGCCGCGGCACTTCCGGTGATGCTCGTCGCGGCCGGCTGCTCCTCGGGCTCCGGCTCCGGTGACGACGCGGCGAAGGCGAAGGAGTCGGCGAGCCCGACGGCGAAGCAGTCGGCGACGGCTTCGGCGAACGAGGTGAAGGCGGCGGCGTACGGGAAGCTGCCCGAGGCGTGCACGGTGTTGTCGAAGAAGACCCTGGAGGACCTGGTCCCGGAGGGTGCGAAGTCGGGCAAGGCGATCAATGACGGTGAGCCGGACGTCAGTGGCGACTGCCGCTGGACCAGTCTCGACAACAAGGGTGTGAAGGGTTCGCAGTACCGCTGGCTGAGCGTGTCGCTGCTGCTGTTGGACTCGGACGCGGCGCGTGGTGCCGGTGACGAGCGGGCGCGGGCCCAGTTCGACAAGAGGCTCTCGGAGGCGCAGGCGGTCGAGGGTGCGAAGAACGTGAAGTCGGAGCCGGTGACCGGTACGGGTGACCAGGCGACGGCGGTGCGCTACGACCTGAAGAAGAAGGAGGGTTCCTTCAAGCAGCAGACGGTCGTGGCGCGGGTCGAGAACGTGGTGATCACGCTCGACTACAACGGTGCGGGTTTGGCGGGTGACAAGACGCCGGACGCGGACGAGCTGCTGAAGAGCGCGAAGGCGGCTGCCAAGCAGATCGTGGCGGCCATCGGCGCGGCGAACGACGAGGCCGAAGGATCGGGTTCGAGCGCGTCGCCGTCGAAGTCGGCTTCGAAGCCTGCTTCGGAGTCGGGGGACAGGGCCGCGGACAAGGGTTCGGGTTCCGAGAGCGGCGAGCCGTCGGCGTCGGCGAGCAACAAGTAGAACTCGGTCTGTAGCCGCGGCTGCGGCTGAACCCGCTGTGTCACCAGGCTTTTTGCGGGAGCCCAGCCGTTCTGCGGGCCGGGCTCCTCGGTGACCGGCCAAACGCACGACACACACATGTGCCACCCTGTTGCGCGCAACAACACGCACTGGGAGGGGATTACGGGTGGCGACGCCACAGCTGACACGGACGCACCGCATTCTCATAGGCGTTGTCGTGACCGGCGCCGTGATCATCGCCGCTATCGGTTTCGCGGGTTCGTACGCGGCCGTCCGTGAGCTCGCCCTCCAGAAGGGCTTCGGGAACTTCAGTTATGTCTTCCCGATCGGTATCGACGCGGGTATCTGCGTCCTGCTGGCCCTGGATCTGCTGCTCACGTGGATCCGGATCCCGTTCCCCCTGCTCCGTCAGACGGCGTGGCTGCTGACGCTGGCGACGATCGCGTTCAACGGCGCGGCGGCCTGGCCGGACCCGCTGGGTGTCGGCATGCACGCGGTGATCCCGGTGCTGTTCGTGGTGTCGGTGGAGGCGGCCCGGCACGCGATCGGCCGGATCGCGGACATCACGGCGGACAAGCACATGGAGGGGGTGCGGCTGACGCGTTGGCTGCTGTCGCCGCTTCCGACGTTCCTGCTGTGGCGCCGTATGAAGCTGTGGGAGCTGCGGTCGTACGACCAGGTGATCAAGCTGGAGCAGGAGCGGCTGGTGTACCAGGCACGGCTGCGGTCCCGTTTTGGGCGTGCGTGGCGGCGCAAGGCTCCCGTGGAGTCGTTGATGCCGTTGCGTCTGGCGCGGTACGGCGTGCCGTTGGCGAACACGGCTCCGGCGGGTCTGGCGGCGGCGGGCATCGAGCCGGCGCTGCTGCCTCCGGCGCCGCAGCCGCAGCCGGAGTTGGAGTTGGAGCGGGCGTCCGGTGGGGCGGTGGATGGTCGCGGTACCGGCCCGGCGCAGGCTCAGACACAGGCGCAGGCCCAGGAGCAGGCTCAGGTGGGCCCGGCGGCGCCGCAGCGCCCGCTTCCGCAGGGTGGAGGGCCGGTCGAGCAGCCGGAGTACCTCCAGGAGTTCCCGGAGGAGCAGAGCCCGTGGTTCGCGGCGGCCGCGCCGCAGGAGGTCGAGTACCGGGGCGGCTACAACCCCGCGTACGAACCTGAGGAGCCGTACGAGCAGTGGTACGAGGAGCAGCTGCCCGATCAGCCGTTCGATGAGCCGCAGGCGGAGCAGCGCCGGTACCAGGAGCGGCAGCCCGGACAGCAGCACTTCCAGAAGCAGGGGCCCGAGCAGCAGCAGTACCCGGAGCAACAGCCTCAGCTGCCCCAGCAGCCGTACCAGGAGCAGCCCGGTGAGGCGCTGGAGTCCGCGTCCGAGACGACGGGGAGTTTCCCCATCCCGTCCGGTCCGAATCGTACGCGTCAGCTCGGTGAGGGCGGTGGGCCCCCGGAGCCGGACGACGAGGCGTACTACCAGGTCTTCAAGCAGTCGATAAGCGGCAGCGGCTACCCGACTCCACGCGAGTTCAGCGACAACGTCGAGGCGACCTATGGTGTCCCGCTCCTGGACGCCGACGCCAAGAAGATGGTCCTGCGCTTCACCGATCGCCACGACGCGCAGATGCAAGAGGACCACATTGCCTGAGACGGCCGCAGACTTATGCCGCGCACATGGCCGCCGTCCCGTACGTGACCGCGCGAGGAGAGCCCTCGAAGGAACCTGTCGTTCCTTCGAGGGCTCTCTCGTGCTTCAGGTGTGTCGGGCTATCGCGCCGCGTAGCCGAAGCGGGCGCCGGCCGAGGGGAGTCCGCCCTGGCCGGGCTGGTAGGTGGTGACGGCGGCGACCGTGCCGCCGGCGGTCACGTTGGACATCGGCAGGGCGTAGAGGGTGCCGTAGGCGGACGGGCCGTACGGCATGCCCGCGTACAGGTGTGTGCCGGTGAAGTGGATGCTGGAGCCCAGGTTCTGGTTGGCGCCGGGCGTACCCGGGATGCCGGCGCCGTTGCCCGCCTCCAGCCAGCGGTCGTTCGCGCCGGGTGTGCCGAGGAGCGAGAAGGTCTGGATCGCGCCCGCCTTCGTCACCGTGCCGATGGCCTCGCCCGTGACGCCGACGGCCAGCTTCAGCGTCTCCGTGGTGCTGACGGCACGCGGCGCGGTGTTCACGGCGGTCAGGGTCGAGCCGAAGGCGTCGCCGACCTCGGCGGTGCCGGTCACGTCGTCGGTGGCGGTGCCCTGCGAGAAGCCGCTGAGCTGGCTGTACGTGCCCGAGCCGGTGACGCGGAAGGTGTGGACGCTGCCCACGTCGGCCTTGTCGACGCCGTCGATGGGCAGGTCCTCACCGGGTGAACCGACGGCGAGGATCGACTCGTTGGCGGTCGCCGCGCCCGCCGGGCGGTACGGGACGAGGGCGAGGGACTTGCCGAACTGGTCGCCGGCCTCGGCGCCGCCGGAGACCGTGTCCAGGTCCTGGTCGAGGCCGAACAGCGGGGTGGGCCTGCCTTCGGCGTTCAGCTTGTTGGGGTCGAAGACGGCGAGGTTGCCGGCGTCCGCCTTGGTGCCGATGGCCTCGCCGGGGGCGCTGATGGCGATGTGGTTGGAGTCGGCCGCGACGGCGCCGCCGAAGCCGTCGTTCGCCTCCACGGCGCCGGGCACGTCCAGGCTGTCCTGGTGGATGGAGACGTTGGTGGTGCCGTGCACGTAGAACGCCTGTCCGGCCTTGACGACGGAGCCGAGGGCCTCGCCGGGCTCGCCGATCACGATGAACGGCTCGCCCGCGTTGGTGGTGGCGGCGGCGAGGGTCTGGCCCAGACGGTCGCCGCTCTCGTTGGCGGAGGCGCTGAGGGAACCGTTGCCGGCGCCCTGCTGGTAGTGGGTGTTCTTCTTCGTGCCCGTGCCGAGGCCGCCGGGGGCGCCGTGCAGGATGTCGACCACGCCGGTGTCGGTGGCGGTGCCGATGTCCTCGGAGGGGGTGCCGACGACGAGGTCGGTGCAGCCGTCCTCGTCGTAGTCGACGGTGGCGATGGCCTCGCCGAACCAGTCGTCGGTCTCGGCGATGTCGGGCACCCAGTCGAGGTCCTGGTGGATCTCGGCGGTGCCCTTGCCGCCGCCGTAGACGATGCGGACGAGGCCCGCGCCGGCCTTGCCGCCGACGGTCGCCTTGGGGTCGGCGATGGCGATGTCCTCGGTGCCGTCGCAGTTGAAGTCGGTGATGCGGGGCGCACCCACCTTGGAGTCCACCCAGGAGGCGAGGTCGTCGACGCGGGCGGCGATGCCGCCGGTTCGGGTCTCGGTGGCGTCGGTGCCGAAGCAGCCGCCCTGGTACGACCGGCTGCTCAGAGCGGCCAGTTGAGGGGTGCCGCCCGTCACGCGGACCAGGGGGCCGCCGGTGTCGCCCTTGCAGGCGGCCGCGCCGTCCTTGCCGGTGACGGTGGCGGTGGTGGCGTCGGAGGTGTCCACCGAGAACGCGCCGGTGTGCAGGTTCAGGGGTGCCCACTCGGTGGTGCTGCGCCCGTAGCCGGCGAGCTTCAGCTCCTCGCCCGTGGTGGGGGCGGTGGTGGCCAGGGCGACGGGGGTGACGTTGGTGACGGGGCGGTTCAGTCGGGCCAGTACTACGTCGCGGTCGGTGCGGGGCACGAGTTCGACGACCTGGCGGACCGCGCCCGCGGTGCTGGTGAGGTCGGAGCGGCCGATGGTCGCCGTGGTCTTCAGCTTCGGCTTGCCCGCGGGCACCGTCAGGTCGGCGACCGGGTTGTCGGCGAAGCAGCTGGCCGCGGTGAGCAGCCATTCGCGGTCGACGAGGACGCCGGAGCAGCCGCGGTCGTGGTCGCCGAGGATGAGTTGCGCGGTGTAGGCGTGGGTGGTGTCGGAGGCGGGGGTGGCGGGGCCGGTCACGGCGGTGGCGGGTGCGGCGGTGAGCACGACGGGTCCGGCGATCAGGGCGGCGGCCAGTGCGGCGAGGCGCACGGGTCTGGTGTGTCGCATCAAGGGGTTCCTCGGTGGCAGGTCTGTGGCAGGTCAGGTCTGTGGCAGGTCAGGTCTGTGACAGCCAGATCTGTCGCAGTCGGATCTGTGACAGCCAGATCTGTCGCAGTCGGATCTGTGGCCGTCGGATCTGTGACAGCCAGATCTGTCGCAGTCGGATCTGTGGCCGTCGGATCTGTGACAGCCAGATCTGTCGCAGTCGGATCTGTGGCCGTCGGATCTGTGGCAGTCAGGTCTCTTGCAGGTCTGGCAACGGGCTCGGGTTGGTGGGCCCTACTTGGAGGTCCTGATCTCCACGAGCATGTGGGGGCGCGCCTGATCGTCCGCGCTCTCGCCCACCGCCTTCCAGGAGTTCGCGGGGACGTCGTAGGACTTCTCCTCCGTGCCGACGGTCATGTCGAGCTCGGTCGTGTACTCGTTGGACTTCACGCCGTAGACGGAGGGGATCTCCAGCGTCAGCCAGCCGCTGTCGCCGGTGACCTTGAAGCAGACGTTCAGCGTTTCGCGGGACCAGATCTCCAGCAGTCCGCTGCCGGCGGCGCAGTCGGCGAGCGTGATGTGGCCGTCGCCGCGCTTGAGGACGATGTTCTGCTCTTCGAGGATCCTGTCGGCCCCCGGGTAGTCGAAGTCCTCGACGGCGAAGCCCGGGGCCTCGTCGGCGATGGCCCGGGCGGTGGCGGCGTCCGTCTCGGCGGGTGTTCCCGCCGGGGTGCCCGCGACCACGAGCCAGGCCAGGGCGCCCGCTGCCGCGGCCGCGCCCAGAGCGCGTCCCATGAGGCGTCTCGTTGTTGACGCGGTTCTGCTACGTGCCTTCATTGCAGTCCTCGTGCTCGGTTCCGATGGAACGTCCGGAACACGTCCGGAACGCATGGAAAACGGTTGTGAAGGCTACGGCGCCACGGCACGACGGAGAAATAGAAAGTAAACGCGTATGACCGGAAACAAATGCGGTCACGAACACCCCCCGACACCCCCGAAATTCGGCGGGAGAGCCCCCTGATCGGGGATCGCAAAGCGTGGCTCACTCCCGCAGCCAAGGGAATGCAAAACCGAACCCAAGGTTTTGTCCATCGAAATAAATCAGGCCAAACGACCGATAACGCTTGGCTCGATTGTGACTCCCGTCACTGCGCGGAATGGTTGCGCTTCCGCTTGTGGGGACTCCATGAAAGGTAAATAAATATTCGATAACACACCTGCCTTTCATTAATCCACAGCTGACGCTCTCTTTACTCTTGTCCGGAAATTCACTGGCCAGAAAACCGATGCGCCCCGCCGCGTCACCTTTTGGGTGCGCGGCGGGGCGTCACGTCGTCGTATCCCGAACGGGAAGGATGCACACTGTGTCAGCGCCGTTGTCGTCAGCGTCGTTGTGGAGCAGACGCCGAATACTCACTGCTCTCGCCGGGGCGGCCGCCGTCCCCGCTCTGCCCTCCATCGCCACCCTCACCGCCACCCCCGCCCACGCCGCCGACCCGGACACCGGCGACAGCGGACTGCCCGACACCGACCGGGGCAGGGCCGTGTGGGAGTACAAGGTCGGCGGCCGCGCGGTCCGTGAGGCCGCCGCAGCCGCCCTGGCCGGCGCCCCGGCCGCCGTGTCCGCCTTCCTCACCGGCGAACTCCCCACGGCGAAGGCGGAGGACAACCGCTTCGCGGTCCTCGCCGGCCTCGCCTACGCCGGCAAGTCCGTGCAGGAGTCGGCCGAAGCGGCGTTGTCCGCGGGGGACGACGCAATCGCCGCCTACCTGCGCGACGGCTACGTACAGCCCGTCGAGACGGACCTGCGGGTGGCCGTCCTCACGGTCATGAACAACAGCGGCACCGCCGTCAGGCGGGAGGCCACCAAGGCGCTGGACCAGGGCACCGAGACGGCTCTGCGGACGTTCCTGACCCAGACCCAGTACACGGCGCTGCAGGAGGACGAGCGGGTCGAGGTCTTCACCATCCTGAGCACCTCCTCCCCGGAGGTGAAGAAGTACGCGGAGCGCGCCCTGAACGACGGATCGCCCGAGGCGATCCACCAGTTCCTCGTCTCCGGCCAGTACATCGCCCGTGCCCGCGACGAAGAAGCCGCGACCATCGACCAGTTGGTCAAGATCGTGGAACGGGAGGGCAAGCGGGCGCAGTTGCAGACGGAGCAGGCCGTCGCCGCCTCCGACCAGGCGAAGAAGGCGGCCGAGAAGGCCAAGGCCGCCGCTCTGAAGGCGGCCGAGGAAGCGAGGGCGGCCCAGAACGACGTCCGCAAGTCGGCCACGGCGGCGAACAACGCGGCGAGCGCCGCACGCGGGGCCGCCGATGCCGCCAACACTGCGATCTCCGCCTCCCGCACCGCCCAGGCCGCCTCCAGCCGTGCCGCGCAGGCCGCGCAGGCCGCCGCTGCCGCCGCCGCGTCGGCCGGGAACGCCGCCTCCCGCGCCTACAACGCCGCGATCGCCGCCTCCAAGGACGCCTCCAAGGCCTCCGCCGCCCGCACGGCCGCCCAGGGCGCACGGAACGCCGCCGCACGCGCGAGCACCGCGGCCAAGGCCGCCGACCAGGCCGCCATCGCGTCCCAGCAGGCCTCTTCCGCCGGTTCCGCCGCCGCGAGCGCGGCCCAGAACGCCGCCGCGGCCGCGAACGCAGCCGCCGACGCCGCCACCTCCGCGGGTGTCGCCCAGTCCCAGGCGGCCAAGGCGAGGCAGGCCGCGGCCGAGGCCGACGCCGCAGCCGCGCGGGCCACGCGGGCCGCGAACAGCGCCCAGACCCTGGCGAACCGGGCGGCCACCGCCGCCCGCGTGGCACGCGACGCCGCCAACAGCGCCGCCGCGCACGCCCTGAAGGCCGCGGACGCGGCCGACGAGGCGGCGGCGAACGCGGGCAAGGCGATCGAGTACGCGAAGCGGTCCACCGAGTACGCCGAGGCGGCGATGCAGGCGGCGACCACGGCCTCCGACGCCGTCAAGGAAGCCCAGGAGGTGGAGCAGGCCGCCCGCGAGGCGGAGACCGCCCGCATCGCCGAGGACACGGAACTCGGCATCGAGGAGGCACGCCTGAGGGCGAAGGCCGAGACCGACGACGCCGCCCGGGTCGACAGGCAGCGCACGCAGGTGGACCAGACCGCCACGGAGATCAAGGACCTCATCGCCGCGGCCGACTCGGCTTGGAAGTCCGGGGACACCGACACGGCCGTCACCACCGGCCGGAAGGCCGCCGTCAAGCTCCTCGACTCGACCGGCACATGGACCAGGGAAGCCGCCGAGTTCGCCCTCTCCGGCACCGACGAGGACGTGGTCAACTGGCTCGACGCCGACCGCCTCCTCGCCCAGCGGCAGGACGACCGGGAGAACGTTCTCGCCATCGCGACGGCCGCCCCGTCCGCCGTCGCCGAGGCCGCCCACCGGGCGCTGGCCGCCGAAGAGCCGGACGCGCCCAGCGACTTCCTCGCCAACGGAGTCATCGAGGCGGCCGCCACCGACAACCGCGTCATGGTGTTCGAGGTCCTGAACCAGAACCCGGGCGCGGCCGTCAAGGCGAAGGCCGAGGCGGCACTGGACGACGGAAGCGCCCTGGCCCTGCACCGCTTCCTCACCCTCGACCTGGCGGAGGCGACGAAGCAGGACGACAACGTCGAGGTGTTCCGCCTCCTCGACTCCGGCGGCCCCTACATGCAGTCGGCGGCGAAGATCGTCCTGGAGGGCTCCGCTCGTATGCGGCACTCCTTCGTCGTCCGCGACCAGTTCAACATCGCCCGCCTCGACCACGACCACGCCACCCACGTCGCCGCCATCCGCGCCGCCATCGCGCACGCCGCGAAGGTGGCCGCGAAGGCGCTGGAGGACGCCGCACTGGCGTCCAAGGCGGCGGCGGAGGCCCGCCAGGCGGCGCAGGAGGCGTCCGACTGGGCGGCGAAGGCGAACGGCTACGCCAAGGACGCCGAAGACTCGGCCGCCGAGGCGAAGCGGAACGCGGACGACGCCGACAGGTCAGCGGCCTCCGCGGCCCAGTCGGCCAAGGACGCCCAGTCGGCGGCGGCCACCGCACGCGGCGCGGCCCGCACCGCGAACTACTCGATGCGGCAGGCGGTCGCGTCGGCCAAGCAGGCGGTGACGTTCGCCTCCCAGGCGCAGGCCTCCGCCACCCAGGCCCAGGCCGCCGCCCAGCAGGCCGGCCAGGACGCGCGGGCCGCGGCCGCTGCCGCCAGCGAGGCCCGCTCGATCGCCGTCGCGAAGCGGAAGGCCGAGGCCGCGGAGGCGGCGCGGAAGGCGGCCGAGCAGGCGAAGCTCAACGAGCAGACCGGCACCAACCCCTCCGACAGCCCCGAGTACGACGACACCGGTGACACCAAGTACTGGGGCATGTGGCCCGAGGACACCGGTGACGACAAGGACTGGGCGGCAGCCACCGGGCACTGGAGCACGGTCTTCGGAACAGCCGCCGTCGTACTCGGAGCGGGCGCCCTGCTCTTCCCGCCGGCCGCACCGGTCCTCGGACCGCTCGCTTTCGGTGCCGGTCTCATTTCCTGGGGTCTGCAGGGGGTGAGTGCCTACTTCACCGGAGAGGGTTACGGCTACGGCAGCAGCAAGTTCAATGAGGCGCTCGGCATTTTCGTGGTCGGCGGCATATTCTTCGGCAAGGGCCAGCTCTTCAAGAAGTTCGGACTGGCCGAGGAGGTCGGCGCCAAGGTGTCGGGAGTCGTCAGCGATGCGGCGACCTCGGTGATCGGCTGGCTCGGCTGGTAGATACCGCACGCATACCGGTAGGGGTGATGCGTGCCGTGCACCACGAGTACGCATCACCCCTGTGTCATCCCGCCATCCCGTTCCCGGCATCCGGTTCCCGTCATCCCGTCGTCCGCGGCACCCGCCCGCCCCATCAACAAAGGGGAAATTCCGTGCTGACCTCTACGTTCTCCGTCACCGACTGGTGGATAGCGGCCATCGTGTCCGGTATCGCCCTGGCGCTGGCGGTACAGTCCATGGTCACCACGAAACGGGACAAACTGAAGGCGGTACTGCTCCCCCTGGCCGGAGCGGCCTGCATCGTGCTGAGCTCGGCCGCAAACGGGTACGAGGGAAAAACGCCGCTGATGCTGTTCACGGCGACCATGCTGGGCCTGACCTTTACGCGGATCATTTTCGCCGGATACATCGGACGCCAGGTCGAACTGGTGCGTTCGGGAAAGCCCATGAAGGAACTGACGGGCATGCAGGTCGTGCTCTTCTTCGTCACCTTCACGGCGGTCGTGGCGGCCATGGCCGTAGTTCTGTAAGAAGCCGGCAGGCCGTGAACCAGAAGATCCTCGTACGGTGACGGGGCGCCCGGAGATGCCCCGGACGCCCCGTCACCGTACACACGCCAGACCGCTTACTCGCGTTACTCGCGTTACTCGCCAAGCAGCCTGCGCACCCGGTCCTGCCCGACGGCGAGCAGGAGGGTGGGCAGCCGCGGCCCGGTGTCGCGCCCCACGAGCAGGTGGTAGAGCAGGGCGAAGAACTTCCGCTGATCGCTCTTGATCTCGGCCGGCAGTTCCTTGGGGGTGGCGTCGGCGGAGAAGCCGGCCTGGACCTTGGGCACGCCGTAGACGAGGTGGGAGAGCCCGTCGAGGGACCAGTGCGAGTCGAGCCCGTCGAGGAGGAGCCGCAGCGACCCCTGCCCCTGCTCGTCGAGGGACTTCAGCAGCTCGGCGTCCGGCTCGTCACGCACGATGGTGCGCTGGTCGGCGGGCACCTGGGTGTTGATCCACGCCTCGGCCTTGTCGAGCCGCGGCCGTACCTCGTCCAGCGAGGCGAGCGGACTGGCGGGGTCGAACTCGCTGAGGATGCGCAGGGCCTGGTCCTGGTGGCCGGCGGTGATGTCGGCGACGGAGGCAAGCGTGCGGTACGGCATGGGCCGGGGCGTGCGCGGCAGCTCGCCTCCGGCGGTCCGCACGGCACGCGAGTGCGCGGCGACGTCGGCGGGAAGAGCGGCCCCCTCGGCGACCTTGGCGTCGAGCTTGTCCCACTCGTCGTACAGCCGCTGGATCTCCTGGTCGAAGGCGATCTTGAAGGACTGGTTGGGCCTGCGGCGGGCGTACAGCCAGCGCAGGAGCTGCGGCTCCATGATCTTCAACGCGTCGGCAGGGGTAGGGACCCCGCCCCGTGACGACGACATCTTCGCCATCCCGCTGATCCCCACGAAGGCGTACATGGGCCCGATCGGCTGCTTCCCGCCGAAGATCCCGACGATCTGCCCACCGACCTGGAAGCTGGACCCCGGTGAGGAGTGGTCGACGCCGCTCGGCTCGAACACGACCCCCTCGTACGCCCACCGCATGGGCCAGTCGACCTTCCAGACCAGCTTGCCGCGATTGAACTCGCTCAGCAGCACGCTCTCGGAGAAGCCGCAGGCGTCGCAGACGTACGACAACTCGGTCGTGTCGTCGTCGTACGAGGTGACGGTGGTGAGGTCCTTCTCGCACTGCCCGCAGTAGGGCTTGTACGGGAAGTACCCGGCGGAGCCGCTGCTCCCGTCGTCCTCGGCGGCGGCGCCCGACCCCTCGGCGGCCTCCACCTCGGCCGCGTCGACGGGCTTCTGGGACTGCTGCTTCTTGTGCGCGCCCTGGGCGGGCTTGGCCTTGGTCCGGTACTGGGCGAGGACGGCGTCGATCTCGCCCCGGTGCCGCATCGCGTGCAGGACCTGCTCGCGATAGACACCCGAGGTGTACTGGGCGGTCTGGCTGATCCCGTCGAACTCGACGCCCATCTCGGCGAGCGACTCGATCATCGCGGCCTTGAAGTGCTCGGCCCAGTTGGCGTGGGCGGAGCCCTTGGGGGCGGGTACGGAGGTGAGCGGCTTGCCGATGTGCTCGGCCCAGGACGGGTCGACGCCGGCGACGCCGTTCGGAACCTTCCGGTACCGGTCGTAGTCGTCCCAGGAGATCAGATGGCGTACCTGGTACCCCCGCCGCCGGATCTCGTCGGCGACGAGGTGGGGCGTCATGACCTCGCGGAGGTTGCCCAGGTGAATGGGCCCCGAGGGGGACAGCCCGGACGCGACGACGACAGGTTTGCCCGGGGCCCGACGCTCCGACTCCTCGATGACCTCATCCGCGAAACGGGAGACCCAGTCGGTGGTCTCGGTGCTCTGAGCCACGATCGGCACGTCCTCTTTTTCTGGAAGTTCCTCATCCGCAGCCGGTACGGTCACACGGCTGACCGCACCATTCTCCCAGCTACGGCCACAACAACGAAAACGCCTTTTCAAGACCCGAGACGAAGGCCCGGGCTCATGGCCCGAGGCCAAGGCCGAGGGGCGCGGGGAACTGCGCGACCGGCCACAACGAACCCGCACCCAAC
>NZ_VMNX01000136.1 GCF_009377235.1 Streptomyces acidicola
GCCCTCGACCTCCTCGGCCGCAACGGCCCGGCCCCCACCCCCGCACAGCGGACCACGCCCCAGCGCACGCTCGCCGACGGCACGGCCGGGGCTCGGATTCACCCCTACGCCGATCTCCAGCCCGCCGGGACCCGCTCCGCGGACCTGCGCCGGCTCGGCCACCGCAGTCAGGGCTCTCCAGACTGATATGTGTCTCATGAGCCCACCGGATCCCCTGCGGCGACGCCCGTTCCGGGCGGAAAATGGTTGCGATTGCTGCCTGTTGACGCCGTGATGTCTGTGACCTTCGAGATCGTTCATGAGCCGGGCGCAGGGAGCCAGCCAACGGGCGCGTTCAATGTTGCTTCGAGCACGAGGATGAGACTTCCCATAAGCCCTTTGGCTCCCACAGGCAGCAGCTGCCCGGGAACCAAGGAGGCAGTGGTGCTCGAAGAGACTCAGGACACGGAAGAGATCATCGATTTTGCGCAAGCCGCCAGGTCGACGTCCGCGACCGCGGGTCGGCGGCCGCCGGCCAGGCCGAGCTCGGGCAGCAGCAGGGTCGACCACTCCTGGATTCGCATCCCCGTCATGAGCGCCAGCTCCAACGCCGAGCGGTTGCGGTGCGGCCGCCATCCCCGGAAGCCCAAGTCCAGGCCGCCGCCCGGCTCCAGGCCGCCGAACCCGACGTCCCGGAAGAACAGGTACTGGTCAAGCTCCATGTGCCGGACCCGCGGATCCCGGCTCACCCCGCTGCCCAGGGACTCCCCGCGTCCCGTCGCCCGCCAGGGCCGCCCGCTCACGTAGCCGACCTGGGCCAAGTAGTCGTAGTGCCCGCCGATCGCGGCGGCGTCCCGATTCCAGGCTGCCTCGCCGACCGTCTCCTCGACGTCCTCGCGCCGCCACCGCCGGAACTCAAACACGTCGTTCTCGGTCGCCAGCCGCAAGTCCAGGCCCCGTGCGGTAAGGAAGTTGAGCAGCATCAAGACGGTGTAGGCATACGCCCGCATTGTCTTCACGTCCAGGCCCTGCTGGCCGATCACCCGGAACCAGCTCGACAGCGGCTCTACCAGGCGCATCACCTCGTCCAGAAGAATCGGCGTGCCCGTCGGAACCCGTCGCCGTTCAAACAGCTCGCTCAGCTCGGCAGGGCGAACGCCGGCCACGTCCCCCGCCCTCCAGACCTTCCGCCGGTCCGTGAAGAACAGCTGCATGGAGCCCCCAGAGCGAAGGCACCTCGCTGGATCGAGGAACCATTCAGCCACCCTGCCTGACCAGCGCGGCAGCGGCCACACCCGGCTCTCAACGTCACCCGAACGAGCGCTGAGATCAGCCGTGGACGACCGTGCCGTCCCGCACGATCGTCCACGTGTACGGACCAGCCTCCATCCCGCGTCCCGAGCAACGGGTTGTCCGGCCTGCACTGGCGACATCGGGAAGCGCAGGGTGCCGCGTTCTCAGCGGAGTTGGCGGAACGATTCCTGGATGCCGGTGATGACGGTCTCTGGTTCTCCCAGGCCGTGAAATGGCCGCCCTTCTGGTGTGCGTTGACGTGTACGGCGTTGAACAGGTGCCGGGTCGGGCCGTTCTCGAAGGCGGCGATGGGTTCCTCGACGGTGCGGACGCCGGGCGGGTAAGCGTCGCCGAGCAGGAAGCTGAAGCCGGCCGGCGCCTGGACCTGGGGGTGGCGGTCGTGCGAGGGCGTCCAGGGGTAGCGGTTGCAGTTGCGGTAGACGCGAAGGGAGGAGCCGATCGTCCGGGTGGCCCAGAAGATGGTGGCGTTGGTGAGGATGAAGTCGCGGTCGAAGACTTCGTCGAAATGGCCCCAGCGGTCGCTCCACTTCTTCCAGCGTTGCAGGATCCAGACGAGCATGCCGGCCGGGGAGTCGTTCAGGCCGTGGGTGATGGTCTGCGCGTCGAGCATGTGCGCGGCGACGTGGGAGGCGTAGGTCCCCTCGAGGTTGAGCAGGGCCTCACGCAGCCGTGGTGAGGCGTCGGCCGGGATGGTGTGGCCGCCGGTGACGTCCCAGTAGCGGTCGGTTTGGAAGTTGCCGAGGGGCAGGTCCATGCCGAGGTGGATGCCGTAGAGGTGTGCGGCGTATGTGTGGCCGAGCTGGCTGGTGATGAGGGCGCCGTAGCCGGAGCCGGCGGCGGCGTACTTGTCGTAGCCGAGGGTGTCGGTCATCAGGGTGTGGAAGAGGTTGGCCATCTTCCAGTGTCGGCGTCGGGCGGCAGGTCGAAGGAGAGGCGGAGGATACGGCCGTGAGCCTGCGCTCCGCCGCCCGGCATGCGGCCGCTACCCCCTCGGGCTGTGGCCGCGACGGTGCAGCGTCACCGGTTGATGGCTGGGTCAGCGGGCGGCTGTGGCTGGGTGGGCAGGGCCCGTACGACGGGGGTGGGAGCCACGAGGTGTTGGCGAAGCTCGGGTCCAGATACAGACCGACGACGTCGTGGACCTTGTCGACGAAGTCCCTTGACCAGGGGCGAGGAGAAGCCGAAGCCGAGCAGGGAGGCCACGATGACGTCGAAGGCGTCGGCCGGGTCGCCGCCACCACCGCTTCGAGATCGACGGCCAGCCGGTGCACTTACTGCGCGAGCCGGGCAAGGGCCCCGATCCGCCAGCTGCCGTGCGGCCGGTTTCGTTCCTGGGCCAGCGTCGCGGTCGCAGCCCTGGTGCGGGTCGCGGGATCCAGATGGAGGGTCGAAGAGAGGTTCCAGTCCGGAAAGGGCCTGGCCGGCCTGGACGAGCACCAACTCCGCCGCTATACATCCTGGTCCCGCTGGGTCACCCTCGCCATGCTCACCCATGCCTTCTTGGCCGTCGTCCGCGCCGACGAGCACCGACTCCGTCCAGGGCCTGACGACCTGATACCGCTGACGTGCAACGAATTCCAGCGACTCTTCATGGCTCTCGTCGCCGGACCCGTCCACGAGGTCGGCCACTGGCTTCGCTGGTCCCACTGGAGGCGCCGTCATCAAGCCCGTTCCCAGCTCAGCCACTACAAACGCCAAGCGGCGACCCAAGCATGATCGTGATCTACAGCTTGAGTACTAGGCGCGACAGAAAAGACTGCGGTGGACCAGGCCACGCAGCTCCTGAACAAGATCGCCGAATCCAAGTAGGCTCGCTCGCGAGACCGGAAGCGCCGCGGGGGAAAAGGGCCCAAGCAGGCCATTCACTGACCGCCACCTCACCGACGTCCTCTGGGCCATGATCCGGAACAGAATCTGCTAACGCCAGCCTCTTCCCCCTCGCCACTGCGGCGTGACGCGTCTCACCTTGTCGTGTGGCGATGCGGCTGCCGACAAGGGGATACCGCTGGTTCCGAGCAACCAAGCCGGACGCAGCTCCTTCAACACGCAGTACTTGACAGAGAATCCGCTGGATGGGGCGCCCGCGGTGACCTGGAGTACCACCCGGTACGCCCCGACCGGGTGGCGGAGTTCGTTGCCGACACTGCCATCGATGATGGTCTCTACCGCCACCCTGTGCGTTTCCTGCGGCTGCGCGACGACCTCACCGCGCAGCAGGTCCCGCCCTTCAGGACCTGATCGCACCCTGCCCGAATCTCAGCCTGCCGCTCGGCCGGCAGGAAGTCCTGATCACGAACTGGCCAAGAACGTAGCCGCGTAGCTCCCTTCGCCAACCACCAAGGCAGCATGATCATCCTGAGCATGGCGGACAACAGGGTCGTCCCCTGATATGACTACTTGAATCTGGCTCTGGCCGCAGTTCAGACCCGAAGGGAAAGCTCGGGACCCCCGATCTCCCCGTCCGTGTACCGCGCGCCGCACCAGCTTCGATGAGTCACGCCCAGTAGCTTTGGTCTCGCGGACGCGGGCGCGCCAGAGACGGTGGCGTAGCGTGTCCGACTCGACGCTCTACACCCGAAGGGTGCAGGGCGGCCAGACTGCCAGCCCTGCAAAATACCGGCTCGCGAAGCTGCAGCCAGGTGGCTGATACCGCAGTTCCCCAATACGCATTCACAAAAACGAACAACTCATGACGATGGGCTCACGTGCTGTCTCACGTGGCCGTCGGTGCAGAGGAACAGGTGGATGACCATGTCACCGCAGACGACGCAGACTCATTTCGACGGGGTGCTCATCACAATTCGCTCCGATAAATCGTACTTCGAGGTCACTGAGGCCATCGAGTCGAAGTTGCAGCGCTTCTCGATCACCAGGCAGATGGAATACATGGCACACAAAAACCGCGAGGGATTCGAGGCCTACGTCACAAGAATTACGGCGCCAAGCAACTACACCATCTTTTTCGATTTTGAGCAGGGAACAGCGATGAGACTGGCCGGAATCCCGATCGAGTCCAAGTTCTACCTCGTCGGCAACCCCGTCATTGCCCGAGGCTTGTTCCAGTACACCGGTGCGGCCGGCCTGGGGGCGCCGGTGCGTGTCTCTGTGTCCCAGCACGACGGTGAGCAGACACGTATCGACGTGGACCAGCCCTCCTCCTTCTTCAGTCAGTTCCCTGAGATGCAGGGATCAGATGTTCCCGGGCGGCTGGACCATGAGCTGGTCGGGGTCTTCGAGGCCGTCGCCTGACCTGATCTCGAATCGCAGGAGACGGCCCGTGGCGGACTCGCCCGCCCGACCTGCGGGCGCCCCGCGCCCAAAAGGTGCGTATACGCTGAGGCGATCCGCACGGCCGCGCCGGAACGTCACGGATCGCGCATCATGCGACTACGCCGAAGCCCTGCCCACTGACTGGGTAGTGCCAGCTCGGCGAGGCACCACGAACTCGGGCTCGTCTCGATGCGGTTATGGCTGCACCTCTCGTCGGTTCAGCTTCGAGCGCGCTTCTGAATCCGCGAACTCACGGCCTTTCGAGTGTGGCGAAGCGCTGGCGGTCGATGGTGGCGTAGGAGGCGACCGCCTGGTCGGCGGCGACGGCCTGCCGCAGGCGGTCGATGAGGGCGGGTAGGCGCGCGGCGGGCAGTGCACAGGTCATCTCCTGCGTGGGAAGCCCGGTACGGGCGCGGCTGACCGCGCATCCCGGGCTGACCGCGATCTGGCCGGCGTAGGCCAGCGGAACGATCTGGCACTGCGGTCTGGAGGCGAGCCGCAGGTCCGGGCATGCGCCCTGGAGGGTCATGAGCGAGACGGGCGAGAGGCGGACGAGCACGACGTCCGGGTCGGTCGCGACGGTGAGCGGCTCGTAGCGGATCGACGTGGGCCGGATCGGCAGGCGGGCGACGACGTCGAGGTCAGCCGGGGTGATCCAGCCGCTGTCGACCAGGGCGGCGGTGTCGGCCCCGGACGCGGCGCCGGCCAGGTCGATCAGACCGTGCGTGTAGCTTCCGGTGCTGCAGTGGGCGTGGTCCGCGGCGCGGGTGTCGAGCACCTGCCGTTGGGCGGGTTCCCAGAAGCAGCAGCCTGCCGGCTGCGCGGCAAGACCACTGTCGCCGGAGGCGGCGGGCTGGGTGCCGAAGGTAACCGCGACGGGAGGGTGCGCGAGCCCCAGGAGTTCGACGAGGGGGGCCGCCCATGCGGATGTGGACGTCATAGAGGCACCTTACGAGGGCAAGAACTGTTTCACTGGGAGCCGTCGCCGGGGAAAGCGACCCGGATCGTATGGTCGTCGATGTCGAGGTCGAGCTGGATGGAATCGCCACCAGTGACGTGCCAGGCGGCCGAGTCCCGGCCGTCGACGATGACCGAGACCTCGGCGGGGGCGGGGAGCCGGTCAACGGTGAACCTGGTGGGTGTGCCTCGCCGGGACGGGGTGGCGGCCGTGGTCTCGATGTCGAGGGCGCCGTGGACCATGTCGTTGCGGGCTCGCCGGATACCGAGGGCGGGATAGTCGACACCTTTGAGCCGCGGTTCCGACGCCGATGCGGGCAGGGGTTCGTTGAAGATCCGCCACCACGCCCCGGGAGTGCCGCTCTCGACCAGCATCAGGATGGCGTTGATCTGTCCGCGCGGCCACGTGGAGTCATAGCCGAACCAGAATCCGAAACGGTCGTTCTCCTCACCGAAGAACCGGGGCTGGTATTCCCTTTCGACGTAGTCCCGGATGCGGTCCTCGGTGGCGGTGTCCCCCGTCTCGTGTGCCATCCACAGGGCCGTGCTGAGGTGGTTGGGGTCGGCCCGGAGCCTGCTCAGCGGGAGACCGGGGTCCAGCCAGCCGAGCCGCCGCATCGCCAGCTCGTAGATCCACAAGGAGAACTCGCGGTCCTGCGGGTACATGTACAGCAGGCAGGGGAACACCCCGTGGGCCACGGACGGACCGGGCAGCGAGTGCAGGCGCTGCTCGATCGGGTCGTAGTAGAGGGCGAAGGTGCGCAGCTCTCCGGAGCGGGTCAGGCTCATGTAGTGCCGGCGCACGTAGTCGAACCAGCGCGGTACCGGCTCGCTCAGGTCGGTCCCGAGCAGCGCATCGTAGAGCTTGAGGCCGAGTCCGGTGGCGCTGACGCAGAACGGCCAGATCTTGGTGTTCTCGCAGTGCGGGCCCTGGGGGCGGCTGCGGAACTGGGCGGAGATGAACTCCGCGATCCGCGCGTGGGTCCAGGTGAACGTGCGGCTCTGGTAGCCGGTGATCTCGAACGGCCGGTGCTCGGTGGCCTCTCCGGAGACGTAGTGGCGGATGCCGAGGACCACGTTGAGCCAGCCCCGGTAGAAGACGTTCCCGTCGGCGCCGCACGGGTCGGGCTGCAGTCCCCATGGTTCGATCCCGTTTCCGGTCCAGCCCGGTACCGGGTAGCGGCCGCGCAGCGGTTCGGGGATGAAGGCCTGCCACGCGGGCGGATAGCGATCCGCACCCGGGTCGGGACCGATCAGCGTGCACCAGTCCACCGCGCCCCAGAACGAGGTGTAGCGGCGCACGAGTTCGTCAGCGATGCGGGTGTAGACCTCCCGCCAGGCCGGGGTCGATTCGAGCATGACCGGGAGGACGTAGGCCATGTTGTGGACGTCGAACCGAGGGAAGGAGCACAAGGGCGGCGCGGTGTAGCGGTCCCACCACGGAAGGGGTTCGCCCTGGTCGCTCCAGTCATCCGGGGTGGTTGCCTTGTCCCAGATGTAGCGCAGCCAGCCCAGAGCGCGGTCGTTCAGCGCGGGTGCGGGTGTTGCCGTCTCGGGGGTCACGGCACGGCTGCTCATCACGGCTCCCGCAGGGGTTCCCCGTTGGTCCCCCGTACGATCCACAGCTTGGCCCGTGCCTGCCAGCCGCCGGTCCACTGCGGATCCAGTCGTTGCACCGCCGGCTCGATGATGATCTCCTCGACGCCGTTGGCGGCCGGGTCGTGCGCCACATAGGCCCCCGGGAGGGCCTGCCGGGGAGGATCGGCCCCACCGATGGGCACCACCTTCCGAGCCAGGCCGCGGAACCACATCAGGAGCAGATGGTTGCCCTCGACGCGGACGGTTCCGTCGATGCGGTCGCGCATGATGGCGTCGACGGCATCCGGTGAGACCAGGTCATGAAGTGCGTGAGCGCTGCTGCTGAAGCGGACCGCGAAGTCAGGCGCCGCGGCCCGGCCGGCCGAGGTGGCGACGAGACGCCGCTGTCCGTCGAAGTCCCAGTGCCGTGCGGGACCGTCGTTGGCGGAGATCTCCACCGTGAGACTGCGCGTGATCTGGGACCGGAGCGCCGCGCTGCACCGCACGGCCAGCACCAGCCCGTGCCCGAGCCACCACAGCAGCACACGCAGCCCCGCGACGGCCGCCGCTCGTGACGCCCGCCCCTGGCTGATCGTGGCCATCACGGCGCCTTTTCCTCGCCCGCGCCGGACAGGAAGCTGTGCACCAGGGCGGCGAACTCCTCGGGCCACTGCCACAGAAAGCCGTGCCCGGAGTCGGGGTAGATCCTGACACGTGCGTTGGGCAGGTGGTCGGCCAGCAGCCAGGTGTTCGGCGTCGGGATCATGATGTCGTTGTCACCGTTGGCGACCAGCACCGGCTGGGTGATCCCGGCCAGGCGGTCCAGCTGGGCCGGGTTGGGGATGCCCCATTCGGTGATGGCGTCCATCTGGGCGTCACGGGCCTGCAGCCCGGCGGGCTTGTCCCGGTCCTCGGTCCGGGAGGCGCGCCGCTCCAGGAACTCCCGGCCCTTTTGCTGGCTGGTCGGGGTGACCTCGAAGAACAGGGAGAGCAGGTCCTCGGGATGGTTGTCGGCGACGTTGGCGAGGGCCTGGACGTCGTTGATCCAGCCATGCATCAGCACGCCGCTGCGCGGCCCGGTGCCGGCCAGCACGAGCCGGCGGACGAGCTGGGGACGGATCAGGGTGAGCTCCTGCGCGACCATCCCGCCGATGGAGAACCCGAACAGGTCGATCCTGGACAGCCCGAGTGCCTCGACGAAGGTGATGGCGTCGCGGGCCATCCCGGTGATGGTGTTCGGGACCGTCCCGGTCGACAGACCGACACCGGCGTTGTCGACCGGGATGACCTCGCGGTGGGCGGCGAGGGAACCGAGCAGCAGCGGATCCCAGTTGTCCAGGTTGCCGCGGAAGTGCTGGAACATGACCAGCGGCAGCACGTCGTCGGAGGCGGTGCCGAACCGCCGGTAGGCGTACGTGACCCCGTTGGCGCCCTCGACGAACTGGTTCGGGGCGGTCAGCGCGATGTCGCTGTTCGACATGACGATCAACTCTTCCGTTTCGGTCGCTTCTGGGGCTCGGCTCGCGCCGCACGGGCAAGCACGCAGACCGGCCGGGGCGGGCGACCACATACCGGAGCAGGGTGGCTCGCCGCCGCTTCGCCGGCTGACCGGAAGGAGGTGATCGGGTGAGATCTGTCGCGGCCACGTAGGGCCTGATTGGTGTGCCGAACGGGAGGGGGCTCATAGGCCTCGCCTCGCACGGGCCGACCTCTGCTTCAGGGAGCGGTGATCACCGACATCGCCTCGGACCGGCGCACGGATCGAGCCTACGGCGCCGCACTTCACGTCGCATCTTGAGCCCGAGGGATGCCCCTCGCATACGCTGACGAGGGACGCGGACCACTGCCAAGCAGGTCACCTGCCTGCCCGACGAGGGCACGCGGGTGGCGAAGGAAGCGCCATGGACATCAATTCGTCCACGCACTGATCGGCACGGAGCGGCCAAGGTCTGCGCCGGCGCCCCGGCAACCGTGATCGGCGAGGTTCTCGTCCCTCTGCACTGGTTCGCGCTGTTCTCCAGGGCCGAACGAGTGCGGCCTGAACAACGTCGAGAGAGCGGGGCCGCAGACCGGCGCACTGGAACCACCGAGGGAGGCAGAGCCGGTCCAGGGCCCCGTTGCCGTAGTCTGACCGGTCGGCAGGAGACCCGTGCCCCGTCCACCAGGCACCGTGCCCGACCGCGACTCCGCCGCAGCTTTCTCGCAATGAGCACCACAGGGCGGACTGGCCCACAGGCCCGCGCAGCCGCCGAGCATCTTCGCTGGCTGTCCCGTCCCCATCGAGGGGTCAGGCGGGCGAGCTCAAGCTTGGGGGGATTGAGAGAGAGCGGCTTTGAGCTGCCTGGTGGGCTCATCGGCGAGGACTTCGCTCCGGCCGGCAATGATCGCCTGCATGGTCTGCTCCGCGACCTCGGCCGCGGTGATCTTAGGCTCGTCGACCCGGGCACTGAGGTCGGTGTCGACGAAGCCCGCGTGGACCCCCACCACCAGGGTTCCCTGCTCCCGCAGGCCTTGGCGCAGGGAGTCGGTGAGCGACCACTGGGCTGACTTGGAGGCCGCGTATCCGGGAAAATCCGGCCGCCCGGTCCAGGAGGTCATGGAGAGCATGTTGACCAGTGCACCGCCGCCGTTGCGCCGCAGGACCGGAGCGAAGGCCCGGCAGACGGCCCAGGTACCGAAGAAATTGACCTCCATCGCCCGACGTGCACCGTCGAAGGAACCCTCCAGAAGGCCGGTCTCGCCGCTTGAAGTACCCGCGTTGTTGATCACAATGGTGACATCATCCGCGGCCGCTGCGGCTGCGGCGACGTCCTCGGGATTGGTGACGTCCAGGCGCAACGGGATGAGACCTTCTCCAGCCGCTGTTGCCGGGTCCCGGGCGGTGGCGTAGACCTTGGCCGCTCCGTGCCCGATCAGTGCGTGGACGAATGCGCGCCCGATTCCGCGGTTGGCTCCCGTCACCAGGGCAACCGAACCCTTGATCTCCATGGTGCTTCCTTTGCCACCAGCGTGCTCTCTTTGGGCAAACGGATCGACAAGGGGTGGTGCGCGTTCGGGCCGACGGACCTGCAGGTCCTCGGCAGCCACGTACGAACGCGCAAGAATAAACCTCACCGCTTGCGGCTCTCATCGCGAGGGCTGACGCCCGATTGCGCCTGTGCATAACGCCTGGCCGGACAGTCCTCGGGTTTCCTTGTCAGCGTATGCGATCGCGGTGGCCACCGCGTCCTCGTCCCCGCAGGCGGCGAGCGCGCTGGCCACCGCCTCCAGCACGTCGGCGGGCATCTCCCCGCCCCCGCCCGGTACGCGAGACGCTCCGAGCCCACCGCGCCGTCAGGGGCAGCGTCGCCCCGACCGCCGGGCCCTCGCCGGCACGCACCGCCACGGTGTCGGCGAGGACCGCGCGCACCAGGGCGGCTCCGACGACGTCGGGGTAGCGCAGCGCCAGGCCCAGCAGCGCGTCCAGGGTCAACCGGCCCGCCGCTGCCACCCGGTGCTGTTCACGATGGGCAGCACGTGTTGAGCACTTGGGACACGAGAGCGGACAATGGACAGCGCTGAACCCTGTCCATAACTTCATCTCGTACCGCCAGCCCGTCCCGACCGGCAGGGTCGGGACGGGCTCGGCGAGCGCGACGTCGACGGGAAAGTCCACACGATCAGACTCCGGCCGCCGCGGTGCTCGTGCATGTGCAGTGGCGCTACCCGAGGAGGGGCGTCACCGCCTTCGCGACCAGCGTGAGCGGCGTGTCCTGGGCGGCCAGGGCGGTGCCGTAGGCGATCGCGATGTGTTCGATGGCCTGCGTCGCGACGCACAGGACGCGGACCTGGTGTGCGGTGAGCTCGTCGCCGGCGTCCAGCGCGAGCGAGCTGAGGGCGATCACCGCGAGGCTGGCCAGCGCCGCGAGGAGCGCGAGGTTGTGGAAGAGCTGGGGCATGGAGTGCCTCTCCGGGCCGGACGGTCGCCGACCTCACCCCTTCCCGTCCAGAAGCAGCCGTTGGCATTGAACAGATTGGGAAGCACGCGAAAGACGGGGGGAGGTGCGAGGCCGTGGATTTGCTCATCTGCGAGTCGCCCACCCCGCCGGACCCGGCCGTCGTACGCCCTCGTACACCGGTGCGCGGCGGCGCACACGTGCTGGAGCCGCCGCTGCGGATCACCCTGCTCGCGCAGAACGCGGCCGGGTGGGCCCGGCTGTGCCGCCTGGTGTCCGCCGCGCACGCAGAAGCCGACGGCGCGGCGCCGGTCGTGTCGTGGCCCACCTTGCGCGCATACGCCGACGACGACCTGGTGGTGCTCCTCGGTCCCTCCTCCGAGCCGGTACGGGCGCTGTCCGCCGGCCGCCCGGATGTCGCCGAGCATCTGCTCGCGCCGTGGCGGGAACTGGCCGGGGAACGACTGCGCCTGGAGAGCGTGTACCTGGGACGGGAGAGCACCGGAGCGGGATCGCTGCGGCTTGCCGCGCGCACCGTGGGCCTGGCCGACCAGCTCGGCGTACGCGCCGTATTGACGAACGCTGTCCGCCGCCCTTCGGGACACCGGTCTCGCTCTCGGGATTCCGCCCCAGGTCGTGGGCGACATCGCCAAATCGTTCCCCCACATCAGGGCCCGGGACGTACTTCCTCGCCGTGGCCCAGGTGGTCGCCGATACCCGGGCGCTGGGAATCCGGGTCGCCGCGCGCGGCTCCGGCGCCGGGAGTTAAACCGGCAGTCACGGGTCTACTTCCCTCGCCAGGCAGCCACCAGATGCTGGACACCAGACACAGCACTCGACAGACGCCGGACACGTTCTCCGCCACGAGACGCATGGACTCGGCGTCATCGAAGACTGCGGGCACTGGATCCCCGACGAGAAGCCAGAGTTCCTCTCAAAGGAGCTGATTCGCTTCTTCGTCCAAGCTGACCAGTAACGATAACGGAAAAGATCAACTGTGATCGATCCGCGGCGCGCTCATTCCTCAAACGCTTGTACGCTGCGCTGAGCAAGCAACGGTAGCTGGCCGAGGTGAAGCCCCTGCGTCCCCGCGAGCAGTGTCGTGGTGGCGGCCGGTCGTGACCACGCAGCCGTAGACGAAGGTGGCGGCCGGCCCCAGTGTTAGTGGGGGTGGCCGCCGTCGTCGAGGCAGGATGGTTCGCCGGCTGAAGGCCCCGGTGGACCGCCGGGCACGCCCTAATGTGCCGCCGGTTCCCATCGGGGGTTTCTGCCGCTGAGGGCCAGTGCGCGGTCGAGTACGGGGGCGTCTGCATCTTGGGGTACTTCGTCGCCCAGAAGGCCAAGACCGCGCATGCGGGGTGCCTCACGCGAGTACGTCGCGAACGCCGTTTCGGCCAAGGATGCGGGAACGGTGCCCCGTTGTCCGGTGGCTGCTGTCATGTCCCAGGCATGGATGGTGAATTCGGCGATCAGGATCCCGCCGAGCGCGGTCGCGGGCATGGGCGGTCCGCCGAGGCCGGCCTCGCCCTCCCACGCTGCCGGCTCGGACCAGGCCCTGGCAGCCGGTTCCGCCGCGCCGGCCAGGAGGAACGCCCACTCGGGCTCCGGCCGCCCGGCAAGGAGGGGCACCGGGTTCGCGGTGAGCAGGCTCGGATCCGGCGCTGTGCGGATGCCCACGTCTCTCGTCATCAGCAGCATCATGGCGATGTGATTGACGAGGTCTCTCACCGTCCACGCCGAACACGGCGTCGGGTTGTCATACTGGTCGACCGGTGCGCCGCGCACCGCGTCCACGACCAGATCGATACTCTGCGCCAACTGCGCCACGCTTGTCGCCGGCAGCATGCGGCATCCCTCCTGCGAAGTCGACTGCGACGAACGCAATCACCGCAGGTCGCCCCTCATCCGTAGGGCGTCGCCCTAGTCGATGAAGACGCTCCACGCGGTGGCGTTCAGGTTGTCGGCGAGAAAGATGTCGGTCCCTCCCAGGCGCTTTTCCCAGGACGGCATGAGTTCGGCCGCGCGGGCGGTGACCGCGTCCATCCAGACCTTGATCTCCGCCTGCTTGTTGTTCGCCGGCACCTTGGCGGCGGCCGAGGCTTCCTTCATGTCGACCGTGCGCAGTGCTTCGGAAGCAGCGGCGCGCAGGGCTCGGATGTACTCCCGGTTCGTCGCCACGTCCTCGGGCGTACCAGGCAGAGCCATATGGCCGGTGACGATGGTCTCGTAGTCGTACTCCAGCAACTGGTCCATGGCGTCGAAGTACGCGGGCACGTGTGCGGAGAAGTACAGGCGGAAGAATGGAGCGCTCTTCGGAGTGAAGCTGTCCATCGCTCCCATGAGCTTCAGCTCCGGCAGGTGGATGAACAGGTTGCCAGCCTGATGCCAGTCTCCCGTGTAGTCGAGGACGAACCGTACGCCGTCGATGTCCACCTCCTTGCGCCGGCCGCTGAAGGTCTCGGTGGGCAGGGGGCGCCGGTCGTCGTTCTTGACCTCCTTGATGAACTCGCCGGTGATCTCATGGGAGATGATCTTCAGGCCGTCCCGTTTCAACAGGTGAGCCGCCCCGATGTGGTCGGCGTGCGCGTGGCTGTAGATCAGGTGGGTGACCGGCTTGGGGGTGACCGACTCGATCGCCTCCAGCAGTCTGTCCCCGAGGAACGGTGAGGCGTCCACGAGGACGACACCGTGCTTCGTCTCCACGAACATCGTGTTGATCATCCCCTGGGTGACGAAATGGGCACCGCCGCCCAGGTCCTGGACGACATACCCGGACTCCGGGATGTCCGGGCCCAGGGCGAAGTCGGGTACCGGCGCGAACTCGGTCATGGTGATCTCCTTTGGGTGGCCCGTCTCAGGGCTGGGGCGGAGGGGTGTCTTGTGATGGAGTTCCAAGGGGCCGCGTGAGGGCTGGCTCGGGCCTGGCCTGTGGCAGCGTGGTTCGAGGCGACAGCGGGTCGGTGCAGGACAGCCGCTGCTTTCTCCAGCCCCAGTGCGGAGAGGTCCTCTGGCTTCCTCGCCGGAGAAGGTCGTCGCTTTTCAGTTAGCATGACCTGCTTTGCGTGCGGGTGAACGCTCCAAGGGCGCCCTGTTGAACCTAGGTCTGACTGGTCCACCTTCACCGGCCTGTCACGCCGCTATGGGGAGCACACTGGCCGCATGAACGACAACGGCGAGCTTGGTGACTTCCTGCGCTCGCGCCGGGCCCGTCTGCGTCCCGAGGACGCGGGGGCGGCTTTCAGCGGCGGCGCGCGCCGGGTCCCCGGACTGCGCCGTGAAGAGGTCGCGCACCTGGCCGGGGTGAGCACGGACTACTACGCCCGCCTCGAACAGGGCCGGCACCCCCACGTCTCCGAGACGGTACTGGCGGCAGTCGCCCGCGCCCTGCGCCTGGACGACACCGAACGCGGCTACCTCTTCGAACTCGCCCGGCCCAGGAAACCCGGACGCCTCCGGAGCCGTCCCGCCCGCGCACCACGCTTGCGGCAGCCGATCCACCAGATGCTGGACGTTCTCAACGACGTCTCGCCGGCTGTCGTCCTCAGCCACCGCAGTGACGTCCTGGGCGCCAACCACCTGGCCAAACAGCTGATCATCGACTTCGACGCGCTGCCGCACCGCGACCGCAACCTCGCCCGATTCGTCCTGCTCCACCCTGCCGCCCGTGACCTGTACACGGACTGGGACCGGGTCGCGGAGACCTTCGTCGCCAGTCTGCGCCTGGCCTCCGGACACCATCCCGATGACCGTCTGCTGAACGAACTGGTCGGGGAGCTGTCCATCAAGGTTCCCGAGTTCTCCACCTGGTGGGCCGGCCACCGCGTGGACCAGTGCGCCCACGGCACCCAACGCCTTGTTCACCCCGTGGTCGGTGAACTCACCGTCTCCTACGAGACGCTGGCCCTGCCCGCCGACCCTGACCAGAGCATCGTGGTCTACACCACCGAACCCGGCTCCGCCTCCGCGGAAACACTCCGCCTGCTCGCCAGCTGGACCACACCGACGAACACACACGAGGCCACCCCCTCCCAGGCACCGTCCGGCTGATGAGGAACAGACGGCCGATCAGTGACGAGGACTTGAGGTCATGACGTCCACGCTTATCCAGACTCCCTGCGGAGAAGAGTCGACGGCCGCCGAGGTCATCGACGGCGTCGACCTCACCGGCAAGCACGCGCTCGTCACCGGCGCCGCCTCGGGTCTCGGCGCCGAGACCGCCCGTTTATTAAGGAATAAACGATGCACTCCGCACCTCGCACCACACCGCAGCAGTCCCTGGGCCGCTTCGGAATCTTCAGCCACGAGCTGCGCTCTGAGGACCCGGCACTTCAAGAACAGCGGCGACGCGCGGCAGTCGAGCTGGAAGAACTCGGCTTCGGCGCTATCTGGCTCGGGGGCAACAGCAGCGTGCACCACGCCGTCGCGGTCGCCGCCTCCACTGAACGCGTCGCCCTGGCCACCGGCATCCTCAACATCTGGCACGAGGAGGCCGCCACGGTGGCCCGGCAGCGGGCCGAGTTGGAGGTAGCCCACCCCGGCCGGTTCCTGATGGGCCTGGGCGCAAGCCACGCGCAGCTGGCCCAGAACTACCAGCGGCCCTACTCCACGATGGTCGGCTACCTCGACGCTCTCGACAACGCGGCCACCCCCGTCCCGGCCGACCGCCGGATCCTGGCGGCGCTCGGACCGAAGATGCTGCGTCTCGCCCGCGACCGGGCCGCCGGTGCCCACCCTGCCATGGTCACCCCTGCATACATAAAGCAGGCCCGGGAGGCCCTGGGCGACGGACCGCTCCTGGCTCCCGTGGTCACCGTGGCCCTGGAGAGCGACCCCGTCCGGGCACGAGCCCTCGCACGTGACTTCCTCGGCTTGTATCTCCGGCTGCCCAACTACACCGCGAACTTCGAGCGCCTCGGCTTCACCGGCGATGACTTCACCGGCGGCGGCAGCGACCGGCTCATCGACACCCTGGTGGTCTGGGGCATCCATGACGCGATCAGCGACCGTCTGACCGAGTTCCACACCGCCGGCGCCGACCACCTGGCCCTGCAGCTCATCACCGCCGAGGGAGGCGAGACCCCGCCGCTCAACCAGTGGCGCCGCCTCGCCGACCTCACCGGCGTCACCGCGAAGAGTGTGTAACCGCACCCGTGACGACGCTTGAGGCACTCATGACATTCATCCTCTGGAGCACGGCATGTCCATACCCGAGCAGAACAAAGAACTCGTTCTGACGGCCTTCGACACCCTCTTCGGTAAGCGCGACTACGAGGCCGCCCAGGAGTTCTGGTCCGAGAAATACCTTCAGCACAGCCGACACATCCCGCCGGGACGGGAGGGTCTGTTCAACCTGGTTCGCGCCCTGCCGGCCACCCTGCACTACGACAACCAACTCACCGTTGCCGAGGGCGACTACGTGATGCTCTACGGCCGGTACTCGGGCACCGGTGAGACCGCCTCCGTCGTGGCCGACGTCGTACGGGTCGAGAACGGCAGACTGGCCGAACACTGGGACGTCTGGGAGGACGAGGCGACCCGCGACGAGTCCGCAAGCGGTCTGCCGGTCTTCGGCGACCGCTTCGCGCCCGACCGGGCGAGGTGAGCCGGGATGACCGGCGCCAATCGCCAGTTCCGCCTCAAGACTCGCCCGGCGGGCCCCTTCGAAGACTCCGATTTCGAGCTCCTGCAGACCCACATTCCAGTGCCCGGCGACGGCGAGTTCTTGGTCAAGGTCACGCATTTGCCGATCGACCCTGCCATGCGCGGCTGGATGAAAGCAGAGCACGTCACTCCGGTGGACGTCGGAGCGGTCATGCGGGCGATCGCGATCGGACAGGTCGTGCACTCCAGCCATCCGGGTTTCGCGGAGGGTGACTTCGTCCACGGCACGTTCGGCGTCCAGGAGTTCGCTCTGTCGGACGGAACCGGGGTCTACAAGGTCCACCCCGAGGAGGGCCGGTCGCTCGCGGCGTATCTCGGCGTCCTGGGCATGACCGGTATGACCGCCTACTTCGGGCTCCTGGATGTCGGCCGGCTCGCCGCGGGCGACGTGGTGCTCGTATCGGGAGCGGCCGGGGCCGTCGGAAGCGTCGCCGGTCAGATCGCGAAGATCAAGGGCGCGCACGTGATCGGGATCGCGGGCGGCCCCGAGAAGACACGCATGCTCGTCGACCGGCTCGGGTTCAGCGCCGCCATCGACTACAAACGGGACGACTTTCTCGACCAGTTGCGCGACCTCACCCCCCGATACGTCGACGTGTTCTTCGACAACGTCGGCGGAGACATCCTTAACCAGGCACTCACCCGCCTCGCCCGCGGCGCGCGAGTCGTCATCAGCGGGGCGATCTCCCAGTACGACAACGCCTATACGGTCGTGGGGCCGAGCAACTACCTGACCCTGCTGTACCAAAGCGCCTCCATGGCAGCCGTCGTTGCTCCCGCATTCGCCGACCGATACCCGGAGGCCATGGCGCAGATGTCGCACTGGCTCGCCGACGGTCGGCTGACGAGCATCGAGGACACGGTGCACGGCGGCATCGAGACGTTCCCGGCCACGCTCAGGCGCCTGTTCACCGGCAAGAACACCGGCAAGCTCGTCCTCGAACTCGAACTTCAGGCGTGAGGGAAAACAACCGACCGATGACTAGGACTTGAGGTCATGACAACCAGCATCCACACCCCCTTCGGAGAAGAGTCGACGGCCGCCGAGGTCATCGAAGGCATCGACCTCACCAGCAAGCACGCAGTCGTCACCGGCGCAGCCTCGGGGCTCGGCGCCGAGACCGCCCGTGCCCTCGCGAGCGCCGGTGCCTCGGTCACCCTCGCGGTCCGCAACACGGACTCCGGCGAGGGCACCGCGACCGACATCCGCAAGGCGACCGGAAACGACGCCGTCCATGTCGGCCGGCTCGACCTCGCCGACAAGGCGTCGATCGCCGCCTTCACGAGCGCCTGGTCCAGGCCCCTGCACATCCTCGTCAACAACGCCGGCGTGATGGCACTGCCCACGCTCGAGCGCACACCGGACGGCTGGGAACTGCAGTTCGCGTCCAACCATCTCGGCCACTTCGCGCTCGCGGTCGGCCTGCACGACGCGCTCGCGGCGGCCGGCAATGCGCGGATCGTGTCGCTGAGCTCCCGGGGCCATCACACCTCGCCCGTCGTGTTCGACGACATCAACTTCACCTCCCGCCCCTACGACCCGTGGCTCGCCTACGGGCAGTCCAAGACCGCCAACGTTCTCTTCGCGGTCGAGGCAACCAATCGCTGGGCGGCCGACGGGATCACCGCCAACGCCGTCCATCCCGGCGTGATCATGTCGACGAACCTGTCGCGCTACATGGATCCGGACCAGGCCGCACAGCTGCGCGCCGCCGAGGCGGCCGGGGAACTCGGCTCGATCCAGGGCGCGCCGTTCAGGTTCAAGACCATCGCCCAGGGCGCCGCGACGAGCGTGCTGGTGGCAACCTCTCCCCAGCTGGAGGGCGTCGGCGGTCGCTACTTCGAGGACAACAACGAGGCAGAAACACTGACGCCCGAGGCAGTGGGGAAGTCCTCCGGCGGCGTAGCCCCGTACGCGCTCGACCCGGACGCCGCCAAGCGCCTGTGGGAACTGTCGCTCGCCGCAACGGGCGCATGAGCAGAATCCTCGCAAGAGCGGCACTGAACTCGTGGCATCGATTCCAGCGCGATTCGTTCACACAGTGCTGACCTGCACGTCGCATACGTGAGCCGGGACCTGTACGACACGGACGTCGGCCTGACCATCGGATCGGGTCTCGAATATCCCGTCAGTGGGGAGCGGCCTCGACGGCGCGATGTGCAGAACACCTATCTCCATGCGCGGTCCTGGAAGTCTGCAGAGGAGCCGGCCATCGCCCGGGACCGCGCAGACGGGGGCAAAACGCATCGCAGCAGCGGAAGGACGGCTGCCGCAGGTCACACGGAAGCGGAAATTGCGGACGACCTTCGGGAGTCAGCTTGAGGGTGCCTCGGAGGAGCTGTGCCGTCGTACGCCCGTCGGGGCACTCCAGCTGGCGAGCATACGGAGCGTCTCCGCGGAGGCCGAACCAGGTTCCGCGGTGTAGAGGCAGATGCTCAGGTCAGGGTCGGCGGGCAGGGCCAGCGTCTCGTAGGAGAGGGTGAGTTCGCCGACCACGGGGTGAACGAGGCGCCGGGTGCCGTGGGCGCACTGGTCCACGCGGTGGCCGGCCCACCAGGTGGAGAACTCGGGAACCTTGATGGACAGCTCCTCGACGAATTCGTTCAGCAGACGGTCGTCGGGATGGCGTCCGGCAGCCAGGCGAAGACTGGCGACGAACGCCTCCGCGACCCGGTCCCAGTCCTGATAGAGGTCACGGGCGGCGGGGTGGAGCAGAACGAACCGGGCGAAGTTACGGTCGCGGTACGGCAGCGCGTCGAAGTCCGTGATCAGCGCCTTGGCAAGATGGTTGACTGCCAGGACGTCGCTGCGGTGGTTGAGGACCAGGGCAGGCGAGACATCGTTCAGGACGTCCAGCATCTGGTGGATCGCCTGACGCACGCGCGGTAGCGGGGCCGGACGGCGCTGCCCCGGGCTGGGGGACTTGGGTCGGGCGAGTTCGAAGAGGTAGCCGCGTTCGGTGTCGTCCAGGCGCAGGGCGCGGGCGACTGCCTCCAGTACCGTCTCCGAGACGTGGGGGTGCCGGCCCTGTTCGAGGCGGGCGTAGTAGTCCGTGCTCACCCCGGCCAGGTGCGCGACCTCTTCACGGCGCAGTCCGGGGACCCGGCGCGCGCCGCCGCTGAAAGCCGCCCCCGCGTCCTCGGGACGCAGACGGGCCCGGCGCGAGCGCAGGAAGTCACCAAGCTCGCCGCTTTGATCCATGCATCCAGTGATACCACCACAGCGGCATGACGGGCCGGTGAGTGGACCAGCCAGACCTAGGTTCAGCAGGGCGCGCGCGAGGCGTCCGCACGCGTGTCCCGGGCGGAATGCTGGACGCGAACCGGGAGGCAACGCCGCCTCCACAGGTGGTCCTCGCCGACAACGGGCCCTTTCTGAGAAGCAGCCGCGCACGGCCGAGCGGAGCACCCGGTTCCCCCCCTCGTTCCTCACACGAAGCAGATGAATCATGCCCTTTGTGATCTACGTCCTTGGGCTGGGCATCTTCGCCCAGGGCACCTCGGAGTTCATGCTCTCCGGCGTGATGCCTTCCATCGCCCAGGACCTCGACATTCCCCTCGCATCCGCCGGAATGCTGGTGTCCGCCTTCGCCATCGGCATGCTCGTCGGAGCACCACTGATGAGCCTGGTCACCCTGAAGATGCCGCGCCGTGCCGCGCTGGTCGGCTTCCAGCTCGTCTTCATCGCTGCCCATGTCGGCGCCGCCCTCGTCCCGCACTTCGGATTCCTGCTGGTCATGCGGGTGCTGTCGGCCATGGCGTATGCCGGATTCTGGGCCATGGCCTCGGTCGCGGCCATCTCGCTGGTGGACGCCGCTAAGCAGGGCCGGGCCATGGGAGTGGTCGTCTCGGGACTGAGCGTGGCCACGATCATCGGTGTCCCGGGCGGCACCCTGCTCGCCCAGCACGCCGGCTGGGAGGCCGCCTTCTGGGCCGTAGCCGCGATGACCGCGCTGTCCACGATCGCACTGCTCATCGCCCTGCCCGGCGGCCGGGACACGACGACGGCACAGCCGCGTCTGGCCACGGAACTGGGCTCGCTGATGCAGCCCCGGCTCTGGGTGGGCTACGCCACCACCGCACTGACCGTGGCCGCCCAGTTCGCGATCTTCTCCTACCTCGGAGCCCTGCTGGAAGACGTCACCGGCCTCAGTGCCGGCCTGGTACCCCTCGTGCTCGGACTCTACGGCGTCGGCGCGTTCATCGGCCTGACCATCGGAGGTCGCGTAGCCGACCGCGCCCCCTTCACGCTCCTGCTGGTGGGCATGGCCGCCTTCGTCGTGGCCGCGATGGCACTCGCCGTGACGGCGCATGTCGCCTGGGCTACGATCGCGCTGGTTGTGCTCCTGGGGGCGGCCAACTTCGGCGTGACGCCCGCCGTCAACGCCAGGGTGTTCTCCATTCTCGGAGAGACCAGGACGCTCGGGGGCGCCGTGAACATCGCCGCCTTCAACGTTGGCATCGCCGTCGCTCCCCTGACATCCGGCCTCGTCATCAACTCGGGACTGGGGCTGGCGGGTACGGCCTGGATCGGCGCGGCCTTCGGGGTGGCCCACATGGGCAGCGTTCTGCTGGACCGCCACCTCACCCGACGCCACGAAGCGGGAACCGAGGTGCCCACAACCGTCTCCGAGCTGGAGCGCGCTACCGCTGCCCCCTGACAGCTGCAACCGAAACCAGGATGCACTGTCCGGTCATAACGACACCGCCCCCGACAAAAGTCGCAGTGTTCGAATTATGTTCGATACATTGTTCACGGGACGGGTGAACTCCCTCGGCAGTCGGAGGTGGGCTGCAGGTCACGAAGCGCCTGCGTCAGATCCCTGTCTTGAGGAGCCCGACATCGAAGCTCTGTTCCCGACGTGGCGGCGAGACAGTTTGAGGCGTCTGGTGAACCAGTCAAGCGCCGGGTGATCATGATGAGCGGCCGCAGCATCCTCCGCCTCTCCTTCGACCTGCCGCCCGACGCCGACGCCGAACTCTCGGAACGGCTGCGCCGCTTGCTGGAGGACTTCACGCCGCGCGTGCAGATGCTCGAGGACGGTGCCCTCCTCGACCTCACCGGTGCGACCCGATGGTGGAAGCGCGATGCCCGCGGCATCACCGAACTCGTCCAGCTCCGCGCGCTCGCCTACTTCGGGGTGCGCAGCTCGGCTGCCGTGGCCGGCACCCCGATGCTCGCCGCCATTCACGCCGCTCGGGCGGCGCACCGTCATCGACGATTCCCCCGAGGCGATCTCGGCCTTCCTTCGGCCCCGGCCCGTACGGGAACTTCCCGGCGTAGGTGGGAAGTCCGCCGCGCTGCTGGGCGAGTACGGCCTGCACACCGTCGCCGACGTCCCTCAGCACACGCTGCAGCGCATCCTCGGTGCCCGCGCCGGCCGCGCCCTCCACGAGCACGCCCGCGGCCACGACACCACTGTCGTCGACCCCACCCCGGCCCCGGCGAGCCTCAGCACGGAACACCCCTTCCCCGGGGACGAACTCGACCCGGCCGCCCACCGGCGCATCCTGCTCGCTCTCGCCGACGACCTCCGTGCCCGCCTCCGCGCAACCGACCAGATCGCCACGGGCGTGACCTGCACGATCCGTTACGCCGACCTGAGTGCCACCCGCCGCAGCCGGACCCTGCCCGAAGCCACCCAGCACACTGTCCTCCTGGCCCGCGCCGTGTACGCGGTGTACGCGTCTCTCGGTCTCCAGCGCGCCCGGGTCCGCAGCATCGCACTGCGCACCGACGCCCTTCGGCCCGCCGACCGGGCCACCCGGCAGCTCACCCTCGACGGCGGTGACGACAAACCCCTCGCGATCGAAGCCGTCGCCGATCGCGCCCGCACCCGCTACGGGCACCAGGTGATCCACCCTGCCGCCCTCGCCATCAGCTCGCCTCCCCCGGCAGCCCGCCAGTGGGACCGCGACGGTCGTACAGAGGACACGCGTAGACGTCAGTGCGACATAGGCGCGACAGCGGCAGGCCATGGTGGGCACCCCTGCCGAGGAGTGTCGATGATTCAGGACGGATATCGAGACCTGCGCGTCCCGGACGACAGCGGCCGGCCGGCAGGCGAGGAAGTCGCCCGACTGATCTGCTCGAAGTCCTCACCCGGCGCGGGCTCCTCAGGGCAGAGGCAACTGACCGAGCGGCCGACCGCGGTCGGCCTGCGCTTCCATACGCCGGGACCACGGGGCTTGACCCCTGATCTTGGACACACGAGACACTGGATCTTGAGGATCTGAGAACGGACATCTCGTGGCCATGAAGAACTACCCGCCGGAGTTCAAGGCGGACGCCGTCGCTGTACCAGTCCCGCCCCGGAGCGACGATCAGGTCGGTTGCCGCTGATCTTGGGGTCAACCCGGAGACGCTGCGGAACTGGGTCCGGGCGGCGGGGGCAAGCAGGCCCCGGGGCCGCGGGCGGAGATACCCGGCCCAGCCGCCCACGCCGCTGGAGGCGGAGAACGCGGCCCTGCGCAAGAAGGTCCGCGAGCTGGAGGAGGAGCGCGAGATCCTGCGCAAGGCGGCGAAGTATTTCGCCGGGGATTGTGTCCTGAACACGAAAGAGAGTTGGTTGTAGGACAGCTCTCAAGAGTGGCGCTGTGCGGAAGATGAAGGTTTTTTGGCCGTTCGGAGCCGCCCTGCGGGGGGAGGCTTCAAACTGCCTCATGCCGCGTTATTGATCCGAAACGGTAGGTGTTCCGGATCGTTGATCCCTGCGTGAGTGAACTGGTGGGGGATGCACGGCAGTTGTCGCCGTCTGCGCAGGAGGCTCTTCGGCTGCGGGCGGTTGCCGCGCTGGTGGCGGGCCGGACTCGAGAGGATGTCGCCGCGGTGCTCCAGGTCTCGCTCAAGGCTGTGGACAACTGGTGGGCGAAGTGGCTGACAGGCGGGCGCGAGGCACTCGTGGCCCAGCCACGCGGGCGCCGGGTCGGCGAGCATCAGGTTCTCGACGGGGTCGAGCAGCAGGCCGTCCGGCAGGCCGTACTGGATCACCGTCCCTGTCACCTGGGGCTGGCCGGGCAGCTGTGGACACGTGCCGGTGTGGGTGATCTGATCGCGAAGCTGTACCGGGTGCGGCTGACCGACCAGGGGGTGGGCAAGTACCTGCGGCGGTGGGGGCTGTCGTTCCAGCGGCCGGACAAGCGGGCTGTCGAGCAGGACGCTGAAGCGGTCCGTGTCTGGCGGGAGGAGGCGTGGCCGGCGATCCACGCGAAGGCCAAGGCCGAGGGCGGTGAGGTGCTCTTCGCCGACCAGGTCGGCATCCGTTCCGACCAGGTCACCCGCCCGCACCTGGGGCGAAAAGGGAAGCACCCCGGTCGTCCGCCGCACGGGCAACCGGTTCTCCGTCAACGCGATGTCCGCGATCAGCACAAAGGGCCGCATGCACTTCATGGTCTTCACCGAGGCCTTCGACGCGGACGTGATGTGCCGCTTCCTGGACCACCTCGCGGGCCACTTCGACCACAAGGTCCACTTCGTCCTGGACGGCCACTCCGCTCACCGCTCCCGCAAGGTCCGTGCCTGGCTCGCCGATCACCCCGGCCGGATCGAGCTGCACTTCCTACCGTCGTACTCGCCCGAACTGAACCCCGACGAGCTGGTCAACGCCGACCTCAAGCGGAGTCTGCCGATGCTCAGCCGGGCCCGCGACCAGGCCCAGCTCGCAGCCGAGACCCGCAGGTTCTTCCATCGCCGCCAACGCCAGCCACACATCGTCCGCGGCTACTTCGGCGGACCACACGTCCGCTACATCCTCGAATAGAACCCTTTGAGTTTCGGATCAATAAGGTGCGAATCAGCCTGAAGGCCGTTAGCGACAGAAGGAGCTTAGCGCTACAATTTTTCGGGCTGATTCGCACCTTACGTGCGCCTTCGCAACCTTCCGGCTGCCGACCCGTGTGCCTGTTTGATCCATTTATCGGCACTAGATTCCGTCTGGTTTAGTAATGAGGCAGAAGGTTCCCACCAGCGTGGAGCTTCAGGCATTTCAGGCTGCACACATTGGCAATGAATGCGACAAAACGCGCCCAAATACCCATCGCGAATCAACGTCAAACGCCCACTCAGTGGGCATTTAGAGAAGCTCTGTGCCAGTAAGTAACTTTCGTGGCCGTCACGCTTGAGGTGTTTGCCTCATACGCACACCCTCGCGCCCATCGAGCTGCGGACTTGGCCGCCCGTTTGCTCCG
>NZ_VMNX01000137.1 GCF_009377235.1 Streptomyces acidicola
GGGCTGGGGCTGGGCCACGTCACCGGAGGTGCCCGGCTCCGTGCCGAGCAGTCCCTGAGGGACGATGAGCACGGCCTGGACGCCGCCGTAGATGTTGGTCTGCAGCCGGACGTGGATGCCGTGCCGCCGGGCGAGCTGCGAGACCACGAACAGGCCGATGCGGCCGTCCTGGAGAAGGCTCGCTACGTTCACCTGGTCGGGGTCGGCGAGCAGGGTGTTCATCTTGTTCTGCTCGGTCACCGGCATACCGAGCCCACGGTCCTCGACCTCGACGGCGAGGCCGGAGGTGACGATGTTGGCGCGCAGCAGGACCTGGGTGTGGGGGGCGGAGAACACCGTGGCGTTCTCGACGAGTTCGGCCAGCAGATGGATGACGTCGGCGACCGCGTGCCCGCGCAGGGTGCCCTCGATGGGCGGCACCAGCTTGACCCGTGAGTACTGCTCGACCTCCGCGATGGCCGAGCGCAGCACCTCGGTCATGGGGACCGGGTTGCTCCACTGACGGCGGGATACGGCACCGCCGAGCACGGCGAGGTTCTCGGCGTGACGGCGGGTGCGGGTGGCGAGGTGGTCGACGTGGAAGAGGCCCTTGAGCAGGTCGGGGTCCTCGATCTCGTTCTCCAGCTCGTCGAGGATCGAGATCTCGCGGTGCACCAGGGACTGCAGGCGCCGGGCGAGGTTGACGAAGACCTCGACCTTCTGTTCGCTGCCGGCCTGGCTGGAGAGCCGGGAGGCCTGGACGACGGCGGTGACGGCGGCATCGTGGGCGTGCGCGAGGTCCGCGGCGAGCAGCTCGAACTCGTCGGCGTCCGCGGCGGGTTCGCTGCTCGCCCCCCGCTCGGGCGGGCCCTCGCCCCGGCGCAGCGCCTCGACGAGCGTGCGCAGGTCGGCCTCACCGCGGGCGCTGGTGCGGCGCAGGGCGCCGAGGCGTTCGCTCACGGACTTCGCGGTGCGGCCGGCGGCCACGGCGGCGATCACGATGCCGGCGAGGGTGACTCCGACGGCTCCGGCGAGCACGGCCCACAGGACGGGGCTGGGGCGTGCTCCGGTGGAGCGGACGGTGAAGAGCACGGCCGCGCCGGCGCTGAGCGAAACCGCGATGGGCGGCAGGACCGCCAGACGCAGCAGTTGTGACCGTATCGGCGTCTCGGGCAGCGAGGGGGCGGTGCGGGCGACCGGTCGTCCGTGCCGGCCGCCCTCACGGCGGTCGGACCGGGCGGTCGGTGCGCGGAGCTGAGACATCGGTGTCCTTGTACTGGTGCGTCGGGGGCGTGAGGGGCTCCCGCGTCTGCGCGACCCGGGCACACGCCATCGCGTGCCGGTCGAGAGAACCGAAGAGCCGAAGAACTCAGTCCTGCGTCGCGCGACGGCGACACACAGTAGTCGCGAACGCATCACGTGCGATGCGCAGTTGACAAAGTCCCGCGCAAAGGTTCCCGCCCTGGTATGAGACTTCGTACGACAGGCCGATAAACCTTCGGACATTCGTTCCTGGTCCGGAATTGAATCGATCGAAGCTGGTCAGAGGCGGTCGCGAACAAACAACGATGGCCGAGGTCAGTTCGACCATCGGCCATCGGAAAACGATCGGGAATTTCACCTGGCGGGAGCGGCTTGCGACGCTCCGGTGTCCGCGGAGATCCTTTCAGAGACATCACCCTTTGTGGTGACCGGACTGTCTCCGACGGGGAGCCAATCACCCGTCAGAGTGACGGCGGCAGCCGGTCGCCAGGTCATGGGCGTCGCGCGTGCGCGAAACCGCGTCGGTGCCATATCAGGCCGCCCCCGTGGGCGGATTCGCCGTCCACACCGGTGACCCGGCCCACCAGAATCGTGTGGTCCCCTCCCTCCAGGATGTCGTGCCGCACGCACCGGAGGGTCAGGGTGACGTCCCGCAGAACGGGTGCCGGATGCGCGTCCGCCGCCAGCGCGACGTCGTCGAAACGCTGCTCGGCCGGTCGCATGAACCGCCTGACCAGGTACTCGTCGCCCGGGCCGAGGAGGTGGACGGCGAAGGCGTCGGAACCGATCAGCGCATCGTGCGTGCGCGAGCCCCGGTCGATGCAGACGAGGAACAGCGGCGGCGTCAGCGACAGGGAAGTGACGGCACTGGCCGTCAGACCGCGTGGCATGCCGCGGTCGTCGTAGCACGTGACGATGGTGACGGGCGCCGCCAGGGCGGACATCGCCGCCCGGAAGGCCTCGGCCGGTTCGGTCGCCGTGCTGGGAGCGGGCTGGGACGTGAGGAGGGTTCCGGTCATCGGGCCACCTCCAGCGAGCGGGCCGCGCCCTGCAGCCAGTGGCCCTGCGGACGGCCGGCGAACCCGGTTCGGACGTCCCAGGAGACATGACCCGCCTTCACCGTGGTGGTGAAGCGACCGGTGAAGGTCCAGCCCTCGTACGCCGACCAGCCGCACAGCGACATCACGTCGCGCGCCGAGAACTGCCAGCGCTCGGACGGATCCAACAGCGCCAGGTCGGCGTCCGCACCCGGCTCCAGCCGGCCCTTCCCGGGCAGGTCGAAGAGGCGGGCGGGTCCGTCTCCCATGAGCCGGGCCAGATGCAGGGCAGCCTCGTCGGGCTCGACTCCCCGTGTGTGCAGGCCGGTCCAGACGGCCGTGGCCAGTTCCTGGACGCCGGGGAGTCCGGGGGGCGCTTCGGCGGGTGGGCGGTTCTTCTCCTCCACGGTGTGGGGAGCGTGGTCGCTGCCGAGGGTGACGGCCTGGCCGTGCAGTACGGCCTGCCAGAGGCGTCGCTGGTCGCGACTGTCGCGGATGGCCGGGGAGAGCCGGGTGCGCGGACCGCGTCGCGTGGTGTCGTCATGGGTGAACGACAGGTGGTGGCCGGTCACTTCGAAGGTGAGGGGCAGTCCCTCGGCGGCCGCCGCCGTGAGCAGGTCGGCTTCCTCCGCCGAGGACACGTGCAGGATGTGCGCCTTCGTCCCGTACTCGCGCACCAGGCGGACCACATGGGCGACAGCGACGATGCCGCCGGAGCGCGGCCGGTGCGGCTCGTACTGGCCGTAGGAGTCCGGGGCGCCCGAGCTCACGTCGAGGAGGTCGAAGACATGCTGGTCCTCGGCGTGCAGGACCAGCCGGACGCCCCCGCGGGCGGCGGCGGCGAAGGCCCGCCGCAACTGCTCGCCGTCACGGAAGACGACCGGCGCGGTGTGGTGGCCCGCCATGAACACCTTCGCGGAGGTCGCTATCCGCGGGTCGAGGTCCGCCAGGAGTTCGGGGTGGTCGGGATCGGCACCGATGTGGAAGCGGTAGTCGGCCCAGGAACGTCCGGCGATCCGGTCGGCCTTGGCGCTGATCCCGGCTTCGTCCAGGGACGGCGGACGGGTGTTGGGCATGTCGACGACGGTGGTCACTCCCCCGGCGAGGGCGGCACGGCTGCCGTGCTCCCACGTCTCCTTGTACTCCAGGCCGGGGGTGCGGAAGTGGACGTGGGAGTCGATCAGGCCCGGCAGCACATAGCGGCCGCGGGCGTCGAGGCGCGGTCCCGCGGGCAGGGGCTCCCCGGCCGCGAGCAGGGTCGACACGCGGCCATCACGGATCACGACGGTGCCGTTCCGGACGCCTTCGGGGGTGACGAGGCGGCCGCCCTCGACTATCAGATCGGCGGGTGCGGGATTCGGGGTACTCAGCGGTTCCACAGCAGACTCACCAGTTCCTTGCAGAGGTCGTTGGTCGGTCCCATCAGGGCGACGGCTCGGGCGTCGCGGTCGTAGCGGTTGATGTCGTGCGAGGCGACGTAGCCGGCCGAGCCGAGCATCCGCTCCACAGTGGAGACGACGCGCTCGGCGGCCGAGGAGGCGAAGAGCTTGGAGTGCAGCGTGGTCATGCCGGGGTCGGCGGCACTGCGCCGTCCCGCGCGCTCGACGACCGCACGGGCGGCCTCGACATCAGTGGCGAGGTCGACCAGTTGGTGACGGACAGCCTGCTTTGCCGTCAGTCCACGCCGCTCGGCGTGCTCGTGGGCGAGGTCGAGGGCTGCCTGAGCCAGACCGACGGAGACGGCACCGAGGCTGGCGCCGCTGTCCCGGACGCCGGCGATGATCGAGGCGGCCGTGCCGACCGGGCCCAGCCGGTTCGCATCCGGCACACGGCAGTCGTGGACGGAGACGAAGCCGGTGGCCGAGCCGCGCATACCGGTCAGCCGCAGCGACGTGTCGGGCTCCAGACCGGGGGTGTCGGCCGTTACCAGGAAGAAGGTTTGCCCGGCGGAGCCGTACCCGGTGTCGGTGCCGCTGTCCGGTGCCGGTTCCTCGGTCTGCGCCAGCACCAGGTAGACGTCCGCCAGGCCGGCGCTCGTGGTGAAGGACTTGGCGCCGTCCAGGACCCAGCCGCCGTCGGGTGTACGGCGTGCCGTGGTGGACAGCCGTTTCTTGTTCGCGCCGGCGCCCGTCTCACTCCAGGCGGAGGCGGCGAGCCAGTCACCGCGGGCGAGCCGGGGCAGCAGCCGACGGCACAGCGCCGGGCTGCCGTGTTCCAGGACGCGCCTGCTGACCGCGTAGTGCTGGAAGAGCATGATCGCGGCGGAGGCGTTGACCTCTGCCACCTGTTCGACTGCCGCGTTCAGCCCCTGGGCGTCGTCGCCCGTGCCGCCGTACTCGTAGGGCAGGGCCAGGCCGAGCATTCCGCTGTCGCGCAGCAGGGCCACGGCTTCCCGGTCCGGTTCGCCGCTCGCGTCGGCGGCCCGGGCGCAGGCGGCGAGGCGCTCGCGCACCGGCGCGGTGAGCCCGGAGGCCGGCAGGGTGAGCAGCGCGTCGGTGAAGTCCGGCGCGTCGGTGAAGTCCGGCGCGTCGGGCACGGTCAGGCTGTCAGTGGAAGCCATGACAACTCCTGGGAGGTTCGGGCGGGCAGGAAGCGGCCGCGGTAGTCGACCTGTTTCTCCGCTACGGAGACCCAGGCGAGCCGCCGGTCGTGCGGGCCGCCGGTCGTGCGGGCCGACACGCGGATCGTGGCGCCCGGGGTGCGCAGGGCGAGCATGCCGCTGTGCGGCTGTTCCGTGTGACCGGACAGCAGGTGGGGCACCGTGCCCTCGATGGCGGCGCCCGCGGCGAGGCACGTCGCACCGGTGAGAGCCACCGTGGGGTGCCAGGACGGCACGGATATGGCGCGGACCGCGAGCGTGCCCAGGGCGTCCGGGAGCAACGCGGCGACCTTGGGGAAGGCGCCCCCGGTGTCCCAACCCTGTGCCTCGCAGACCGCACGGCGCAGCCGCGTCATCCGGTCGAAGAGGACCAGGTCGTCGGCGAAGAGTTCGTCGACGGTGGGGACGCCGAGTTCGTCGGCGTGCACGAAGATGTACGGATTACCCATCGAGACCAGGGAGACGGGAACCATCCGTCCCTCGAACGGAATGCCGGTGACAGGGTCACCCGTGATGAGCAGCTCCCGCACCGGGCGCGGCGGGGAGCACAGGAAATGGGCGGTGAACCTAGTGCCCCCGTCGGAGGTTTCCTCGGTCTCGCACACGACGTTGTCGCCGTTGTTGAGGACGTTGACCCGCACGCGGCAGCCCGGCACGAGCGGCTGGATCATACCGGTGCGGGCGGCCGCCTCCACGGCGGCCAGGATGGAGTGCCCGCACGATCCGCGCAGGTCGAAGCTGTCGAGGCGGTCCGGCAGGGACTGTACGAACCGGTAGTCCAGGTCGAACAACGGGTGCCGGGAGGGTTGGACGAGCGCGTTCTTCAGGACGTCTGAGGCCCCGTGGTCCACGAGGGTCGCCCGCAGTTCGGTGAGCCTGGCGAGCAGTTCGGGTTCGGCTTCGGGCAGGGTGCGCGCGTCCACGACCGCGGTGGGGCAGGGCGTGCCGTGCGCCCTGGCGAGGGTGACGGTCATGCCGCCGCCTGGAGGACCGGTGCCGGTGCGGCGAGGATGATCGGGGCATCGGCGGCCGTGAAGAACTCCTGCCGCCACAGCTGGTGCGACATCAGGGACCACAGGGCGAGGGAGACGGTGTCGCTGGGCCTGACGGCCTGTTCGTCGAAGAGCGCCTCGACCTGCTCGGGCCGGATACGGCCGTCGGCACGCAGCGTTTCGGTGGCCAGCACATCGCGGGCCATCGCCCACAGCCGCTGGCCGGGGGCGAGCATCGCGGTGACCGGGAGGGTGAAGGGCTGCTTGGGCCGCTCCAGCACGCTGCGCGGGACGAGCCCCTGGGCGGCCCGGTAGAGGGCTCGCTTGACGCCCTGCCCCGGTACGAGCCGGTGGCTGTCGGTGAGGGTGGCGGCGAAGCGCACGACCGACGGCTGGCAGAACGGCAGCCGCACCTCGACCGAGCTCGCCATCGACAGGTGGTCGACGCGGCGCAGGTGGTAGGCGGGCAGGCGATAGCGCTGCTCCACCGCGGTGATGCGCCTGAGGCGGCTGCCGGGGCTGTACCGCAGGGTCCGGCGGATGTCGGCGGGCAGGGCGGGGCCTGTCGCGTTCACGGCGAACGCGTACTCGTCGGTGTACAGGCGTGCGCGCAGCGCCCGCGGGACGGCGGCGAGGTGGTCGAGGTAGTCGTCCGCCCAGTCCGATCCGTGGTGGGCGGCGACCGCCTGGGTCATGCGGCTGTAGCCGCCGAAGAGTTCGTCGGCGGCGTCGCCGGTGAGGGCGACCTTGAAGCCGGCGTCGCGGACCGCGCGGAACAGGGAGAACGTGGAGAGCGTGATGGGGTCGGCGTTGGGCTGCCCCAGGTGACGCACCACGTCGGTCATCAGGTCGGGGAAGGTGGCGGGGTCGATCTCCACCTGATGGTGGTGGGTGCCGACGCTGCGGGCGACCTCGGCGGCGTAGGCGCGTTCGTCGCTGGGCCAGGTGCCGGTGTAGGCGATGTTGAAGGTGTGCAGCGCGCCGCTGCCGCCGCCCGTGCGGAACGCCTCGGCCGCCAGCGCCGTGACGAGGCTGGAGTCGAGGCCGCCGGAGGTGACGGCAGCGACGGGGGCGTCCGCGATCAGCAGCCGGGACACCTCACGGGACAGCAGGTCGCGCAGCTGCGTGCCGGCCTCGTCCAGCGTGCGGCCCCGGTCGGGGCGCAGGCCCTGCTCGTGGGCCATCGGGCGGTGCTTGATGCGCAGTCCGTCCCGGTGGCTGACGACGGCGGTGACGGCCGGCGGCAGCACCCGGATGCCGCGGAACATGGTGCGGTCGCCGAACGGTGTCTTGGAGGTGAGGTAGGCGTCCAGACCCATCTCGTCCTCCTCGGCACTGACGCCCGAGAAGCCGAGGAGCGCGGGCAGTTCGGAGGCGAAGTGGAACCGACCGGCGGTGCGTTCCCAGTGGTAGTAGAGCGGCTTCATACCCGAGTCGTCGGTGGCCAGCACCATGCGCGGGGTGGAGCGCAGGTCCATGACCGCGATCGAGTACATGCCGTCCAGGTGCTCGGCGAACCGTTCCCCGTAGGTGATGTAGAGCGCCGGCAGGATGGAGCCGTCGCAGTGGTCGGTGAAGTGGAAGCCGAGTCCGGTGAGACGGTCACGCAGTTCCCGGTGGTTGTAGATCTCGCCGTTGAAGACCACGGTGACGCGACCGAGGTGGTACGGCTGGGCGCCGCCCTCGGGGTCCATGATCGACAGGCGGTTGTTGCCGAGGGCCCAGTCGGGCCGGTGCGCGACGCCCTGGGCGTCGGGGCCGCCGTGGTACATCAGGTCGGCGACGCCGCGCAGTTCGGCCTCGTCGGAGTGGACGTTGAAGGTTCCGTAGATGCGGCACACGGGGCGTTCACCTGACCTGGGAGGAGTAGCCGGCGGCGGAGTAGAGCGCGGGGTCGTAGGGGCTGGGGCCACCGCAGGTCACGAAGCGGCGGGCGGCGGGGCCGGTGTGCGGGTTGCGCGCGCCGTGCAGGACGCCGGGAGCCGCGTACAGCACGTCTCCGGCCGCGACGTCGACCCAGTGGTCACGCAGGTACATCTGGCCGATGCCTTCGAAGGCGATGAACGCCTCGTCGCTGTCGGGGTGGAGGTGGACGTTGAAGGTCTCGCCGGGCTGCTGGATACCGCAGTGCAGGCACAGGCGGCTGCTGCCCGTGCCGGGCCAGAAGACGAAGTTCATGGTGGCGCGGGCCTCCGCAGCCTCGATCTGGCCGGTGCCGCCGAAGCCGCGGAGCTGGGTGGTGTCGTCCCACAGCGAGGAGTGCAGGACCGGATCGCTGCCGGGGGTGACGCCGGCGAGGGGCGTGCGCCAGATGTACGCCGTCATACCGGCGTCGTCGGCGGTGAGGGTGAGCGTGCGGCCGGTGGGGGCGTAGGCGGCGCGGCCACGCTCGACGTGGCGGCTGAGGTCGCCGACCGCGGCGGTGCCGGAGCCGGCGAAGACGACGACGGTGTTCTCCTCGGCCGCGCTGTCGTCGGGGACGAAGGACTCGCCGCCGGCGATGCGGACGACATGGAGGGTGACGTGGGTGGAGCCCGCGGCCGGGCTGACGGGGGTCGCCACGGTGGTGCGGGCGGCGGGGTCGGCGACGGGACGGAACTCCAGCTCGGCCGCCGTGATGATGCGGGCGTCACCGAGGGCGGTGGCTGTGGTGGTTGAGGGCATGCCGGTGGCTGCTTTCTGTGTTCGCAGGCCGCTGTGGATGGCATCGGCCTGCCGGTGCGGGTGGGGAGAAAAGCGGGTGGAGCGGACGGAAGGCGGCGGGCCCCGGTCCTGGCGGCCGTGGGAGGTGGGCGCCCTGGGGCGGTGGGCGCCCTGGGGCGGTGGGCGCGAACCGTGCGGCCCGTCGCTCGAAAGCCAGGCCGGCGCCGAGGTGCGCGGCTGCCGCGCGCGGATCGTGAACCCGCGTTCCGTGGTGGCCGGGGCGCCCTGTGGCTGCTCTTCCGGTGGTCTTCCGTGGCGCTGTGCTCTTGCGTGGTACTGCAAGGCTCGCTCGCGCCGTTCCCGGTTGTGTCCCGCATCGCTCCCGGCGCCCTGGGAGGCCGTGGGAACGAAAAGGGCGCTCGGGAGACGGGACGGCGACAGCGTTGTGGGGGCGGGGCTGAGAACACACGGTGTGTTCTCAGCCCCGCCCCCACAACGCCGCACGGTGCGTCCCGAGAAACGGGACGCACCGTTACGGCAGGCGGACGGAGTCGTACGGCAGGCCTCGAAGGGGCCGCTCAGCGAGCCCGGAGCAGGCCGCTCAGCAGGCCTCCCTGGCGACCGCGGTCGGCACCGGATCGGGGGCGGACGGCGCAGGCGCGGGCGGTGCCGCGGCACGGCGCGCCGGCCAGGGCAGGCGTCCCTCCGCCAGGGCGAGCGCGGCGATGACGATCACGCCGCCCACCGGCACGTTCCAGGTGATGGCTTCGCGCAGGGCGACCGCGCCGACGATCACGGAGAACACGGGGACGAGGTAGTTGACGCCGGAGGCGGTGGTCGGGCCGGCGTCCGCGATGAGCCTGTTCATCAGGACGAAGGCGACGCCGGTGGAGGCGCCCCCGAGCACCAGGAGCGACAGCAACGGGCCGGCCGTCAGCTCGCCGGGCAGCTCCCAGCCGATGCTGAAGGTGGTGATCAGGCCGGTGATGACCGTGGCGGAGGTGAGCTGACCGGCGGTCACGGCCAGGGCGGGGATCTTGTACGGCGCGATGAAGCGGCGCACATAGACGAAGCTGATCGCGTAGCTCACCGCGGCTCCGACACAGGCCAGTTGGCCGCCGACGGAACCGAAGCCCTCGGTCCGCCAGGGCCCGACCACGACGACCAGGCCCACGAACCCGATGAGGAGACCCATCACCTTGCGGCCGGTGGGCTTCTCCGTACTGATGGCCAGGGCCGCGATGCCCATGGTGACCAGTGGTGTGGCGCCCTGGATGACGCCGGCGACAGTGGCGGTGGTGTGCTGCTCGCCGACGGCGAAGAGGGTGAACGGGACGACGTTGCCGAACACCGAGGCGACGACGATGTGCCCCCAGGCCTTGCGGTCCGGGAGTGCGGCCTTGGTCACGGCGAGGATCAGCGCGACGACCAGCGCGCCCACGAGGAGCCGGCCGAAGGCGAGTTGGAGGGGGGCGAAGGCGTCCAGCGACACCTTGATGAAGGCGAAGCTGCACCCCCACAGGGCGGCCAGCAGCCCGAAGCGGGCCCAATTGACGGGATGCATGTCGGTGTACTCCCGGAAGTTGTCGAACAGGGGATGGGACAGGAGCCGGTGGGTCGGACGGAATCGGATGGAATCGGATGGAAACCGGCGGGAATCTGGACGTCAGGGCTCGTCGACCTCGAACTGGTCGTACTTCTCCATGAGGGCCACCAGCTCGGCGCGGGTCGGGGTGTTGCCGTCGGCCAGAAGCTCGGCCAGGCCCTCGAAGTACTCTTCGCGGTTCTCCGCGGGAGTGAAGATGATCAGCATCTCCGCGGGTGCGTCACTGTCGTTGCGGAAGCCGTGCACTGCGTTTTCGGGCACGTGCAGGAAGTCACCGGCGTGGGCCGTGCGCCAGCGGGTGCCGTCGTGGAGGGTGACCTCGCCGGAGAGGACGTAGAACGACTCCGAGATGCGGGTGTGGTAGTGCGGGGCCGCACCGGCGGCGCCCGGGAGCATGTGATGGTGGAACAGGCCGAGACGGCCGTCGGTGGTGTCGGCGAGGGCGATGAACCGCGTGGTCGTCGTCTTTCCGATGCGGACCTTGACGGCCTCGCCGAACGTGCGCAGGGTCGAGTGCAGCAGCGTCATGACGCGCCGTCCCACATGCTCAGGTAGCGCTCGCCCGTGTCCGGCAGGACGGTGACGACGGTCCGGTCCCGGTACTCGGGGCGTGCGGCCACCAGACGCGCCGCGTGAACGGCCGCGCCGGCCGAGACACCGACGAACAGCCCTTGGCCGGCAGCGAGTTGGCGGGCCGTCCGCAGGGCGTCGTCGTCGGTGACGGCGATCGCCTCGTCGATCAGTGAGACGTCGGTGGTCGGGGCGACGAAGCCCCCGTTGAGACCGGGGATGCGGTGGCGGCCGGCGTAGCCGCGCGAGAGCAGCGGTGATCCCTCCGGCTCGACCGCGACGACCCGTACCGACGCGTCGTTCTCCCGCAGATGACGTGCTATGCCCGTGAGGGTCCCCCCGGTGCCCACTCCGCACACGAGGGTGTCGGCACGGCGCCCGGTCGCGTCGAGGGCGGCCGAGATCTCCGGGCCCGTGGTGGCGTAGTGCGCCTCGACGTTGTCCTGGTTCTCGTGCTGGCAGGGGAACCAGGAACCCTCGGTGGCCGCGTGGATCTCCTCGGCCTTCTCGATGGCTCCCGGGTACCCCAGGTCGGCGGGGGTCCGGACCACCTCGGCACCCAGCGCGACCAGCAGACGCACCCGTTCGGTCGTGGCGTTGTCCGGCAGCACAATGACGCAGCGGTAGCGGCGGGCGGCGGCCAGTGCGGCGAGCGAGATGCCGGTGTTGCCGGACGTGGCTTCGACGATCGTGCCGCCCGGGACCAGGTCGCCCCGTTCCTCGGCCGCCTTGAGCATGTACAGGGCTGCCCGGTCCTTGCTGCTGGACATGGGGTTGGCCGCCTCCAGCTTGGCCAGTACCTCGGCGCCCGGTGCGAGACCGTCGAGTCGCAGCCGGACCAGCGGGGTGGCGCCCACCAGGTCGTCGATGCCGTCGGCGACGGCCGGCCGGGCCAGGGGAAGTGGTGTCGTACGCGGTGGAAGGGTGCGCATGGCTTGATTCCTCGTCGTGAGCGGTGGAGGGGGAATGCCGCGTTGAGGGCGGGCTACCAGGAGCCTGCCGAGGCGATGCTCGCGATGACGTCGGCGGCCGGGCGGCCCGGCGGGCGCCCGGAAGCGGTCGCGGCCAGCATCCGCATCCCGTCGGGTACGTCCTTGTTGACCAGCGCCTGCGCGCCGATGATCGCGTCGTCGCCGACGGTCACGGGGCCCAGCACGGTGGCGTTGGTGCCGAGAATGACGTTGCGGCCCACCACCGGGTGCCGGCGTGCGCCCTCCGGCCTGTGGTTGTCGCTCCACCAGCCGACCGCGCCGAGCGTCACCTGGTGGTAGATCGTCACGTCGTCACCGATCGTGCATGTCTCGCCGATGACCACGGCGGCGCCGTGGTCAATGAACACGCGCCGGCCGAGCACCGCTCCGGGGTGGATCTCCACAGCGGTGACCCGCCGGGCCCAGCGGGCGAGGAGGCGGGCCGGCAGCCGCCGCCCTGCGGTGTGCAGACGGTGCGCCATGCGGTGCGTCCACAGGGCGGTGAGCGCGGGGTGCAGTACCGCCTCCCGACGGCCGCGCACGGAGGGATCCCGCTCGACGACGACGTCCAGGTCTTCGCGCATCAGGCGCAGCAGACCGATACCGGTGACGTCCGGTGAGGTGGCGGTCGGTGTCACGGAGCGCGCACCGGCCCCGGCGGGTGGGCGGAAGGGCAGTACAGAGGCGGACTCCTTCGAAATAACACTCATCGGGGCTCCAGTCGGGGGCGGGGAGGTGACGGCCGTCGGACGATGCCGTGCCGACGGTGGTGAAGGCTGCGTTCTTCCCGGTCTTCCTGGTTTTCCGGGTCTTCCTGGTTTTCCGGGTCTTCCTGGTCTTCCGGGTATTCCTGGAAGGGGCCTGGCGTCCCTGTCCCTGCCAGGAAGGGGAGCCTGACGGCCGCCGACCTGGTCCAGGTCTCGAAGAGAGCGTCGCGGAACCCGTTCCCGTTCCCTTCCCCCACCGTTCCCCGGCCACGGGTACGGGACCGCCGCCCTTCCCGCAGCACGGGGAACGGGCGGGGACGCCGCGGGGAACGCACGGGGAGGAATTCGGGAACGGGCGGCGGGACGATCCCGGTGAGCACCGGTGCGACGCGCGCGGGCACGGTCCGCGCGAGCGAATCCGCAGGAGCGAATCCTCTGGAGCGACCCGGTGACGCACGACCAGACATCCACAGCAGGTACGCATCACCAACTCCGGGCCGCGTGGGACAGCCGGCAGCGCGACGCATGCCGTACCCCGCCCACCGCCGAAATGACGAGGAGCCACCCATGAGCGAGACAGACGAGCGCCGCCAAGAGCACCCTCCTCCGGACTGCGCTCCGCAGCGGCTGCTGCTGGTCTGTCCCTCGCCGCGTCTGGCACACGAGGCCGTCGCGGCGGGATTCGACGTACGGGTACTCGCCGACGCGCACCAACCCCACGACGGCACCCTGCCTCCCGTGCCGGTGGACCTGGTCGACTTCACGGACGACGCCGCGGTGACCCGGGCGATCGAGGCGTCGGTACGGCAGTACGGCAGTGAGCGGCTGCTGGCCTTCGGGGGCGCGGCCGAACTGCCCGCCGTCACGGAGTCCGCAGCCCGGCTGGGAGTGTGCCCCAACCCACCCGACGCGGCACGCCTGTTGGGTGAGCCCACGGCGATGCGTGCCCTGCTCAACGGCAGCCGGCACTCGTACGTGGCGGCCGCCCGGGCCCGCACCGCGCAGGAACTGCCCGACGCCGTCGAAGAGATCGGCGCCCCGGTCACCGTACGCCCGCTGGCGCCGCTCTCCCAGGACTCCGTCCTCCGTCCGGTGGGAACGCCCGGTGAGCACTCCTACCTGGTGGAGGAGTACCTGCAGGGGCCGGAGTTCGGCGTCGTCTCGCTCACGGTCGACGGAATGCACCGGGTGGTGGGCATCGTGGCACTGAGCGGTGCCTGGCCCGCGCGCAGCGCTTGTCTGTTCCCGGCGTCCCTCGGGGAACGCGACGAGGCAGAGGCACGCGCGATCACGACGGAGTTGCTCGACCTCGCCGGGTACGAGTTCGGTTTCGCCTACACGGTGGTCGTGCTCACGGCGAACGGGCCGCGAGTGGTGCGTTCCCAGGCTCGGTACCCGGACGAACCCGTGGCCTCGCTGATCGAACTCGCGACGGGCTTCCGCGCGGAGGCGGAGCTCGTCCAGGCTCTGGCCGGGAAACCCGTGCAGCCGCCCTCGGCCGACCGCTGTGCGGCCGTGGTCTTCTACAGGCTGCCGGCGGGCCGGCTGTTGTCGGTGTGGGGGCTGGAAGCGGTGTCGGAGCTGCCCGGGGTGCACAGGGTGCACTTCCCGTACGCGTCAGGAGACGACATACCGCGCGCCGGGCACGGCCAGGAGGGCTACGTCATGCTGACCGCGGCGTCGGCCCACGAGGCCGCGCAGACCGTCGCCTCGGCGGAGCGACTGCTGCACGCCGAGGTGAGTCCGCGATCGGAGCCCCTCTGACAGCTCGCCCGCGCCTGGGCCTACGCAGACCGCCCGCACGGACACCGCATGTCCCTGCGGGCGGTCTGCGTGGGCACCGATCGGGTTCCCGAGCCGTTCCCCGCCGCTCCCTGTCGGCCGGTAACGGAAGCGGAACAGTGTGGGAGCGCTCGGCGCGACCTTCTTCCTGTCAGCACCGCAGACCGACGACAGAAGGCAGGCAGGCATCATGAGCAGCAAGGTCATCGGCACGACGACGGGCTTCCTCGCTTCCGCCGCGCTCACCCTGGCGCTCGCAGCCGGCCTCGCCACCGGGACATCCAACGCGGTTCCCACCTCGGACGAGGGCCCGAACTACATCTCAAGCCTCACGCTCGCCTCGGACGAGGGACCGAACGTCATCACGGCCGGGACGTACGGAGACGAAGGACCGAACGTCATCACCACCGACACGAACGGCGACGAAGGACCGAACGTCATCACCACCGACACGAACGGCGACGAAGGACCGAACGTCATCACCACCGACACGAACGGCGACGAAGGCCCCAACATCGTCACCACCGACACCAACAGCGACGAAGGCCCCAACATCGTCACCACCGACACCAACGGAGACGAAGGACCGAACAACGTCAGCGCCGCTGTCTGACCGGGGGCCCCGCACCGGCCCCTCACGGTCCACGTCCCCCCTCGTGCCGATGCCCGCCGCCCATCACGGCGGGCATCGGCACGTGGCGTTGGTGCCGGTGAGCGGAGGCCCTCGGTCTCAGCGGCGGAAACGGCCGGGGATCCCCATGGCCAGGAAGGCGGCCTCCGCGGCGGCGCCCTGCTCGGCGGCGCTCTCGATGTCGTCCAGCGCGGTCAGGGCGGCCGCCATGCCGTCCAGGGCGTACGCCTCTTCCACACGGTGGCCCAGCCGTGCCGCCGAGCCATGGGCCTGCCGGTGCAGGCTCAGCGCACGCTGGTGGTCGCCGTTGCGGTGGAAGACACGCCCGGCGGTGTTCCAGACCGTGACCTCCCGTACCGGAGCGTCCTCCAGGCCCTTGGTGGCGAGGGCCTCCTCCGCCCACTGGAGCGCCCGTTCCCGCCGTCCGTGCCGGCTCTCGACGTCTGCGGAGAGGATGAGCTGAAGCGCCCGCTCGGCCGGGGGGAGAACGCCGGGAGCCCGCTCGCGGGCCTGCGCGAGGGTCGTTGCGGCGGCCTCGACGTCGCCCATCGCCAACTGGATCTGAGCGAGATCGCTCAGCCCGACGAGTTCCTTCTCCACCGCGCCGAGTTCGCGGGCGAGTTCCACCGAGCGGGTCGCGGCCCGCACCGCCTCGTCGAAGTCGCCGCGCTCCATGTGGACTCCGCTGATGTTCGACAGCGACTCCGCCTCGGCTCGCTCGGCGCCGAGTTCGCGTTTGAGAGCGATCGACTGTTCCAGCCGGGGCAGTGCCTCGTCGAAACGGCCCGTCGTGGCGAGCAGCAGGCCGAGGACGCCGGTGTCCTTGGCCTGTCCGCGCCGGTCGCCGAGGTCGACGGCGAGCCGGTGGGCCTCCACCGCCGCCGCTATGCCGTCCTCGAACCGTCCGCGTTTCCAGCAGGCCACCGACAGGTTGGACAGGCTCAGCCGCAGCAGCACGGGCTCGTCCAGTCGGCGGGCCGCGGCGACAGCGGTGCGGCACAGCTCGAGGAACTCGTCGAGTCTGCCCCGCAGGTCCAGGTGGAAGACGACGTTCGCCGCGAGCAGGGCGACCTCGCGGTCGAAACCCCGCCGGAAGGCCAGAGTGATCGCCGCGAGCAGGCCGTCCTGTTCGCGTTCGAACCAGTCGCGGGCGGCTTCCGCTCCCGCCAGCGGCGCCAGCTCCGGCCGGAAGGACGACTCCGGGCGCGCCATCCGTACCCTGCCCGGGAAGAGCAGGTCGCAGGCGGCGTCCGAGGCCGCCAGGGAGAACTCCAGCAGCCGGCGCACCGCGCCCGCCGCCTCGTCGCTGAACTCACCGGTACCGCCGGAGCTCCGGGCCCGCGACAGCGCATGGGCGAAGCTGCGGACGAGGTCGTGGAAGGCGTAGCGGCCCGGCTCGTGCTGTTGTACGAGATGCATGTCCAGGAGGTACTCCAGCACCTCCTCCGAGTCCCGCACCCCCGTGTCCAGCAGGGCGGCAGCCGTGTAGACGTCGAGGTCGGCGCCCGGGTACTGGCCCAGAAGCCGGAACGCCTTGCGGTATCCGGCGTCCAGCCCCTCGTAGGAGAGCCGCAGCGTCACTTCCACGCTGCGTTCGCCGGCACTGAGTTCCGCGAGACGGTGGGTGTCGTCGCGCAGCCGGTCGACGAGGTAACGCACGGTCCAGCGGGGGCGTTTGCGCAGCCGGGCCGCGGCGATGCGCAGGGCGAGCGGCAGGTGCCCGCTGAGGTCGGCCAGTTCGGCGACGGCGTCCGTCTCCGCCTGGGCCCGGCGCTCCCCGATGACGCTGACGATCAGGGCGATGCTGTCCGGGGGTGCCATGGTGCCCAGGGAGACGGAGTGCGCCGCGTCGAGGTCCACCAGCAGGGCGCGGCTGGTGACCAGGACGACCGTGCCGGTCGGTGAGGCGAGCAGCGGTTTCACCTGCCCCTCGTCGACGACGTTGTCGAGGAGGAGGATCATCCGGTGCCGGGTCATGGTGGAGCGCCATAACGCGATGCGGCCCTCGGGGTCGTCGGGAATGCGCTCACCCGGCAACCCGAGCATCCGCAGCAACGCCTCGGCGGCGGCGGCCGGGCTCAGCGGTTCCTCGCCCGGGGTGTAGCCGCGCAGGTCGAGGTGGAGCTGGGCGTCGGGATACCGGTCGGCGAGGCGGTGCGCGGCACGGACGGCGAGGGAGGTCTTGCCGCTGCCGCCCATCCCGTCGATCGCGACGATGAGCGGTCCGGAGCCGGTGGAGTCCTCGACAAAGCCGATGAGTTTGTTCAGTTCCTCCTCACGGCCGGTGAAGTCGTGCAGGTCGTAGGGCAGGGTGGAGCGGCTGTCCGCCACCACCGGCGGTGCGGTCGGGGCCGTGGCGGGGACGGCCAGCGCGGGATCGTTGCACAGGATGGCCTGGTGCAGGTCGCGCAGGGCGTCGCCGGGCTCGATGCCGAGTTCCTCGTCGAGTACGGTGCGGATCGTGCCGTACTCGGCGAGTGCCTCGGCCTGGCGGCCCGAGCGGTACAGGGCGAGCATGAGCTGACCTCGCAGGGTTTCGCGCAGGGGACTCCCGCCGATGGCCTCGCGGATCTCGGCGACCAGTTCGGAGGCCTCTCCGGCCTCCAGCCTGAGGTCGAAGAGCTGCTCGACGGCGGTGAAGCGCCGTTCCTCCAGGGCGGCGGAGGCGGCCTCGACGACCGCGCCACCGTTTCCGGAGAGCACCGGTCCTCGCCACAGAGCGATGGCCTCGCGCAGCAGCGCGGCGGCGTCCGCGGACTGGCCGGCGGCCGCGTGTTCCCGGGCCCTGCGCAATGCCTCGGTGAACTGCAGCAGGTCGAGCTGTTCGGATCCGACGGCGGCCCGGTAACCGGGCCCGTCGGTGACGATCAGGTTCCGTCCGCCGGGGATGCGCTGACGCAACTCGGCGACAGCCTTGCGCACCTGGTGGGCCGCGGTCGCGGGGGCGTCCACGTCCCAGACGGCCTCGACGAGCCGGTGCACCGGAAGGACGCGCTGTGGCTCGAGAAGCAGGGTCACAAGGACGCGTTCGCTGACGGGCCCGCCGAGTTGCACACGCTCGTCCCCGTCCCAACACTCGACGGAGCCGAGGATCCGAAGGCGTATCGGCGCGCCATGAGGCATTGGACATGTCCTCTCTCCGGTTGCGGGGGCGGCCGCCCCCGCAACCGCGCGCCTGCACGAGATGTCCGCACGGCGGAACCGGCTACGGCCGTCCAGGTGCTTCACCTCATGCAGGGCACGGCACGGGACGGCCGTCAGCGACGGTCACATTCTGACCCAGGATGTGCACTGACCGTCGCGACTTGGCGGGTCTTCATAGGATGCGGGGCGGCGCGCATCAGGTATCGGACACGTGTTCCTCGTGCCCCGTGCCGGTTCCGGTCCGCGCGGCGAGCGGAGGACCGGGGGCGAGGACGACCTCCCGTCCGGCGTCCGCGAGGGCCCGCCGACGGTGACCGGGTTCGGTGCCGGCACAGGGACCAGTCCCCCGTAGGGCCCGACGCCGCTGGAGCGGCACTGGTCACTTTGCGTTGTCACTCACCCGCCCCGACAGGCCATGCTGTCCCTCCGCGAAAGCAAACACGCGCGCCCTCTCGCGCACACACTGGCCGTTCGGGCACAGGGTGACTGCCTGATGACCGTGGGGAGCCCGGTTGGCGCGAAGGCGCTGCTGCCGGGCGAAGGCCGTCCGGTGCCCGCGACGCCTGGCATCGCGGTCGATACCCGGCGCGGTTCCCGTCCCCGTGTCGTACCCGATCGGGCCTCCGGGTGTGGCCTCGGGCGCCCGGAGGGGGAGCCCCGCACGGCCCGGCCCGTGTCACGGGCTTCTCGCGCGGACACGGTCGGTGGCCGACAGCACCATGCCGTCGGCCACTGACCGTGTCCGCCTGCGTTTGTGTCAGCGGCTCTCCGAGAGCACGGAACGAGCCCGCTCCGGCGGCTCCGCGCCGTCCGCCGGTACCTCGCCGGGCTCGTCGGCGAGTGTTCCGCCGCGGCCCCAGTGGTCCTGCTCCACATCCCGCACGAGGACGGTCACAGCCTCCCTGGGGCACCCCGCGATGCGCACGAGAGTCGAAGTCAGCTCATGGACGAGATCGGCTCGTTTCTGTCGGTCGTTGCCTTTCCACCAGTCCACCGTCACCACCGGCACGGCACTGTCTCCTCACTTTTCGGGGGAACGAGGCCCCGGTCACCGGGAACTGGTCGACTCGACGCGCCAACTCCGCGGACCAGGACGTCTCGACTGTCCCGGAACCCGTTCCCGTTCCGTTCCCGTCCCGGTGTGAGGAGCATCCGCGCCGACCGCGGAGTCGGTCAGGCCTCGCTCACCAGGTCGAGGTCGCCCTCGCAGGTCGACGTGGGAGCGATCTTCGGAACGGGCCACTTCCCGTCCTGCGGCAGAGGCAGGGACACGTCCCGCCACCACGGATGCGTCGGGAGCCGCCGAGTTCATATCCGCCCCGGACGACGATGACTGCCGACGCCGAGCAACGACCATCCCTGCCGACCGGATCACGTTGGATGACGACCACCTGATACTCCAGCCGCACTTCGGTGTATGTCCTGGTCAACGGCTTGGGCGTGGGGATTGTAGCGTTGCCGGTCGCGGCACTAATTCCGCTTTCGCCTGGGGATCTCCAGGTTGGCGAGGTATTTGCGACCGGTCCAGGCCGTGTTCGCCGAGCCCGCGGGATTGAGTGGGCGCGGCGAGGTCGCGTCGGCGGTCTCGTCGTTGCCGGCGTCGTCGTGCTCGACCAGGAAGTGGTGGTGGGCGGGGTTCTTGAGTGCCGTGAAGATCTTCGGCCAGTCGAGGTCGCCCTTGCCGGGATCGGTGAAGAAGAACCGCTTGCCGGCGTTGGCGGTACCGGGTTGCGCCACGCGATTGCCGTTGGGGTCCCAGCGGATGTCCTTGACGTGGAAGAGCGGGAAGCGCTCCGGGTCGCGGCTGATGTAGTCGTACGCGCTCTGGCCGGAGATCTCGATCCACCCGAGGTCCAGCTCGAACTTGACGTACCGCGGGTCGGTCTCCTCCAGCAGGATGTCGTACAGCGGCTCCCCGTCGACCAGCGTGAACTCCACGTCGTGGTTGTGGAAGTAGAAGTAGTCGAAGCCGTTGCGGACGGCTTCCCCGCCCCACTCGTTGAAGGCCGCGGCCATCCGCTTGTAGCCGTCGACCGTGCGCGGCGCGGTGTACGAGTGACCGGTGCCGACCGCCTTGAGCCCGAGCGTGTGCGCCTCTTCGTAGATCCGGGCGCGCTCCTCGGGGTCGTACCAGATGTTCTGGACCATGTCCCGGGGCCCGAAGTGGTTACCGGCGATCTTGAGACCGTGGGCGTCGGCCAGCTTGCGGACCTGCGCGGGAGTGCGGCCGTCGTAGTCGCCACCGATCTCGAACTCGGCGTAGCCGGCGTCGGCGAGCATCTCGAACGTGCCGGACATGTCCAGCTCGTTGTCGGCGAACAGGTCGCGGACGGTGAACAGTTGGATGCCGATGTGGCTGAGCGGTAGGTCGCCGCCCCGGCCGAAACCGTAGTCCGCGTTCCGGTCACCGACGGGACGATGGGGGGCTTCGGCCGCCGCGACCCCCGGGAACGGCCCGAGCGCGCCGGCCACGGCGGCTCCGCCTGCCGCGCCGAGGAGTCGCCGCCGGGTGGTCGTCCGGGATGCCTGGGACCCTTGGGATGCCTGGGGTGTCTGGGGTGTCTGGGACGTCGTGCGTCGGCCGTTCACGTCAGTCTCCTCCTTGCCCAGGGGGCGTCGCGATGCCCGGCGCGCCTGGACCCGTAATCGGTGACGGGGGTACTGAATGTGCAGCGCCGGACTGCGACTGGCTCAGCTCGGCACCGGCTGGAGCCTAAGTCTCCCCGGCGGCATTGGTAAGACCGGATACGACGTGACTTTTATCGAGCTCGACGCAACTTTGTCCTGCGTCGGGAAGTAGGGGGCTCTGGCGGCGAGGTGCGGCGCGGGTGTGGCCAGCTCCTCCATCGCGTCGGCCGCCGGTAGGGCGCAACCGCACGGAGTGGGCCGGGGCCCCGCCGCGGCGGCCCCGGCCCAAGGTTCGAATCGTCAGCGGCGCGACGGGAATTCCACCACCTGCTGATACGTCGGCCTGTACTGCCAACGTACCGACCCGTGGGTGATGCCGCCGAGCACCCGGTGGATGATCGCGTCCGCACACCACTGGTTCCCGGCCGCGCAGTTGTCGCTGCCCGGATAAACCTCGGTCGCCGGTCGCCGGGGCGGCCGCCGCGCTCTTGAGGGTGGCGAGGAGGAGGTCACGACAGGCGGTCAACTCGCCGTACCCGCAGTAGGTGTCGGAGGTCGGGGACGCCACCGGGTCACCGCGCAGCTGCCCGAGATTCTTGCCTCCTCACCTGGAACACGGTGTCAGTGCTCACGGAGACAGCCGAAGCCTCCGGCGAGCAGATCGTGCGCCTTCTCGCGGAGCAGGCACGCCGGGTTGGGGTCGTACTCGACAGACTCGGGGTGCGCCGCACGACCGTCGTCGGGCATTCGACCGGCGGCGCCGTAGCCACGTCGCCGGCCGAGCAGCGCCGCGACCTGGTGGTGGCGACCGCGCTGATCGAAGCGACGGCCGAAAGCGGCGGAACGACCGGACGATCCGCCCTACGCCGATTGGCCATCGCGGCGATGTGTGTGCGGGTTGCTGACCGCGCTTCCTGAAGCATCGCGACCGGCTTCAAGGGAAGTGGCTTCGCCGCGGGTACCTGATCCCGGCATGGCCGTGGGCCTACCGTCAACGGCCCTCGCCGGCTGAGGCGGGCCTCCCAGGACGGTCGAAGGTCGGGTGGAAGCAGCTCACCGCAACTTTGTCCACCAGAAAGACGAAGTTCTGCAATCTTCGTCTCTCTTCTTTCTGTCGGAGGCGGAAGCGGCTAGATTCCCCTTCGCTCCGTCCCACCTCCCACAGCACCCGTCGATCGGCACTGATGTTGCTCTGGAAGCTGTGCCTCCCGCTCAAAGCGGGCACGTCCGCTCCGACCGCTGACCCCAGCGTCCGTCGACGTCCGTGAATGAAGCAGAGGCAGGAGATCCCTATGGCCCGCCAACAGGGAAGACACCGGCACCGCGCACATCGCATGAGGATGCTTCTACTCACTCTGATCCTTCCGCTCGCGCTGGTGACGCCGGTCGCCGCGGCCCATGACGGACCGCACGAACCGCCGGTCGGCACGCCGTCCGCAGGGCAACTCCCCCGCGACGACCGGTTCCAGAAGGTCCTTCTCGAAGGCACCGGGCTGACCCAGCCGATGCGGATCAGCGTCGCCCCGGACGGCCGGGTCGTGTACATAGAGCGGGACGGACGGGTCAAGGTCTGGGACCCCAGGACGAAGTCGTCCGCGACGGCCGGCACGGTCCCTGTGCGCGTCGTCGGCGAACTGGGTCTCGTCGGACTTGCGCTGGCCCCCGACTTCGCCACGTCGGGCCATGTCTACCTGCACTTCTCGCGCCCGGACTGGGATACGTCGTACGTGTCCCGGGTGGCGCGCTTCACGCTGAGTCCGCGCAATGTCCTCGACCTCGATTCCGCGACGACGGTCATCGACATCCAGCATCCGAAGGGGGTGGGCGGCGGCCACAGCGCGGGCGATCTGCTGATGACCAAGCGCGGCGTGCTGTTCATCGCGACCGGTGACAACACCAACTGTTGTGCCTCACGCGGATTTCCCGGCACGGACGAGCGGCCGGGGCAGGCGGGCGGCGACGCCCAGCGGACCTCCGCCAACACCAACGACCTCAACGGCAAGGTCCTGCGGATCGTGCCGAAGAAGAAGGGTGGCTACGACATCCCGAAGGGGAACCTCTTCCCCGAGAAGGCCGACCGCCACGACAAGACCCGCCCCGAGATCTACGCCATGGGCTTCCGCAACCCCTTCACGCTCGGCGACTACGACGAGAAGACGGGCGCGCTCTGGATGGCGGACTACGGTCCGGACGCGGTGCAGCCGGACCCCGAGCGCGGTCCGGCCGGACATGTGCGCCTGTTCCTGATGAAGGGTGCGGGCAACTACGGCTGGCCCTACTGCACGATGGACAACCAGCCGTACAACGACTGGAACTACGTGGACGACAAGCCGGGCCCCTGGTTCAGCTGCGAGAAGCCCGTCAACGACTCGCCCAACAACACCGGCCTGGTCCACCTGCCCCCGATCAAACCGGCGACGGTCTACTACACCTACGACAAGCAGGAGTACTTCCCGCAGCTCTACGGCGGCGGCGCGATGGCGGGGCCGGTGTACCACTACGACCGGAAGAACCCCTCCGAGACCAAGTTCCCGCAGTGGTTCGACGGCCGGCGCTTCCTGTACGACTGGACGACCGACTGGGTGCAGAGCGCGACCTTCGACAAGAAGCTGACGAAGCCTCAGGACATGCGCGCCTTCCTGCCGGACGCCGACTTCAGCAAGCCGATGGACATGGAGTTCGGCCCCGACGGCTCCCTGTACGTCCTGGAGTACGGCAACGGCTGGGGCTCCAGCAACGACGACTCCGGGCTCTACCGGATCGACTACACCGAGGGCAACCGCGCGCCCCAGGCCGTGCCCGAGGCGAACAAGGATTCCGGGCCGCTCCCTCTCGCCGTCGACTTCGACGCGAGCGGGTCCACCGACGCGGACGGTGACGCGCTGACGTACGCCTGGGACTTCGACGGCGACGGTACGACGGACGCGACGACGGCGCGGGCGTCGTACACCTACCGCACCGCCGGATCCTACGAGCCCCGGTTGACGGTCACGGACAGCGGTGGCAAGTCCTCGACCGCGCATCTGTCGGTGGTGGCGGGCAACACACGTCCCGTGGTCACCATCGAGTCGCCCGCCGACGGCGGCTTCTCGGACTTCGGCGCGGACATTCCCTTCAAGGTGAAGGTCGTCGACCCGGAGGACGGTGCCGTCGACTGCACCAAGGTGAAGGTCACCTACCAGCTCGGGCACAACCAGCACGGCCACCCCATGGCCGAGGCCACGCCCGACGCGAACTGCGAAGGGGTCCTCGCGCCCGGCCGGGACGCCGAACACGGTCCCGGCGCCTATGTGTTCCACATCGTCCGGGCCGAGTACACCGATGACGGCGCGCCCGGCGGCGCCCCGGCGCTCACCGGCGCGAACGACATCGTGCTGCATCCGAGCCAGTACAGCGCCGCCACGTATCCGCGCGGGCAGGGTGTGGGTCTCTACACCGGGCAGCTGTTCGTTCCCGACTCGGGCAACTGGTTCATGTTCCCGCGGATCAACGTCGCCTCCATCGACCAGCTCTCGACGGAGTTCGCCACCCGCACGGCCGGGGCGAACGTCACCGTGCGCGCCGGCTCGCCCGACGGCCCGGTGGTGGCGACGTTCGAGAACCTGCCGCACACCGGTTCCACCTCCCTGTCCAACCGGGTCTACAAGACGTTCACCGCGGAGGTGAACGATCCCGGCGGAGTCCACGACCTGTACTTCGTCGGTACGTGGCCCGCCGGAGTCCAACCCGAACTGTTCGTGCGTACCTTCACTTTCGGATGAGCGGGGCGACAACGGCGTTGCGCTCGGCCTGATGTGCGACCCCTTGAAGTAGAGCTGGACTCAGCTTGTCTTTCAACCCCGGGCCTCGAACGTCGCGTCGTACACCCCCACTCATCTGGGGATTCGTCGGGCAGGCGGACGGCCTTCGCATGATCATGCATTCCGCCACGGAAGCTTGTTCATACGAAGGCCGCAGAGGTG
>NZ_VMNX01000138.1 GCF_009377235.1 Streptomyces acidicola
GGCTGCGCTCATGCGCCCCCTGGACCCCCGGGTTTCGGGAGCAGGCCCCCGGATCCCCGCTCCTCAAACGTCGGAGGGGCTGGAATGTGCGGGCGGGGCTGGGGTTTTCAGCCCGTCCGGCGTTTGAGGACGAGGCCGTTCAGGCCGATGAACCGCCCACCCACTCGCATATGACCCGCTCACCCCAGCCCGTCAACGGGGGTCTGGGGGCGGCAGCCCCAGGGGACGGGAATGGGTAAGGGCGGCGGGGGCCAAGACCCCTCGGTACCATGCCCCGGACGTGATCTATCGGCGGCGAGGAGGCACGCATGGCTGGGGAGCCGCAGGACGACTGTCTGTTCTGCAAGATCGTGGCGGGGCAGATTCCGGCGACCGTGGTACGGCAGACGGAGACGACCGTCGCGTTCCGGGACATCAACCCGCAGGCACCGACGCACGTGCTGATCATCCCCCGGGTGCACTACCCGGACATCGCCACCCTCGGCGCCGCCGAGCCCGGTATCGCCGCGGACCTGCTCCGCGTGTCCGGCGAGGTGGCCGGAGAGGAAAAGCTGGAGAGCTACCGGGTCGTGTTCAACACCGGCAGCGGCGCCGGGCAGACCGTCTTCCACGCGCACGCGCACCTCATCGGCGGGCGCGGGCTCGAATGGCCCCCCGGATAACTCGCCATGTCCGTACGCGAACTGGTGGTCCTCGGTACCGCCAGCCAGGTCCCGACCCGGCACCGCAACCACAACGGGTACGTGCTCCGGTGGGACGGCGAGGGAATCCTCTTCGACCCCGGTGAGGGCACGCAGCGGCAGATGCTGCGTGCCGGAGTCGCCGCCCACGACCTGCACCGGATCTGTGTCACACACTTCCACGGGGATCACTCGCTGGGCCTCGCCGGTGTCATCCAGCGCATCAACCTCGACCGCGTACCGCACGACGTCACCGCGCACTACCCGCGCTCCGGGCAGCGGTTCTTCGACCGGCTGCGGTACGCGACCGCGTATCGCGAGACCGTGCAGCTGGTCCAGGCGCCGGTCGCGGAGGACGGTGTGCTCGCCGACACCCCCTCGTACCGCCTTGAGGCGCGCAGGCTCTCGCATCCCGTCGAGTCGTTCGGGTACCGGCTCGTCGAGCCCGACGGGCGGCGCATGCTGCCGGAGCGGCTGGCCGCGCACGGGATCAAGGGGCCGGACGTCGGGCGGATACAGAGAGAAGGGGCCCTGAGGGGCGTCTCACTCGGGGACGTGAGCGAGGTGCGGCGCGGGCAGCGGTTCGCGTTCGTCATGGACACCCGGCTGTGCGAGGGCGTGTACGCGCTGGCCGACGGCTGCGACATGCTCGTCATCGAGTCGACGTTCCTCGACGAGGAAGCGGAACTCGCCGACGAGTACGGCCACCTGACAGCCGGTCAGGCGGCCGGCGTGGCGCGGGACGCGGGCGTGCGGCACCTCGTGCTGACCCACTTCAGTCAGCGGTACACCGAGCCCGACGAGTTCGAGCGGCAGGCGCGGGCCGCCGGGTACGAGGGGGAGCTGACGGTGGCGCACGACCTGTTGCGGGTGCCGGTACCGAAGCGCAGATAAAACGGCCGTACGATGCGTTAATGCCCCTCCCGAAAGCTGAACTTCACCTGCACATCGAAGGCACCCTGGAACCCGAGCTGGCGTTCGCGCTGGCCGCGCGGAACGGGGTCGGGTTGCCGTACGCCGACACGGACGAGCTCCGTGAGGCGTACCGGTTCGAGGATCTGCAGTCCTTCCTGAACCTGTACTACGAGCTCATGGCCGTCCTGCGGACCGAGCGGGACTTCGGGGACCTGGCCGACGCGTATCTCGCGCGGGCCGCCGCGCAGGGTGTGCGGCACGCCGAGATCTTCTTCGATCCGCAGGCCCACATCGCGCGGGGCGTGGCGATGGGGACGGTGGTGGAGGGGCTGTGGCGTGCGCTCGGCCGGAGCGAGCAGACGCATGGGGTCTCCACCCAGCTGATCATGTGCTTCCTGCGGGACGAGTCCGCCGAGTCGGCGATGGAGACCCTGGAGGCGGCGAAGCCGTATCTCGACCGGATCGTGGGCGTCGGCCTCGACTCCGCGGAGGTCGGGCATCCGCCGGTGAAGTTCCGGGAGGTGTACGAGGCGGCGGCCGGTCTGGGGCTGCGGCGGGTGGCGCACGCGGGGGAGGAGGGGCCGCCGTCGTACATCGTCGAGGCCCTGGACGTGCTCGGGGTCGAGCGGGTCGACCACGGCCTGCGGTGCATGGAGGACGAGGCGCTGGTCGAGCGGCTCGTACGGGAGCGGGTGCCGTTGACGCTCTGCCCGCTGTCGAACGTCCGGCTCCGCGCGGTCGACGCCCTCGCCGACCATCCCCTGCCCGCCATGCTGGACGCCGGGCTGCTGTGCACGGTCAACTCCGATGACCCGGCCTACTTCGGCGGCTACGCGGGCGACAACTTCGACGCGGTGCGCTCGACGCTGGGCCTGAGCGAGGAGCGGCTGCGCGAACTGGCCCGCAACTCGTTCCTGGCGTCCTTCCTGGAGCACGACGAGGAGCGGCGGGCGCGGTACCTCGCCGAGGTGGAGGCGTACGAGTTCGGGTAGCGGCGCCGTCCCGGCCCGGGCGCGTGCGGGTTGGTTCGCGGCGCTGCCGGGAGCGTTCCGTGAGCGCGCCGCCCGAGCTCGGCCTCAGCGCCAGTTGACCGCACCCGACACCCAGGGCGTCGCCGCCTCCACCTTCGCCCGGATCTCCCGCATCACCGAGATGATCTGTTCCTCGTGGCTCGGCGAGAGCCGCGCCACCGGCACCGAGCAGCTGATCGCGTCCTGAGCGGGAGTGTCGTAGCGGAGGGCGAAGCCGAAGCCGACGATGCCCGTGACACCCTCCTCGTGGTCGACGGAGTAGCCGCGGGCGCGCGTCGCGGCGATGTCGGCCAGGAGGGACTCGCGGGTGGTGTGGGTGTTGGGGGTCAGCCGGGCGTACGGGGGCTCGGGGAGGGCGTCGTCGGCGCGTTCCGCCAGGAGGGCCTTGCCCAGGGCGCCCGCGTGGGCGGGGAGGCGGCGGCCCACGCGGCTGATCGTGCGCAGGTACTCGTGGGACTCGCGGGTCGCGAGGTAGGCGACGTCCGTGCCGTCCAGGCGGCCCATGTGGATCGTCTCGCCCAGCGCGTCGGAGGCCTCGTCGAGGTAGGGGCGGACGACGCGGACGCGCGGGTCGGAGTCCAGGTAGCTCGTGCCGGTGAGCAGGGCGCGGATACCGATGCCGTAGAGGGAGCCCGTGGCGTCCGTGCGGACCCAGCCGCGGTTGATCAGGGTCTGGAGCAGGGCGTACATCGAGCTGCGGGGGACCTGGAGCTCGTCCGCCAGTTCCTGGAGGCGTGCGGGGCGGTCGCCGCGGGCGGCCAGGAGTTCCAGCAGGTCGACCGTGCGGGCGGCGGACTTCACCTCGCGTACACCGCGTTCGTCCGTGGGTTCCGACATGAGCTGATCGTAAGGGGATCGCGCACGACCATTGACGGCTGATGTACGACCTTCGCTGAGCGTTGGTGGGCGCTGGGAGGCACGGCACTGCTCCGGGGCCGCTGAGGGTGCCCGTCACGGGGCGCATGCGCGGTCGTACGACGCATGGGGCGGCTCCGGCGCGAGGGGCGGCGCTGTGCGGGGCGGTTGGTGCACACTGGGCCTGATCCGCACCACGCCAGGGAGCACACCGTGATCGCGTCCAAGGGAGAGCGACTGTACCGCCGGCCCCACGTCGACCCCCTCGCCGCTCTGCGCACACCGGGCGACCCGCCGTGGGACGTGTACCTGACCGGCACCGTCTTCCTCGACATCGTCTTCACCGGCCTCGACTTCGCCCCCGTGCGCGGGACCGAGTCCTGGGCGCGTGGCATGGGGTCGAGCCCCGGCGGCGTGGCGAACATGGCGACCGCGCTCGCCCGGCTCGGTCTGCGGACGTCCCTGGCGGCGGCCTTCGGGGACGACCACTACGGGGAGTACTGCTGGGACGCCCTGGAACAGGGCGAGGGCATCGACCTGACCCCCTCCCGCACGGTCCCCGGCTGGCACTCCCCGGTCACTGTCTCCATGGCGTACGAGGGCGAGCGCACGATGGTCTCGCACGGCCACGAGCCGCCGCCGGAGGAGACCGCGCCGGAGTGCCCGCCCCATGCGCGCGCCGCGGTCGCGTCCCTGACGCCCGGAGTGCGCGCCCCCTGGATCGCCCAGGCCGCGGGCAAGGGGACCCGGATCTTCGCCGACGTCGGCTGGGACGACACCGGCCGCTGGGACCTGGCGGGCCTCGCCGACCTGGAGCACTGTGAGGCGTTCCTGCCCAACGCGGCGGAGGCGATGCGCTACACCGGCGCCGACTGTCCCCGTGCGGCCGCGCACGCCCTCACCGAGTATGTGCCGCTCGCTGTGGTCACCCTCGGTGCGCAGGGGGCGTACGCCGTGGACGCGCGGACCGGTGAGACCGCCGAGGTGCCGGCCATCGCCGTCGAGGCGATGGACCCCACGGGGGCGGGGGACGTGTTCGTGGCGGGTTTCGTGGCCGGGACACTGGCCGAGTGGCCGCTGGCGGACCGGCTGGCCTTCGCCGGGCTGACCGCGGCGCTGTCGGTGCAGGAGTTCGGGGGCTCCCTGTCGGCTCCCGGCTGGTCCGAGACGGCCGCGTGGTGGCGGCGGGTGCAGTCGCTGGAGGGCCAGGACCCGGCGGCCCTGCAGCGTTACGCCTTCCTGGAGTCCCTGCTGCCCGATGAGGCGGTCAGCCCGTGGCCGCTGCGGAGGGCGGTGCCGACGATCGGGTTCAAGCGGTCGGCGTGACCAGACGGGTTCGGTCGTGACCAGACGGGTTCGGTTCGGTGAGTTCACGGCGGCGGGATGTCGTCCCAGCCGCCCAGCCGCCCAGCCGCCCAGCCGCCCGGGCGGGCGCGCAGGAGGTTGCCGCCGCAACTCCAGGGGCGCCGGCCCCGGCATCCGGCATCCTGAGCGTCACCAATTAAAGAACGTTCGTTCTTGACTGAACGTTCTTTAATCGCGTACCGTCATCGACATGGGACGACCACGCGCCTTCGACACTGACCAGGCCGTCAGCGCCGCGGCCGCCCTCTTCGCCGCCCACGGCTACGAGGGCACCTCGGTGGACGACCTGGTCACCGCCACCGGCATCCACCGGGGCAGTCTCTACAAGGTGTTCGGCTCCAAGCGGGGCCTGCATCTGACCGCTCTGCGCAACCACCTCGACCGCGAGATCCATCCAGCCGCCGCTGCGATCGCCGCCATCGCCGACCCCGCCCAGGCGCTGACGGCCGCCATCGCCCGGTACGACGACGGCCCGGCCGCCGGACTCCTCCTCCTCGCCGCAGCCGAACGCGCCCCCCATGACCCGGAGGTTGCCGCACTGGTCGCGGAAGGCGTCACCGCACTGGAGGACGCCCTGCGCCCCACCCATGGCGACGCCGCACCCCAACTCGCCTCCACCGTCCTCGGCACCCGCCTGCGCCTGCGCGCCCGCCCGCAGGCCACACCGAAGGAGCACTCACTGACATGGCTGTGATCACCGTCGACCGTGAACGCGCCCTCCTGACCGCCGAATTCCAGGGCCTCGACAAGCTCTGGACGTTGAAGAGCCGCCTTGAGATCCCCCTCGCCCACGTGCGTGGCGCCACCCACGACCCCGGCATCGCACGTGAGCCGAGGGGCATCCGGGTCGCCGGTACCCATATGCCCGGAATGATCACCGCCGGCCGCTTCCGCCGTGGCGGCGAACACCTCTTCTGGGATGTCAGGAACCCGGCCAAGGCGGTCGTCATCGAACTCGCCGACGCAGCGACATATGACCGCCTCATCATCGAGGTCGACGACCCTCGCGCCACCGTGGCCCTCATCGAACAGTCCATCGCCCGGGACGAAGTGTGACGTCAGGCTCGGACACGCCTCGGGAAGGAACGTCGGCCCGACTCCCGCCGCTGCCACGCCAACCCGACCGCGAAAAGCCCTACGGCGTTGTCAGTACCCCGGCGTACCCTGGAAACCGCCAGACCGCCCATGGGGCGGGCGAGTCGTATCGAGGAGGACGAGCAAGGCCTACAGAGCCGGCCCATGACTCAAACACCCACAGCTCACACCTCCGCGCAGGAGCAGGCGAGAGCGCAGTTCACCGTTCCGGCCGCACACCCCATGGTGACCGTGCTGGGTTCCGGAGACTCGCTCCTGCGCGTGATCGAGAAGGCCTTCCCGGCGGTCGATATCCATGTCCGGGGCAATGAGATCAGCGCGGTCGGCGACTCGGGTGAGGTCGCCCTGGTCCAGCGCCTGTTCGACGAGATGATGCTGGTGCTCCGCACCGGACAGCCGATGACGGAGGACGCAGTGGAACGCTCGATCGCCATGCTCAGGGCGAGCGAGAACGGGGAGAGTGACGGCCAGGAAACCCCGGCCGAGGTACTCACGCAGAACATCCTGTCCTCGCGCGGCCGCACGATCCGCCCCAAGACGCTCAACCAGAAGCGTTACGTGGACGCGATCGACAAGCACACCATCGTCTTCGGCATCGGTCCCGCGGGCACGGGCAAGACCTACCTCGCCATGGCCAAGGCGGTCCAGGCCCTCCAGTCCAAGCAGGTCAACCGCATCATCCTGACCCGCCCGGCGGTGGAGGCGGGCGAGCGGCTCGGCTTCCTGCCCGGCACGCTCTACGAGAAGATCGACCCGTACCTGCGTCCGCTGTACGACGCGCTGCACGACATGCTCGACCCGGATTCCATCCCACGGCTCATGGCCGCGGGAACGATCGAGGTCGCGCCGCTCGCGTACATGCGTGGCCGCACGCTCAACGACGCCTTCATCATCCTGGACGAGGCCCAGAACACGAGCCCCGAGCAGATGAAGATGTTCCTCACCCGCCTCGGCTTCGACTCGAAGATAGTGATCACGGGCGATGTCACCCAGGTCGACCTGCCGGACGGCACGAAGTCCGGCCTGCGGCAGGTGCGGGACATCCTGGAGGGCGTCGAGGACGTGCACTTCTCCATCCTGTCGTCCCACGATGTCGTCCGGCACAAGCTGGTCGGCCGTATCGTCGACGCGTACGAGAAGTACGACAGCAAGAACGGCACGCAGAACGGTACCCACAAGGGCCGCGGCAAGGCCGGACACGGGCACAAGGGGAAGTAGACCAGCACGACCATGTCGATCGACGTCAACAACGAGTCCGGAACCGAGGTCGACGAGCAGGCGATCCTCGACATCGCCCGCTACGCGCTCGCACGGATGCGCATCCACCCGCTCTCCGAGCTCTCGGTGATCGTCGTGGACGCCGACGCCATGGAGCAGCTGCACATCCAGTGGATGGATCTGCCCGGGCCCACGGATGTCATGTCCTTTCCGATGGACGAGCTGCGGCCGCCCTCGAAGGACGACGACGAGCCTCCGCACGGGCTCCTCGGTGACATCGTGCTGTGCCCGGAGGTCGCCGCCAAGCAGGGCACGGAAGCGCCCACGCAGCACTCCATGGACGAGGAGCTCCAACTGCTCACCGTCCACGGAGTGCTGCACCTGCTCGGGTACGACCACGAGGCGCCGGACGAGAAGGCCGAGATGTTCGGCCTCCAGGCGGCCATCGTCGACGGCTGGCGCGCGGAGAAGGGCCTGACGGGCCCCTCCCCGGCCCCCACCGTGTCATGAGCGCATCCCTTCTCACCGGCGCCGTCGCGCTGGTCGTCGTGGCCTGGCTCGCCGCCTGCGCGGAGGCGGGCCTCGCGCGCGTCTCCAGCTTCCGAGCCGAGGAGGCCGTACGGTCCGGGCGGCGCGGCAGCGCCAAGCTCGCCCAGGTCGCGGCCGATCCCACCCGCTACCTCAACGTGGCACTGCTCGTGCGCGTCGCCTGCGAGATGGCGGCCGCCGCGCTGATCACGTACGCCTGCCTCCAGGAGTTCGACAAGACCTGGCAGGCCCTCGTCGTCGCCATCGCCGTGATGGTCCTCGTGTCGTACGTCGCCGTCGGGGTGTCGCCGCGCACGATCGGCCGCCAGCACCCGCTGAACACGGCGACGGCCGCCGCGTACGTGCTGCTCCCGCTGGCCCGGATCATGGGCCCGATCCCGCCCCTGCTGATCCTCATCGGTAACGCGCTCACCCCCGGCAAGGGCTTCCGCCGCGGCCCCTTCGCCTCCGAGGCGGAGTTGCGCGCGCTGGTGGACCTGGCCGAGAAGGAGTCCCTGATCGAGGCCGAGGAGCGCCGTATGGTGCACTCCGTCTTCGAGCTCGGCGACACCCTCGTCCGCGAGGTCATGGTCCCGCGGACCGACCTGGTCGTCATCGAGCGTTTCAAGACGATCCGTCAGGCCCTCACCCTGGCCCTGCGCTCCGGCTTCTCCCGCATCCCGGTCACCGGCGAGAGCGAGGACGACATCGTCGGGATCGTGTACCTGAAGGACCTGGCCCGCAAGACCCACATCAGCCGGGACGCCGAGTCCGAGCTGGTCTCCACGGCCATGCGGCCCGCCGCCTTCGTCCCCGACACCAAGAACGCGGGCGACCTGCTGCGCGAGATGCAGCAGGAGCGCAACCACGTCGCCGTCGTCATCGACGAGTACGGCGGCACGGCCGGCATCGTCACCATCGAGGACATCCTCGAGGAGATCGTCGGCGAGATCACCGACGAGTACGACCGTGAGCTGCCCCCGGTGGAGGAGCTCGGCGAGGACCGCTACCGCGTGACGGCCCGCCTCGACATCGGCGACCTCGGCGAGCTGTACGGCATAGAGGCGTACGACGACGAGGACGTGGAGACGGTGGGCGGACTGCTCGCGAAGGCGCTGGGCCGCGTGCCGATCGCCGGTGCCTCGTCCGTCGTGCCCCTGCCGGACGAGCGGGAGCTGCGTCTCACCGCCGAGGCCGCCGCCGGCCGCCGGAACAAGATCGTCACGGTGCTGGTGGAGCCGATCGGGCCGCCCGAGCCCGTGGAGGCGGAGAAGGAGTCCGAGTGACGCCCCAGGAGCTGCGCGCGTTCTGCCTCTCCTTCAACGCGGCAGTGGAGGACTTCCCGTTCAACCCGGAGACCTCGGTCTTCAAGGTCCTGGGCAAGATGTTCGCCCTGACGTACCTGGACGGGCGCCCGCTCACCATCAACCTCAAGTGCGACCCGGAGGACGCCGTACGGCTGCGCGGCGAGTACCCCGGCCTGATCATCCCCGGCTACCACATGAACAAGCGCCACTGGAACACGGTCACGGCCGACGGCGACCTCCCGGACCACATCGTCCGGGAGCTCATCGAGGACTCCTACGACCTGGTGGTGGCCGGCCTGCCACGAGCGGAGCGGCTCCGTCTGGACCGTCCCTGAGCGTCCTGGACCGTCCCTGAGCGTCCTGGACCGTCCCTGAGCGTCCTCGGCAGCGGCTGTCCTCGGCGTGGTGGGGTGAGTGGGCCGGTGGTCGCCGTGCCTCCGTATGCTCGGGGCATGACCGACAACAGCGCGCTCGACCCCGAGGACCGCAAGATCGTCACCCTGGCCCGGTCGGCCCGGGCCCGTAACGGGGTGCCCGAGGGCGCGGCCGTACGGGACGACACGGGGCGTACGTATGTGGCGGGGACCGTCGACCTCGACTCGCTCCGGTTGAGCGCGCTGCGTACGGCCGTCGCGATGGCCGTGGCGTCCGGGGCGAAGTCCCTTGAGGCGGCCGCGGTGGTCACGGAGTCGGAGAACGTGCCGGAGGAGGACCTGGCGGCGGTTCGGGATCTCGGTGGTACGGGGACTCCGGTGTTGGTTGCGGGGCCGGACGGTTCAGTGCGGGGGACTGCGACGGCGGGCTGAGGTGTTGGTGGGGGACCGAGGGTTTGCGGATGCTTGGGGTGTGGCTGGTCGCTCCCCCACTCTCGGCTGCGCTCGAGCGGGGGGACCCCCATCGCGGCGGAGCCGCATATCAGACACAGCCCCGCGCCCCTGAAAGCGCGCAGATTCCCCGCGCCCCTGAAAGCGCGCGCCCCCGCTGGAGTGGATCGGCCGGTAGGCGGACCCTGGACGGGGCGAAAGTCGTGCGTGGGCGACAGAGCCCGGGGACGACGGGACCCGCACTGTTGGACAGAACGGTGCAACCAGTCTCAAGGGCAACGCCGTTCAGTACCCGACCTGGGAACGACTTCGGCCAGTTTCGCGGACCCTTGGAAGAACTGACAGGGCGTGTCTTGCAATCCCGGGTTACCCACGCGTCAATGGAACCCGTTCTTCCGACGGACCGTCAGATTCTGCCGCGTCGCGTGCCGCACCCCGCTCGCGGTGGGTGGTTCGCGCGCACGCGTCTCCCCGCATCCTCTCCAGGCCGGCCCCACCTCGCGGTGCTCGATCTCGATGCCGAGCACCGACCGGTCCGGTGACGAGTCCGCGTGCCCGGAAGGCGACCGTCCCAAGCTCCGCCCCCACATGGCAATTCCCGGACCAGGGAAGGGAACACGATTCAGATGAGACGCAATCGATTCGGGATCAGCGCGGCAATGGTGACCGGTGCGGTCGCCGTCGCAGGGCTCGCCTTCGCCCCCGGCGCCGCGGCCGTCGAGCCGGGGTCCGCGACGATCACCGCCGACTGCGGCCTGTACGGTGGCGGCGGCGCCACCCTCACGGCCACCCAGAACGGCACCTCCGCCACCATCACCCTCAGCTCCGACGAGATCACCGCTCCTCTCGCCATCGGCGCGGACTCCGTCCAGTCCACCCTCACCCTGGTGAAGGCGGGCGGGGGCACGACCGCGTTCACCGGCACCAAGAACCCGGCGATGGCCGCCGGCGACGGGGTCACGGTCGGGCCGATCCCCGGCACCGTCGCTGCCGGGGACAGCCTGGAGGCGTACGGCGGCTCTCTCAAGCTGACGGTCTTCGGGATCACTATCACGTGCACCGCCGAAGGGCCCCAGTCGCCGGGGCCGTTCGTGTTCGAGTGAGCCCTCGCGAGTAAGCCCTCGCGCGTGAACCCTCGCGTGTGCAATGCGTGAAGGCCGGTTCCGTCCCCGGAAGCCTACGGGGACGGAACCGGTCGGGGTTCCTTCGCCCTCCCTTCGCCCCCAAGTGGACTGCGGCGAGCGGGCGTTGGTAGAAGCTGATGACCCATCAGTTCTAGTCCCGCACGTCCATTGACTTCTCACACAACCTGCACATCAATGGCCCCCTGTCGGCGCGGAAGAGCCACTGCGCCCGCATCCCTCAAGGGGGTATCCATGGGATCCATCAGCCGAAGAGGCGTCGTACGAAGACGCCGCCTGGCCGCGCTCCTCGGGGCGACCGCGCTCGCCGTCACCGCCCAGGGGGCGCTCACCGCGCCTGCCGGTGCCGCGAGCGCACGGTCCGCGGACGTGGACTTTGCCACGCACTGCGTTCCGCCGCCGATCGCGGGCATTCCGCCCATCGACGGCACGACCACCGCGCGGATCGCGGTGGACAACGCCACACCGAAGGTGGGCGACACCGTCACCGTGACCTACACGGTGGTCAAACCCGCTGCCAGCAACCCCACCGACCTCGCCCTGCCGGCCGACATCATGACGCCCACCGGCAAGGTCACCCTGGGCGGGGCACAGACAGGGGACATCACGGTCGCGGGGCCGAAGAAGAACGACCCCGTGCCTGGACGGGGCCCCTTCCCCTCGTTCTCCATGACCGGCACCTTCACGGTCACCTCGCCCGGCGCGATCACCCTCTCGCCCGGCGACTACAACATCCACACCAGCTACATCCTCGAACTGGACACCCCCTGCACGGTGACCAACCCGCCCGCGCCGGTCTCCGAGACCGTGACCGCCACGGACGCCGGCCAGCCCAACATCCGTGCCATCTCGCTGGGTTCGGCCTCCGGGAGCCCGGGTGCCCGGGTCACCGTCACCGGCAGCGACTTCACACCGGGGGCGAGGGTCACCCTCGCCGGGCGCGCGGGCGCGGCCCAGACGGCGGACACGGCCACCGTCACCGCGGACGGCCAGGGCGCCTTCAGCGGTGCGCTGACCGTGAACGACAGGGCGACGACGGGCGTCGTGGCGTACGAGGGCGACAGCTGGAGCGACAGCAAGGGCGCCGGACCGGCCGCGTACGTCGTGATCGACGATACTCCCGTCCCGGGGGACAGCCAGAAGATCACGGCCAGGGTCACCGCGGGAACCCTCTCCATGAGCCAGGCCGGGGACACCGTCGACCTCGGCTCCGTCGAGTCCGGTTCCGGCGGCACGGCCGACGGCGACCTGCGGACGGTCACCGTCAAGGACCACCGCGGCGGTACGGCCGGCTGGTCGCTGACCGGCAAGGTCACCGACTTCACCGGTCCGGGGGCGTCCATCCCCGCCTCGAAGCTGAGCTGGACCCCGGCCTGTGCCACCGAGCAGGGCAGCCCGAGCACCTGCCAGGCCGGTTCCGCCGGTCCGGTGGGCAGCGCGGGCGCGACCCTGGCGTCCGCACCCGACGGCACCCGCACCGGCGGTGAGTTCACCGTGGACGCCGAGCTCGCGCTGGAGGTCCCGGCGGCCACGCCGCCCGGTTCGTACGCGGGCGTCCTGACACTCACCCTCACCTGACGCCCGTCGTGGGCCGGGCGCGCACCCGCCCGCCCACCACGTCACCCGAGCAACCGAGCAACCGAGTGCCTGAGCATCCGAGCGCCCGAGCGTCCGTCCGCCGCGCCGTCCGTAGGGGGTCCGCACCCATGCGCAAGCCGTACGCCCTCCTCTCCATCCTCCTGACCGCCCTGCTGCTGCCGCCGGCGCTGCTCTGGCCGGCCGGCCCCTCGTACGCCGCCGACAACGGCAGCTGGTCCGTGTTCCCGGCCTCCTCCGAGATCTCCCAGCGGCCGTACTTCTACGTCACCGCCAATCCCGGCACGACGGTCACGGACAAGGTCGTCGTCGCCAACAAGACGGGCAGACCGCTGACGTTCCGCCTCTACGCGGCCGACGCGTACAACACCGCCCGCGACGGCGGGTTCGCGGTCCGCACGGTGAAGGAGAGGCAGCGCGGAGTGGGTGCCTGGGCGGAGCCCGCGAAGTCCCGGGTGACCGTGCCGGCGCGCGGCCGGGTCACCGTGCCGTTCACCCTGCGCGTGCCCGAGCGGGCCGAACCGGGCGACCATCCGGGCGCGCTGGTGGCCCTCGACATGGGGGTCCCCCCGGTCGAGCGAAGTCGAGAGTGGGGGAGGATCGACGCGGGCGACGGGTCGCTCGCGGTCGGGGTGCAGCGGGCCGTGGGCGCCCGCGTCTACCTGCGGGTGAACGGGCCGACGGTGCCCGCCCTCGCCGTCGAGAAGGTCCGCGTCCGCCACACGCAGCCCCTCGTGCCCGGCACGGGTGACAGCACGGCGACGATCTCGTACACCCTCCACAACACCGGCAACGTCACCCTCAACCCACGCGTCGAGCTGAAGGCCCAGGGCTTCTTCGGTCGTACGCTCCTGTCCCGCGACCTGACCGGAATCCCCTCGGAGCTGCTGCCGGGGCAGCGCGTGCGCCTGGCCGAACCCTGGCGCGGCGCGCCCCAACTCGACTGGGGCGACGTCACGTTGACCGCGTCCGCCGAGGACACCCGCGAGTCGGCCAGCGTGTCGTTCTTCGCGCTGCCGTGGCTGGTGGCGCTGGTGCTGGGGACGGGGCTGGTGGCGGCGGGCGTGGTGGTCCGGGTGCGGCGGCGCAGGGCGCTCCGCTGAAAGGGCCGCCTCAAGACCGCGTCTGAAGGGGCCGCCTCAGAGCGCGTCGGGGCCGTGTTCGCCCGTCCGCACGCGTACGACGGTCTCGACGGGCACGATCCACACCTTGCCGTCGCCGATCTTGCCGGTCCGGGCGGCCCTGACCACGGCGTCGACGGCCGCCTCGGCGTCCGCGTCCTCGACGACGGCCTCGATGCGCACCTTGGGGACGAGATCGACGCGGTACTCGGCGCCCCGGTACACCTCGGTGTGGCCGCGCTGGCGGCCGTAACCGCTTGCCTCGGTGACGGTGAGACCGTGGACGCCGAGTTCCCGGAGCGCGGTCTTGACCTCGTCGAGACGGTGCGGCTTGACGACGGCGGTGATGAGCTTCATGCCTGCCTGCTGACCTTCTGCGCGCTGGGGACGGACGATGCGGATGCGGATGCGGATGCGGATGCGGATGGGGATGCGGACGCGGTGACCGGGACGCCGTGGCCCGGGACGCCGTGATCGTAGGCCGTTTCGGCGTGCACCGTAAGGTCCGGGCCGGTGTGCACCTGATGGCGAAGGCGGCTGTGCGGTGGGGCTTCGGGGATCAGGGACAATGGGCGCCATGAGCGTTCGCACCCAGACCCCCGAGCCGTCGGAGTCCCCGGAGTCCTCGGGCTCCGTCCACCGCGCGGGCTTCGCCTGTTTCGTGGGCCGCCCCAACGCGGGCAAGTCCACCCTCACGAACGCTCTGGTCGGGCAGAAGGTGGCGATCACCTCGAACCGCCCGCAGACGACGCGGCACACGGTACGGGGCATCGTGCACCGGCCGGAGGCGCAGCTGATCCTGGTGGACACCCCGGGGCTGCACAAGCCGCGCACACTGCTGGGGGAGCGGCTGAACGACGTGGTGCGCACCACGTGGGCCGAGGTGGACGTGATCGGCTTCTGTCTGCCGGCCGACCAGAAGATCGGCCCCGGCGACCGCTTCATCGCGAAGGAGCTGGCCGGGATCAAGAAGACCCCGAAGGTCGCGATCGTCACGAAGACGGACCTGGTCGACCCCAAGGCCCTGGCCGAACAGCTGATCGCGATCGACCAGCTGGGCAAGGAGCTGGGCATCGAGTGGGCCGAGATCGTGCCCGTGTCGGCGGTCGGCGACAAGCAGGTGAACCTGCTGGCGGACCTCCTGATCCCGCTCCTCCCCCCGGGCCCTGCGCTCTACCCCGAGGGCGACCTGACGGACGAGCCCGAGCAGGTCATGGTGGCCGAGCTGATCCGCGAGGCGGCGCTGGAGGGCGTACGGGACGAGCTTCCGCACTCCATCGCGGTGGTCGTGGAGGAGATGCTCCCCCGCGAGGACCGCCCGGCGGACAAGCCGCTGCTGGACATCCACGCGAACCTCTACATCGAGCGCTCCAGCCAGAAGGGCATCATCATCGGCCCCAAGGGCAAGCGTCTGAAGGACGTCGGCATCAAGTCCCGCAAGCACATCGAGGCGCTGCTCGGTACGCCGGTGTTCCTCGACCTCCATGTGAAGGTCGCCAAGGACTGGCAGCGGGACCCGAAGCAGCTGCGGCGGCTGGGCTTCTAGCACCGTTGCAGTACTAGGGCCCGTCGTCACATTCCCGTCGTCGCCCAAGGACGGCCCCGCGGCGTCACGGGACCACCGGCAGCGTCGCCTCCGTCAGCGTGGCCAGGCGGGCCGCCAGTACCCGCGCCCACGCCCGGTAGCCCTCCGCCGACGGATGGAACCGGTCCCTGGCCAGCCACTCGCCCGGGAGGTCCGGCGGGCCCCCGGACGGCAGGTGGAAGACGGCGACTCCCCTCGCGGCCGCCGTCCTCAACTGCCTGTCCAGGAGCCCGACGTAGAGTCCGAGTGGTACTCGGACCCGGCTGGGGAGTGCCTCCAGGCGGGCCAGCGACGGGAGGCCCGCGAAGACCACCGGGACGTCCTCGCCGAGCCGTAGCCGGACGTCACGGATCAGGCGCTCCGCCTCCCGGCGGAACGCCCGCGGCCGGCGCAGCCGCATCGCGTCGTTCGTGCCCGCCACCACCAGCACCACGTCCGGGCGCCAGCGGGCCGTCGGGTCCGTCAGGCCCGGCAGCAGGCCCTGGCGGACCGTCGACAGCGAGGCCCCCGCCTTCGCCGCCACCCGCCACGACACCGCCCGCCCGGTCATGGCCGACACGGCCGCCGCCAGCTGCCCCGCCATGGCCTCCCGGTGGTCCGCCGCCCCGACCCCCGCGGCCACCGAGTCCCCGATCACCGCGAGCCGCAGGGCCGGCTCCCTGCCTTCCGTGAGCCCCGAGTCGTCCCCCGCGGCCTCGGGCAGCCGTACCAGCCGCCCGCGCATCCCTTTCGTGAACATCACGACCCCCTCGCCCGCAATCCATAACGGCGTTATATCCATAACAACGTTATGCTGTGGTCCGTGTCAAGTCGCAGCCAGGAACCGGCCAGTCCGGTTCGCCGCCTCCTCCTCGACGAAGCCGCCCGCGTCCTGGCCGAGGAGGGCCCCGCCGCGCTCAGCGCCCGTCGCCTCGTCAAGGCCGTCGGGGCGTCGACGATGGCCGTGTACACGCACTTCGGATCGATGCCGGCGCTGGTGCGCGAGGTGATGCGGGAAGGCGTCGAACGGTTCCTGGGCAGGGTGGACGCTGTCGCGCCGGGGACCGATCCCGTCCTCGAACTCACCGAACTCTGCCGCGTCTACCAGGAGTTCGCCCGCGCCGAACCCGACGTGTACGCCGTGATGTTCGGCGGCTCCACCCTCGCCGGGTTCGAACTCACCCAGGGGGACCGGCAGATGGGCGTGGCCCTGCTACGGCACCCGCGGGACGCCATCCGCCGCTGCATCGCCTCCGGACGGTTCCGCGCGGACGCCGACGCCGACCTCCTGGTCCGGCAGCTGTTCGTCCAGATGCACGGCCTTGCCCAACTCGCCCACGCCGGTTACATCCTGGGCATCTACGGCCCGGACGACGTGCTCGCCGGACTGCTGCGGGACTTCGCGGTGGCGGCCGGCGACGACCCGGAACGGGCGGCTCGCTCCGTGCGGTCAGGACTAGGGTGACGGGACCCGACCGGTCACGGTGCCGGAGCCGGAGCCGGAGCCGCCCTGGTCATCCCTGGGCGGCTCGTGGTCATCCCTGGGCCGCCCTGGTCATCCTCCGGTCCGCTGCCGGCTCCGCAGCCCGTCCCGCAGCCACGCGTACGACGCCTTGGGCGTCCGCTCCAGCGTGTCGTAGTCGACGTGGACGAGGCCGAAGCGGCGCGCGAACCCCTCCGCCCACTCGAAGTTGTCGAGCAGGGACCACACGAAATAGCCGCGGACGTCCACGCCCGCCTCCATCGCACGGTGCAGCGCCCGGAGATGTCCGTCGAGGTAGGTGATCCGCTCCTGGTCGTCGACGCCCTCGTACGAGCAGCCGTTCTCGGTGATGACGACGGGAGGCAGGCGGTCGCCGAACCGCTCGGCGAATCCCGTGAGCAGCTCCGTGAGGCCCTCCGGCACCACCGGCCAGCCGAAGTCCGTCACGGGGTACCCCTCGATCTCCCTGACGGAGAAGGGCAGTTCGGCCGGGATCGTCAGCCCGCCGAACTCGATGTCCTCGCCCTGGGGGGCGCCCACCCGGGTCGGCGCGTAGTAGTTGATGCCGTACCAGTCCAGTGGCTCCCCGATCACCTTGAGATCGGCCGACACGTCCCCGGGCATCAGGTCACCGACGCCCTCGGGGTATTCGCCCAGCAGGACGGGGTCGGAGAACATCCGGTTCAGCAGCAGGTCGTAGAACCCCGCCGCCTCCAGGTCCCCCTGCTCCCGCGAGGCCGGCCAGGTCGGCCCGTGCGAGTTGGCGATCCCGATGTCGTCGGCTCCGGCCGCGCGCAGGGCCTGCACACCCAGCCCGTGGGCCAGGAGCTGGTGGTGGGCGGCCGGCAGCGCGTCGAACATCAGCTGCCTGCCCGGTGCGTGCGCGCCGAGCGCATGCCCGAACAGGGTGTGTTCGGCGGGCTCGTTGATCGTGATCCACTTCTTCACGCGGTCGCCGAGACGTTCGGCGACGACCGACACGTACTCCGCGAAACGCGCGGCCGTGTCCCGCTCCAGCCAGTCCAGAGTGACCGGCAGGTCCCAGTGGAAGAGGGTCGGGACGGGCCGCACGCCCGCCCCGCACAGCTCGTCCACCAAGCGGTCGTAGAAGTCCAGGCCGCCCTCGGAACGCACCCGAGGCCAGGAGACCGAGAAGCGGTACGCGTCCACGCCCAGGCCGGACAGGAGCGCGACGTCCTCGCGGTAGCGGTGGTAGTGGTCGGGGGCCGTCGCCGCGGTCGACCCGTCCTTGATCCGTCCGGGCTCGGCGCTGAAGGCGTCCCACACGGAGGGCTCGCGCTCGCCCGCCGCACCCTCGATCTGGTGGGCCGAGGTCGACACGCCCCACAGGAAGTCGGACGGGAACTGGGATATCGGGTTCGTCGCCATGCGCGGATCATCCGTACCGGCGGTAACGGAAGTCAACGCATCCGAGTGAACCGCGTCCGAGTGAACCGCGTCCGAGTGAACCGGCCGTTACGCCCCCTCCTTCAGCACCCTTGAGATCAGCTTGCGCTGTTCCTCCGTGAGCCGGGGGTCGGAGCAGTACACCGTCCTGTCGTTCACGGTGATCTGGTAGCTGAAGCCGTCCGGCACCCCGATCGGGGGCGTGCCCCGGCCGTCGGCGACCGCCTGCTCGGCCAGGGCATGCCACTCCTGGGCATCGGCGCGCCCCGAGGTCTCCACCTCGGCGAACCGCTCGATGCCCGCGAAACCGCCCGTGCGCCTCACCTGAATACGCATGGGTCTTGTCTAGTACGGAACTACACCGTCCGCACCCCGACCTGCTCCCAGGCCTTCAGCACGGCCCGCAGCTCCTCGCCCTCGTTGTACCGGGCCCGCGCCGCCGCCACCGTGAGCTTCGCGAAGTCGCCGAAACTGGCCTTCTCCTTCAGCTCACCGCCCGTCAGCACGTCATACCAGATCTGCCCGGCCCGCTCCCAGGCGTGCCCGCCGAGCTCGGTGGCGGCCAGGTAGAACGCGTGGTTCGGGATGCCGGAATTGATGTGGACGCCACCGTTGTCGCGGCCGGTGCGCACGTAGTCGTCCATCGTCGCGGGCTGCGGGTCCTTGCCGAGGACGTCGTCGTCGTACGCCGTGCCGGGAGCCTTCATGGAGCGCAGGGCGACGCCGGTGACACGCGGGGCGAGCAGGCCCGCGCCGATCAGCCAGTCGGCCTCGGCGGCGGTCTGGCCGAGCGTGTACTGCTTGATCAGCGCGCCGAAGACGTCCGACATCGACTCGTTGAGCGCGCCCGGCTGGCCGAAGTACGTGAGGTTCGCCGTGTACTGGGTGACGCCGTGCGCGAGTTCGTGGCCGATGACGTCGACCGGGATGGTGAAGTCGAGGAAGATCTCGCCGTCACCGTCCCCGAAGACCATCTGCTCGCCGTTCCAGAAGGCGTTGTTGTACTCGCGGTCGTAGTGCACGGTCGCGTCCAGCGGCAGGCCGTTGCCGTCGATCGAGTCCCGCTCGTACGCCTTGAGGAACAGCTCGAAGGTCGCGCCCAGGCCCGCGTACGCGCGGTTGACCGTGGCGTCCTTGCCGGGCTTGTCGCCCTCGCCGCGCACCTTGCGGCCGGGCAGGGCGGTGCCGTGCCCGGCGTCGTAGACGGTGCGGTGCGGCTTCCCGGCCTCCGCCCCGGCGGGCGCGGCGACGGCCGGTGCGCCGATGACCGTGGTCAGACGGCGGTGGGTGCGCTCCAGGGCGTCGCGCTCCAGGGTCCGGCGGGCGGGACCGGCGAGAGCGGGGTCCTCGTGCTGGGCCAGCTTGTCGAGGACGTGCGGCGGTACGACGGTGCAGAAGACGGGCTCGTGGCCCCCGTTGGTTTTCATGCCCGGAACCCTTGCACTGAGTTATCGGGCTGTCACTACCTGCAACCATGATTGGTGAAATGTGGTGACACGGGTGTCGCTTCTCTGTGTGGATGTGACGTCGGAGTGGTATAGGGCACTTTTCGCCCCGTTCCTCCCCTTGGCCCCTTACTGATCCCGCATACTGATACGGCCCTCCGCACAGAGCGAGGCTCGGCTATGCTCCGCAGCATCATGCATTTCGGGCTGCTCCTCCTTAGCTGCCGCGGCGAGGGCCTGTAGTCGAGGCCGACCCCCTCCCCGCGGAGTTCGGCGTTGCGCCGTCGGCCGTCCACTCGGACATCCTGAGGAGCCCGAAGCATCATGGCGAACCGCCAGCAGCCCACCTCCATGCCGGTCCACAAGTACCGTCCGTACGACCAGGTCGACATCGCCGACCGGACCTGGCCGAACAACCGGATCACCCAGGCGCCGCGGTGGCTCTCCACCGACCTGCGCGACGGCAACCAGGCCCTGATCGACCCCATGTCGCCCGCCCGCAAGCGCGAGATGTTCGACCTGCTGGTGAAGATGGGCTACAAGGAGATCGAGGTCGGCTTCCCCGCCTCCGGCCAGACCGACTTCGACTTCGTACGCTCGATCATCGAGGAGCCGGGCGCCATCCCGGACGACGTCACCATCTCCGTACTGACCCAGGCCCGTGAGGACCTGATCGAGCGGACGGTCGAGTCACTGAAGGGCGCCAGGCGCGCCACCCTCCACCTCTACAACGCCACCGCTCCCGTCTTCCGCCGGGTCGTCTTCCGCGGCTCCAAGGACGACATCAAGCAGATCGCCGTCGACGGCACCCGCCTGGTGATGGAGTACGCGGAGAAGCTGCTGGGCCCGGAGACCGAATTCGGCTACCAGTACAGCCCCGAGATCTTCACCGACACCGAGCTGGACTTCGCGCTGGAGGTCTGCGAGGCGGTCATGGACGTCTGGCAGCCCGGTCCCGGCCGCGAGATCATCCTCAACCTGCCCGCCACCGTGGAGCGGTCGACGCCGTCCACGCACGCGGACCGCTTCGAGTGGATGGGCCGCAACCTGTCCCGCCGCGAGCACGTCTGCCTGTCGATCCACCCGCACAACGACCGCGGCACCGCTGTCGCCGCCGCCGAGCTGGCGCTGATGGCCGGCGCCGACCGTGTCGAGGGCTGTCTGTTCGGGCAGGGCGAGCGCACCGGCAACGTCGACCTGGTCACCCTGGGCATGAACCTGTTCTCCCAGGGCGTCGACCCGCAGATCGACTTCTCCGACATCGACGAGATCCGTCGTACGTGGGAGTACTGCAACCAGATGGAGGTGCACGCACGCCACCCGTACGTCGGCGACCTCGTCTACACCTCCTTCTCCGGCTCCCACCAGGACGCCATCAAGAAGGGCTTCGACGCGATGGAGGCCGACGCGGCGGCCAAGGGCGTCACGGTCGACGACATCGAGTGGGCCGTGCCGTACCTGCCCATCGACCCCAAGGACGTCGGCCGCTCCTACGAGGCCGTCATCCGCGTCAACTCGCAGTCCGGCAAGGGCGGGATCGCCTACGTTCTGAAGAACGACCACAAGCTGGACCTGCCCCGCCGTATGCAGATCGAGTTCTCGAAGATCATCCAGGCGAAGACGGACGCCGAGGGCGGCGAGGTCACCCCGAAGGACATCTGGGCGACCTTCCAGGACGAGTACCTGCCGAACCCGGCGAACGCCTGGGGCCGCCTCCAGGTACGCAACAACCAGTCGACCACCGACACGGACGGCGTGGACACCCTCACCGTCGAGGCCGAGGTCGACGGCGCGGAGACCACCCTGGTCGGCACCGGCAACGGTCCGATCTCGGCGTTCTTCCACGCGCTGCAGGGCATCGGCGTCGACGCCCGCCTGCTGGACTACCAGGAGCACACGATGAGCGAGGGCGCCTCCGCGCAGGCCGCCTCGTACATCGAGGTCGCGATCGGCGACAAGGTCCTCTGGGGCATCGGCATCGACGCGAACACGACACGCGCCTCGCTGAAGGCGGTCGTCTCCGCCGTCAACCGCGCGACCCGCTGACGCGAAAGTCCGGCCGTTTCACGGCCGGGCTCACAGCCCCGTGTCCCGTCAGGGGCGCGGGGCTGTGACACGATGCGGCTCCGCCGCCAGGGCGCGATCAACCACGACGGACTCGCGGTTCGAGACGGCGTGCAGTCTCGAATTCAGGGGCGCGGGGCTGTGCCGATATGCGGTTCCGCCGCGTGGGCCCGACAAGCCACCGGCGAGCCGCGGTTTCAAGACGGAGTCCCCCGGACGCCCCGCACTCAGGCCCGCCCCACGACGACCCGCACTCCCAGAACCGCTCACCCAGCGGAGCGACTACGTCGCATACCGGCCATTCGTTCGTCAGATCACGAACGGGTCTCTTCCCGAGGGCTGACTCCACCTCGACAATGTGGCTAACATCACGGGGCGCGGCGATGGTGCCGCGGCGCTGGGAGGTGCGACGTGCAGCCAGACGGACGGGACGGCCGGGGTGCCCACGAGACCCGCGCGCCCCACGTACCGGGCTCCCGTACGGCCGGTACGGCGAGCCGCACGATGACCCGCCTGAACCGCGTCCTGGGCACACGCACCGCATGGACGCCGGTCGGCGACGGCGAGTTCTTCTGCCCCGGATGCGGGGGCGACCGTAACTACCAGCGCCTCGTGGGCCGCCGCCGCCTCACCCTCGCGGGCGTCCCCCTCGTCCCGCGCGGCGAGACGGGCCCGGTCGTGGAGTGCGCGGCCTGCCGCCACCACTACGGCACCGAGGTCCTGGACCACCCGACCACCACCCGCTTCTCCGCGATGCTGCGGGACGCCGTCCACACCGTCGCGCTCGCCGTCCTGGCCGCCGGGGCCCCCTGCGCCCCCACCGCCCTGTCGACCGCCGCGGGCGCGGTGCGCTCGGCCGGCTTCGACGACTGCACGATGGAAGCGCTCGGCGCCCTCGTTGAGGCCCTCGCCGCCGACACGGGCCGCGTCTTCGGCGAGCCCTGCGGTCCGGGCCTCGCCATAGAGCTCCACGAGGCACTGGACCCCCTCGCCCCTCACCTCGCCGCGCCCGGCCGCGAGACCATCCTGCTCCACGGCGCCCGCATCGCCCTCGCCGACGGCCCGTACACACCGGCCGAACGGGACGTCCTGTCCACGGTCGGGGCGGCCCTCACGATGACCGCGGACGACGTCACCCGCCTGCTGCTGGCGGCGGCCCGTACTCCCTCGTAGAGCCACCCGTACGTGACGCGGCCGGTTCTCCCGGGCGTCAACACCCGGGCAGCTCAGTGGTATTGCCGCGTTTCACCGGAAACCGTAGGTTCACCTGGACATCCGACGTCCCATTTCCGCCTCATGTCCAGGAGAGCCGCCTTGTCTGCCACGAGCCGTACGGCCGCGTTGTCCGCCTCCTCCGCCGCGGGACTGCTCACCGCGCTCACCGCCCTTGCCGTCACCGCCGGGACGAGCCCCGCCGCGGCCCTGCCCCTGCCCTCTCGCGGCTGCACCTCCTCCGTGCCGTACACGGCGGGGGAGGGTGGTTACGACACGTACCGGATCCCGGCGACGATCACCACGCCCGGCGGTGCCGTGCTCGCCTTCGCCGAGGGAAGACGCAACAGCGCGAGCGACACGGGCAGCATCGACGTCGTCCTCAGACGCTCGATCGACGGTGGCTGCACATGGGGGCCGACGAAGGTGGTGACGGCGGGCAAGGGGAACACGCGGGGCAACCCGGCGCCGGTCGTGGACCCGCGCACCGGCCGCATCGTCCTCGTGACGTCCTACAACAGCGGCGCGGTGACCGAGGCGCAGATCATGCGGGGCGAGGTGACGCCGGAGCAGAGCCGCCGCGCCTTCGTCCAGACGAGCAAGGACGACGGCCGCAGCTTCACCGCTCCGCGGGACATCACGGCGGACGTGAAGCTCCCGGACTGGCGCTGGTACGCGACGGGTCCGGGCCACGCCGTCGCCCTCACCCGCGGCCCGCACGCCGGCCGCCTGGTGATCCCCGCCAACCACTCCGCGGCGCCGCCCGTCGGCTCCCCCGACACGGGCCAGGAGCCGAAGTACTACGGCGCCCACGCCTTCTACTCCGACGACGGCGGTGCGAACTGGCGGCTGGGCTTCGTGGACGACTCGTACGACGGGTACGACAACGCGAACGAGAGCATCGCCGCCGAACTCCCCGACGGGCGCCTGTACTTCAGCTCCCGTGACCAGAACGGCACGAGTACCGGCAACCGTCTGGACGCGTACTCCGAGGACGGCGCCGCGACCCTGACCCGCCCCTACACGGTCCAGCCCACGCTGAACGACGTCCCGGTCGTCCAGGGCAGCGTCCTGCAGGTGAAGAACGGCCCCCTCCTCTTCTCCGGGCCCTCCGTCCCGACGGCCCGCCAGTCCATGGCGATCTGGCGCAGCGGGAACGCGGGCGCGACGTTCACCAAGGCGAAGACCCTGTCGACGTCGCGCGCCGCGTACTCCGATCTCGTACAGCTCGGCGGCAGCCGAGTGGGCCTCCTGTACGAGACGGGGGTGTCGGGGACGTACGAGCGGATCGAGTTCCGGCGTGTGGCGATGGCTGAGCCGGCGGGTTAGCGCCCGCCGGGCCCGGGCCCGGGTTTCCTCGCCCCCGCCGCCCCTACCCATTCCCGTCCCTTCCCTGGGGGCTGCCGCCCCCGGACCCCCGCTTGTCGGCCTGAACGGCCTCGTCCTCAAACGCCGGACGGGCTGAAAACCCCAGCCCCTGGGGAAGGGACGGGTAGGGGC
>NZ_VMNX01000139.1 GCF_009377235.1 Streptomyces acidicola
CCGGCCGAGCGCGGCCCGGCCTGCCGCCCCGGGGCCCCTCCGGCTCGGCAGCCCCCGGCCGCGCCTGCGCATGGTGAGCCTCGCCCTGACCCTGGTGCTGATCGCCTTCGTCGTACGGCTGCTCCAGGTGCAGGCCGTCGACGCCGGCGAGTACACGGCCAGGGCTGAGCGGGACCGGTATGTGGGACACGTCCTGGCGGCCGAGCGCGGCGAGATCACCGACCGCGACGGCGTCGCCCTGGCGATCAGCGTCGACGCGAACGACATCACGGCCGACCCGACGCTGTTCACCCCCGAGCAGACGAAGATCGCCGACGCCCCCGAGCAGGCTGCCGCGCTCCTCGCGCCGATCCTCGGCCAGGACCAGGAGGCGATCGCCGCCAAGCTCAGGACGAAGAACACCCAGTACGTGCTGCTCGCACGCCGTCAGATGCCCGAGGTCTGGAAACAGATCAAGGACCTGAAGACGGCGCTCGCGAAGAAGGCGGGGTCGGACCCCGGCACGGTCAATGTCCTGGCGGGCGTCTTCCAGGACCCCAGCAGCAAGCGCGTGTACCCGAACGGCGGCCTCGCCGCCGGGATACTGGGCTGGGTCAACGCCGAGGGCGAAGGCGGTGGCGGCGTCGAGCGGAAGCTGGAGAAGGACCTGGCCGGCAAGAACGGCGAGATCCGTTACGCCCAGTCCGGCGGCCGTCAGGTACCCACCGCGGGCTCCACCGAGACACCCGCCGTCCCCGGCTCCGACGTCGAACTCTCCATCGACCGCGACATCCAGTGGGCCGCCCAGAACGCCATCACCGAGCAGGTGAAGAAGTCCCAGGCGGACCGCGGCTACGTGATCGTGCAGGACACCCGGACCGGAGAGATCCTGGCCCTGGCCAACTCGCCCGGCTTCGACCCGAACGACCTCTCGAAGGCGAACGGAGACGCTCTGGGCAACGCGGCCCTCCAGGACGCATACGAGCCCGGCTCCACCGCCAAGGTCATGTCGATGGCCGCCGTCCTGGAGGAGAACGCCGCCACCCCGCTGACGCACGTCACCGTGCCCAACCGGCTGCACCGCGGCGACCGTCTCTTCAAGGACGACGTCGACCACCCGACCTGGTACCTCACCCTCAACGGCGTGCTCGCCAAGTCCAGCAACATCGGCACCATCCTGGCCACCGGCCAGCTCGGAAAGACACAGAAGAAGGCCAACCAGGTCCTCTACTCGTACCTGCGGAAGTTCGGCATCGGCAGCTACAGCGGACTCGGCTTCCCCGGCGAGACGAAGGGCATCCTCGCGCCGCCGGACACCTGGTCGACCTCACAGCAGTACACGATCCCTTTCGGCCAGGGCATGTCCATCAACGCGATGCAGGCGGCGTCCGTCTACTCGACGATCGCCAACGGCGGCGTACGGATCGAGCCCACGCTCGTACGGGGCAGCAAGGGACCCGACGGACGGTTCACACCCGTCCCCAAGCCCAAGGAGACGCGGGTCGTGAGTGAGAAGACGGCGAAGACCCTCGCCCGGATGCTGGAGTCGGTCGTGGACGACGCCGAGGGGACCGGCACCAAGGCGCGCATCCCCGGCTACCGGGTCGCGGGCAAGACGGGTACCGCCAACCGCGTGGATCCGGCCACTGGGAGGTACCGCGGCTACACGTCGTCGTTCGCCGGATTCGCGCCCGCCGACAATCCGCGGATCACCGTCTACTGCGCGATCCAGAACGCCACCAAGGGCGGCTATTTCGGCGGCCAGATCTGCGGACCCATCTACAAGGAGGTCATGGAGTTCGCCCTGAAGACCCTCCAGATCCCGCCCACCGGTGCGAAGGCCGCGAACCTGCCCGTCGCGTTCAAGCCCTGATCAGCACCACTGCAGAGACCGACCAGGAACCAGCTCGTGACGATGATCACCCCCGACTCCGGGAACCAGTCCCCACCCAGTCCCTCGCTTCGCCCTGGCGGGGGTGAGCCCGGTACGCTCACCGCCGTGCCACACGCTGATCAGTCCCAAACCACCCAGAAGGGTGTTCCCGTGACATATCCGGGACCGCCGCGGCCGACGCGGGTCTCCGCCACACCCCTCGCGGAGCTCGCCGGCCGGCTGGGTGCCGCGCAGCCGGAGACCTCGAAGAACGCCGAGGTCACGGGCATCACCCATGACTCGCGCGCCGTGCGCCCCGGCGATCTGTACGCCGCCCTGCCCGGCGCCCGTCTGCACGGCGCCGACTTCGTGACCCAGGCGGCCGGCCTCGGTGCCGTCGCCGTGCTCACCGATCCGACAGGGGCCGAGCGCGCCGCCGCCACCGGTCTGCCGGTGCTCGTCGTCGACGACCCCCGGGGACGGATGGGCGAGCTGGCGGCCACGATCTACGGCCAGCCGGGGAGCGACCTGCTCCAGATCGGCATCACGGGAACCTCCGGCAAGACCACGACCGCGTACCTGGTGGAGGGCGGCCTGAAGTCCGTCCGCAGCACCGGGCTGATCGGCACCGTCGAGATGCGCATCGGTGACGAGCGCATCAAGTCCGAGCGGACCACCCCGGAGGCCACCGATCTCCAGGCCCTGTTCGCGGTCATGCGCGAGCGCGGCGTCGAGGCGGTGACCATGGAGGTCTCCAGCCACGCGCTGGTCCTCGGCCGGGTCGACGGCTGTGTCTTCGACATCGGCGTCTTCACCAACCTCAGCCCCGAGCACATGGAGTTCCACTCCGGGATGGAGGACTACTTCGGGGCCAAGGCGCAGCTGTTCACGCCGAAACGCAGCAGGCTCGGCGTGATCAACTTCGACGACGAGTACGGCCGCCGGCTGGTCAAGGAGGCCACTGTCCCCGTCGTCACGTTCTCCGCCGAGGGGCACCCCGACGCCGACTGGCGCGCCGAGGACGTCACCGTGGGCCCGATGGACTCGACGTTCACCGTGATCGGCCCGAAGGACGAGCGGATCACCGCGAAATCGCCGCTGCCGGGCCCCTTCAACGTCGCCAACACCCTCGCCGCGATCGTCGCCCTCGCCGCCGCCGGCATCGACCCGCAGACCGCCGCCGACGGCATCGCCGCCGTGCCGGGCGTACCGGGCCGGCTGGAGCGCGTGGACGCCGGGCAGCCGTACCTCGCGGTCGTCGACTACGCGCACAAGACGGACGCGGTCGAATCGGTCCTCAAGGCGCTCCGCAAGGTCACGGAGGGCAAGGTACACGTCGTGCTCGGCTGCGGCGGCGACCGGGACAGGACCAAGCGGGGCCCCATGGGTGCCGCCGCAGCCCGGCTCGCCGACACCGCCGTACTGACCTCCGACAACCCGCGCTCCGAGGACCCCCTCGCGATCCTCGCGACCATGCTCGAGGGCGCGGCGTCCGTACCGGCACACGAGCGCGGAGAGGTCCAGGTCTTCGAGGACCGGGCCGCCGCGATCGCAGCCGCCGTGGCCCGCGCACAGCCGGGGGACACCGTGCTGGTCGCGGGCAAGGGCCACGAGCAGGGCCAGGACATCGCCGGGGTGGTGCGTCCCTTCGACGACCGCCAGGTGCTTCGCGAAGCTATCCAGCAGACCCAGGGATGAACTTGTGATCGCCCTCTCTCTCGCCGAGATCGCAGAAGTCGTCGGCGGGCAGACGTACGACATACCGGACCCGTCGGTCCGGGTCACCGGACCCGTCGTCAGGGACTCCCGCGAGGCGGGGCCCGGCAGCCTGTTCATCGCGTTCGCCGGTGAGCGCGTGGACGGCCACGACTTCGCCCGGCAGGTCGTCGAGGCGGGCGCCGCCGCCGTGCTGGCCTCCCGCCCCGTCGGTGTCCCCGCGATCGTCGTCGAGGACGTCCAGACGGCCCTTGGTGCCCTCGCGCGACATGTCGTCCAGAAGCTCGGCGCGACCCTCGTGGCCCTCACCGGCTCCGCGGGCAAGACCAGCACCAAGGACCTCATCGCGCAGGTGCTCCAGCGCAAGGCGCCGACCGTGTGGACGCCCGGCTCGCTCAACAACGAGATCGGGCTGCCCCTCACCGCGCTCGGCGCCACCGAGGAGACGAGGTTCCTCGTCCTGGAGATGGGCGCCCGCGGAATCGGCCACATCCGGTACCTCGCCGACCTGACCCCGCCGAGGATCGGGCTCGTCCTCAACGTCGGCAGCGCCCACATCGGCGAGTTCGGCGGACGCGAGCAGATCGCCCGCGCCAAGGGCGAGTTGGTCGAGGTACTGCCCGAAGAGGGTGCCGCGATCCTGAACGCCGACGACCCCCTCGTGCGCGCCATGGCGTCCCGTACCAAGGCGAAGGTGATCCTTTTCGGAGAGTCCGGCGAAGCGGACGTACGCGCCGAGAACGTGCGACTCATGGACAGCGGACGGCCCGCCTTCCGCCTTCACACACCCTCCGGTGCAAGCGATGTGACCATGCGCCTGTACGGTGAGCACCACGTGTCGAACGCGCTCGCCGCGGCCGCCGTCGCCCATGAGCTGGGCATGTCCGCGGAAGAGATCGCCACCGCGCTCTCCGAGGCGGGCTCCCTCTCCCGCTGGCGTATGGAGGTCACCGAGCGCCCGGACGGCGTGACGGTCGTCAACGACGCCTACAACGCGAACCCCGAGTCCATGCGAGCCGCCCTCAGGGCGCTGGTGGCCATGGGCGAAGCCTCACGGGCAGAAGGGGGTCGCACGTGGGCGGTGCTCGGCAAGATGGCCGAGCTCGGGGACGAGGCGCTCGCCGAGCACGACGCGGTAGGACGGCTCGCCGTCCGGCTCAACGTCAGCAAGCTCGTCGCGGTCGGGGGCAGGGAAGCGTCCTGGCTGCAACTGGGCGCATATAACGAGGGTTCGTGGGGTGAGGAGTCGGTGCACGTGTCCGACGCACAGGCGGCGGTCGACCTGTTGCGCAGCGAGTTGCGCCCGGGAGACGTCGTACTCGTGAAGGCGTCCCGGTCGGTCGGGCTGGAGAGTGTGGCGCAGGCGCTGCTGGACAGCGGTGTCGAGGGTGAGGTTGCCGCCCGATGATGAAGCAGATCCTGTTCGCAGGAGTCATCGGCCTGTTCCTGACGCTGATCGGCACTCCGCTGCTGATCAAGCTGCTCGCCCGCAAGGGCTATGGCCAGTACATCCGCGACGACGGCCCGCGCGAGCACCATGCCAAGCGCGGTACACCGACGATGGGTGGCATCGCCTTCATCCTGGCGACGATCGCCGCCTACTTCCTGTCCAAGGTCTTCACGGGCATGAGCGACACGGAGACACCGCCCCCGACCTTCTCGGGTGTGCTGGTTCTCTCCCTGATGGCGGGGATGGGGCTCGTCGGCTTCCTCGACGACTACATCAAGATCGTCAAGCGCCGGTCGCTGGGCCTCAGGGCCAAGGCGAAGATGGCCGGCCAGCTGATCGGCGGCATCGCGTTCGCCGTGCTCGCGCTGCAGTTCCCGGACAGCCGCGGCAACACCCCGGCCTCCACGAAGCTCTCCTTCGTGCAGGACTTCGGCTGGTCCATCGGCCCGGTGCTGTTCGTGATCTGGGCGCTGTTCATGATCCTCGCCATGTCGAACGGCGTGAACCTGACCGACGGTCTGGACGGTCTCGCCACCGGCGCCTCCGTGCTGGTCTTCGGCGCGTACACGTTCATCGGCGTCTGGCAGTTCCAGGAGGCCTGCGCCAACGCGGCGACGCTGATCAACCCGCAAGCCTGTTACGAGGTACGAGATCCCCTCGACCTGGCCGTCGTGGCCGCCGCGCTCATGGGCTCCTGCCTCGGCTTCCTGTGGTGGAACACCTCTCCCGCCAAGATCTTCATGGGCGACACCGGTTCGCTGGCCCTCGGCGGCGCGCTCGCGGGTCTCGCGATCTGCTCCCGCACCGAGCTGCTGCTCGCGCTGCTTGGCGGCCTGTTCGTCCTCATCACGATGTCGGTCGTCATCCAGGTCGGCTCGTTCCGCCTCACCGGAAAACGCGTCTTCCGGATGGCCCCGCTCCAGCACCACTTCGAACTCAAGGGGTGGTCCGAGGTCCTTGTCGTGGTCCGCTTCTGGATCATCCAGGGCATCTGTGTGATTGTCGGACTCGGCATCTTCTATGCGGGATGGGCGGCCGACAAGTGACGTCCTGGCAGGGCATGCACATCACCGTCGCCGGCCTCGGCGTGAGCGGCATCAGCGCCGCCCGCGCCCTGGCCGGCCTCGGCGCGTCCGTCGTCGTGGTGGACGGCGGCGACTCGGAGGTGCTCCGCGAGAAGGCCGCAGCCCTGGAAAGCTCTCTCGAAGGCGTCCGGGTACGGCTCGGCGACGGCGACACCCTCCCCGAGGGCACCGACCTGGTCGTCACCTCGCCCGGCTGGAAGCCGACCTCGCCGCTCTTCGCCGCGGCCGCCGAGGCGGGCGTCGACGTCGTCGGCGACGTGGAGATCGCCTGGCGGCTGCGCGCCCCCGACGCGCCCCCCTGGCTGGCCGTCACCGGCACCAACGGCAAGACGACCACCACCCAGATGCTCGCCTCGATCCTGCGCGCCGCCGGCCTGCGCACGGCCGCGGTGGGCAACATCGGCACACCGATCATCGACATCGTGCTGGGCGAGGAGCCGTACAGCGATCTCGATGTACTGGCGGTGGAGCTGTCGAGCTACCAGCTCCACTGGGCGCCCTCCCTGCGCGCCCACTCCGCCGCCGTCCTCAACCTCGCCCCCGACCACCTCGACTGGCACGGCTCCATGGAGGCGTACGCCGCCGACAAGGGCCGTATCTACGAGGGCAATCGCGTCGCGTGCGTGTACAACGTCGCTGACAAGGCCACCGAGGACCTGGTGCGCGAGGCGGACGTCGAGGAGGGCTGCCGGGCCGTCGGCTTCACACTGGGCACGCCCGGGCCGTCCCAACTCGGCGTCGTGGAGGGCATCCTCGTCGACCGCGCCTTCGTCGACAACCGGCAGAAGAACGCCCAGGAGCTCGCCGAGGTCGCGGACGTCAACCCGCCCGCCCCGCACAACATCGCCAACGCCCTCGCCGCCGCGGCCCTCGCCCGCGCCTTCGGGGTGCCCCCCCAGGCCGTACGGGACGGTCTGCGGGCCTTCCGGCCGGACGCGCACCGCATCGAGCAGGTGGCGGACGTGGACGGCGTCGCGTACGTGGACGACTCCAAGGCCACCAACACGCATGCCGCGGAAGCCTCCTTGGCCGCGTACGAGTCGATCGTGTGGATCGCCGGTGGCCTGGCCAAGGGTGCGACCTTCGACGAACTGGTCGCCAAGTCGGCAAAGCGACTTCGAGGTGCCGTGCTGATCGGTACCGACCGGGCCCTGATCCGGGAAGCGCTCGCGCGACACGCGCCCGAAGTGCCCGTCGTGGACCTCGACCGGACCGACACTGGGGCGATGCTCGCGGCCGTCCGGGAGGCGCGCGCGCTCGCGCGAGCGGGCGACACGGTGCTGCTGGCTCCTGCCTGTGCCTCCATGGACATGTTCGTCAACTACAACAAGCGCGGGGACGCGTTCGCGGAGGCCGTCCGTGAACTGCAGTCCGCCGACGGCTGACCCGGGTCCGCCTTGCCCGGCGGCGGAGCCGGGCGAACCTGGAGGGTACGCGTGACACGGATGTGGCGGGAGTTTCGTCGGCGGCCGTCCGCCGGTGGTACGGCGCTGGGGGTCCCTGATGGGCAGTAGCCGTGCCGGCCGTCCTCCCCTCCAGCGCGTCACCCGCCGGCCGCCCGTCGCCCGCCCCCCGCGCGACAACCCCGTACGGCGGCTGCTGACGCGGGCCCGACGGGCCTGGGACCGGCCGCTCACCGCGTACTACCTGATCCTGGGCGGCAGCCTGCTGATCACCGTCCTGGGGCTGGTGATGGTGTACTCGGCCTCGCAGATCACCGCGTTGCAGCTGTCGTTGCCGGGGTCGTACTTCTTCCGGAAGCAGTTCCTGGCCGCCACGATCGGGGCCGGGCTGCTGTTCCTGGCCTCGCGGATGCCGGTGAAGCTGCACCGGGCGTTGGCGTACCCGATGCTGGCCGGCTCGGTCTTCCTGATGATCCTGGTCCAGATCCCGGGGATAGGGATGGCGGTCAACGGCAACCAGAACTGGATCTCCATCGGCGGCCCCTTCCAGCTCCAGCCCAGCGAGTTCGGCAAGCTCGCGCTCGTGCTGTGGGGCGCCGACCTGCTCGCGCGCAAGCAGGACAAGCGGCTGCTGACACAGTGGAAGCACATGCTGGTGCCGCTCGTCCCGGTGACGTTCATGCTGCTCGGGTTGATCATGCTGGGCGGCGACATGGGGACCGCGATCATCCTCACGGCCATCCTGTTCGGCCTGCTGTGGGTGGCGGGGGCGCCCACCCGGCTCTTCGTGGGCGTGCTGTCCGTGGCCGTGCTGATCGCTGTGATCCTCATCAAGACCAGCGACAACCGTATGGCGCGGCTCACCTGTCTCGGCTCCACCGACGTCGAGCAGTGCTGGCAGGCCGTCCACGGCATCTACGCGCTGGCCTCCGGCGGACTCTTCGGTTCCGGCCTTGGTGCCAGTGTGGAGAAATGGGGCCAACTACCGGAAGCACACACCGACTTCATCTTCGCCGTCACCGGTGAGGAACTGGGCCTTGCGGGGACGCTGTCGGTGCTCACCCTCTTCGCGGCTCTAGGCTATGCGGGTATCCGCGTCGCCGGACGCACGGAGGACCCCTTCGTGAGGTATGCCGCGGGAGGCGTGACCACCTGGATCACCGCGCAGGCAGTGATCAACATCGGTGCGGTGCTCGGTCTGCTGCCGATCGCCGGAGTCCCGCTCCCGCTGTTCTCCTACGGGGGATCCGCCCTGCTGCCGACCATGTTCGCCATCGGGCTGCTGATCGCCTTCGCGCGTGAGGACCCCGCTGCGCGGGCGGCGCTTGCGATGCGGCAACCTCGCTTTGGTAGAAAGCGGGCTGGAGGCCCTCCGGGGCCTCGGAGACGGAACACGATGCGACGACGCGCCTCCGCGGCGCGCTCGTCCGGAGAGCGGTGAATTTCGGTGCATGTCGTCCTCGCCGGTGGCGGAACCGCCGGTCACATCGAGCCCGCGCTCGCCCTCGCGGACGCGCTGCGCAGGCAGGACCCGACCGTCGGGATCACGGCCCTGGGCACGGAGCGCGGCCTTGAGACCCGACTGGTGCCCGAGCGCGGTTACGAACTCGCGCTGATCCCCGCCGTGCCGCTGCCACGCAAGCCCACGCCCGAGCTGATCACCGTGCCCGGCCGGCTGCGCGGCACGATCAAGGCCGCCGAGCAGATCCTGGAGCGCACCAAGGCGGACGCCGTCGTCGGCTTCGGCGGCTATGTCGCCCTGCCCGGCTACCTCGCCGCCAAGCGCCTCGGCGTGCCGATCGTCGTCCACGAGGCCAACGCCCGCCCGGGCCTGGCCAACAAGATCGGTTCGCGGTACGCCGCCCAGGTCGCCGTCTCCACCCCGGACAGCAAGCTGCGGGACGCCCGCTACATCGGCATCCCGCTGCGCCGCTCCATCGCCACCCTGGACCGCGCCCGGATGCGCCCCGAGGCCCGCGCCGCCTTCGGCCTGGACCCCTCCCTGCCGACGCTGCTCGTCTCCGGCGGCTCGCAGGGCGCCCGGCGCCTCAACGAGGTGGTCCAGCAGGTCGCGCCGTACCTCCAGCAGGCCGGTATCCAGATCTTGCACGCGGTCGGCCCGAAGAACGAACTGCCGCAGGTGCACCAGATGCCGGGAATGCCCCCCTACATCCCGGTACCGTACCTGGACCGGATGGACCTCGCGTACGCCGCGGCCGACATGATGCTCTGCCGCGCGGGCGCGATGACCGTCGCCGAACTCTCCGCCGTCGGGCTCCCGGCCGCGTACGTCCCGCTGCCCATCGGCAACGGCGAACAGCGGCTGAACGCCCAGCCGGTGGTCAAGGCCGGCGGCGGACTGCTGGTCGACGACGCGGAACTCGCGCCCCAGTGGGTGCAGCAGAACGTCCTGCCCGTGCTCGCCGACCCGCACCGGCTGTTCGAGATGTCCCGCGCCGCCAGCGAGTTCGGCCGCCGGGACGCCGACGAACTGCTCGTCGGCATGGTGTACGAGGCGATCGCCTCGCGTCACCGCTAAGCACATGTGAGAGAAGGCAGGGGAGCGTGGCCGGACCGACGACCGCCGAGCGCGGCGCAGAAGAGGACCTCCGGTCCGGCCCGTCTCCCCTCGGGAAACTCCCCGGCCCTCGTACGCTCATCATCCTTATCGTCGCCCTGGTGTTGCTCGGAGCGGCCATCGTGTGGGTGCTCTACGGCTCCTCGTGGCTGCGGGTGGAGCGCGTGTCCGTCTCGGGGACGCGGGTCCTGACCCAGGCGGAGGTGGACGAGACGGCCGAGGTGCCTCTCGACGCACCCCTGATTTCCGTCGACATCGATGCGATCGAGGCGCGATTGCGCCAGAAATTGCCCCGAATTGACTCGGTCGAGGTCGCCCGTGACTGGCCGCACGGAATCGACCTGAAAGTGATCGAGCGCACTCCGGTTCTGATTGTCGAAAACTCTGGAAACGGGGGCAAGTACGCCGAAGTGGACGCCAAGGGCGTGCGATTCGCCACGGTTCCGGAACCCCCGAAGGGCGTGCCGGTGCTGGAAATGGAGCTCGCGCGATCCGCCGGCTCCTCCCGTTTCGGCACCGAACGGCTGGTGCGGGCCGCGGTCGGCGTCGCCGGTGACCTTCCGGCCGCCGTCGCGCGGGACACCCGATTCGTCAAGGTCCGTTCCTACGACTCGATCTCGCTGGAGTTGGCCGACGGCCGGACCATCGCGTGGGGCAGTCGCGAGAAGGGTCGCGCGAAGGCTCGTACGCTCACCGCTCTGATGAAAGCCGCCCCCGGTGCACGGCACTTCGACGTGAGTGTTCCCACGGCCCCTGCGTCATCGGGAAGTTGACGCACATCCGCGCAGGCCAGCACCCTGGTTGGGCATCGCTACGGCTGATCACATAGGGTGAAAAGAAAAACGGGAGGTTCGGCGTGTTCGTTGAACGTGCGCCACTTGTCGACTTAGTGTCCTGTTCGGAAGAGTCCTGGGAACAGGCACACTGGTAACCCTAAACTTCAGGGTTAGGGTTCGGGTCGGCGATACGGACCGTCCCCATCGGCATCCGTCGTCGCCTCGTGGTCAGCCGCGAAGTGACGACCCGTAAATCGAGGCGAGAGGCCTTCGACGTGGCAGCACCGCAGAACTACCTCGCAGTCATCAAGGTCATCGGTGTCGGCGGCGGTGGTGTCAATGCCATCAACCGAATGATCGAGGTCGGTCTCAAGGGTGTCGAGTTCATCGCGATCAACACGGACGCCCAGGCGCTGTTGATGAGCGACGCCGACGTCAAACTCGACGTCGGCCGTGAACTCACCCGCGGACTCGGCGCCGGAGCCAACCCGGCCGTCGGCCGCAAGGCCGCCGAGGACCACCGCGAGGAGATCGAAGAGGTCCTCAAGGGGGCCGACATGGTCTTCGTGACGGCCGGCGAGGGCGGCGGCACCGGCACCGGCGGCGCGCCCGTCGTGGCCAACATCGCCCGCTCGCTCGGCGCACTCACCATCGGCGTGGTCACCCGCCCGTTCACCTTCGAGGGACGGCGCCGTGCCAACCAGGCCGAGGACGGAATCGCCGAACTCCGCGAAGAGGTCGACACGCTCATCGTCATCCCGAACGACCGGCTGCTGTCCATCTCGGACCGCCAGGTCTCGGTCCTCGACGCCTTCAAGTCGGCCGACCAGGTCCTGCTGTCCGGTGTCCAGGGCATCACCGACCTCATCACCACGCCCGGCCTGATCAACCTCGACTTCGCCGACGTCAAGTCCGTGATGTCCGAGGCCGGTTCGGCACTCATGGGCATCGGCTCGGCCCGCGGCGACGACCGCGCGGTGGCCGCGGCCGAGATGGCGATCTCCTCGCCGCTCCTGGAGGCGTCCATCGACGGCGCCCGGGGCGTGCTGCTCTCCATCTCCGGTGGCTCCGACCTCGGCCTGTTCGAGATCAACGAGGCGGCCCAACTGGTGAGCGAGGCCGCGCACCCCGAGGCCAACATCATCTTCGGTGCGGTCATCGACGACGCCCTCGGTGACGAGGTGCGGGTCACGGTGATCGCGGCCGGCTTCGACGGCGGCCAGCCTCCGGCCAAGCGGGAGAACATCCTGGGCTCGGCCTCCTCCAAGCGCGAGGACCCCGCGCCCGTGCGGCCGTCCGAGAGCCGCCCGTCCTTCGGCTCGCTCGGCAGCGTCAAGCCGAAGGAGGAGCCGGAGCCCAAGCCGGAGCCGGCGAAGGACCTGTCGATCTCCCCGCCCGTCCCCCCGTCCCGGTCCTACACGGACAGCGGGGCCGAGGAACTGGACGTGCCGGACTTCCTCAAGTGATAGGACGGCCAGGCTCTGTGACCTCGGCAAGTGGCGCGCACTTCGCCTTCACCGACCGGTGGGGCGGGGTGAGCGCCGCTCCGTACGAGGAGCTCAATCTCGGCGGGGCGGTCGGTGACGACCCCGACGCCGTGCGCGCCAACCGGGAGCGGGCCGCCAAGTCGCTGGGCCTGGACCCCGCCGAGGTGGTCTGGATGAACCAGGTGCACGGGGCGGACGTGGCGGTGGTCGACGGGCCGTGGGGCTCGTCGGAGGTTCCGAGCGTCGACGCGGTCGTCACCACCCGGCGCGGACTCGCCCTCGCGGTGCTCACCGCCGACTGCACGCCCGTGCTGCTCGCCGATCCCGTCGCCGGGGTCGCTGCCGCCGCCCACGCGGGACGGCCCGGCATGATCGCCGGGGTCGTGCCCGCCGCCGTACGCGCCATGATGGGACTCGGTGCCGAGCCGTCCCGGATCGTCGCCCGCACCGGGCCCGCCGTCTGCGGCCGGTGCTACGAGGTACCCGAGGCGATGCGCGCCGAGGTGTCCGCCGTCGAGCCGGCGGCGTACGCCGAAACGAGTTGGGGCACACCCGCGGTCGATGTGAGCGCCGGAGTGCATGCACAGCTCGAACGACTCGGGGTGCGCTACCGGGAGCAGTCGCCGGTGTGCACGCTGGAGTCGGGCGATCACTTCTCGTACCGCCGCGACCGCACCACGGGGCGACTCGCGGGATATGTCTGGCTGGACTGATGGGCATGAAGGACCGTAGGGCTCAACTCGCCGAGAACCTGGCGAGGGTGGAGGACCGCATCGCGGCGGCGTGCGCGGCGGCCGGGCGGAAGCGCGAGGAGGTGACCCTGATCGTGGTCACCAAGACCTACCCCGCCAGTGATGTGCGGATTCTGTCGGAGTTGGGTGTGCGCCATGTCGCCGAGAACAAGGACCAGGACGCGGCACCCAAGGCTGCGGAATGCTCGGATCTGCCGCTTACGTGGCACTTCGTAGGCCAGTTGCAGACCAACAAAGTTCGTTCTGTGGTGCGTTACACGGATCTCGTGCAGTCCGTCGATCGTTCCAGGCTCGTCACAGCTCTGTCGAAAGAGGCTGTGCGGGCCGGGCGCGAGGTGGGATGTCTCATCCAGGTCGCGCTCGACGCGGAGGAGAGCGGCCGCGGGGAACGAGGGGGTGTGGGGCCTGGCGGAATCGAGGAGTTGGGCGACCTCGTCGCGGGTTCGCCGGGGCTGCGGCTCGACGGCCTGATGACCGTCGCACCGCTCACCGGGCCGTATGCGGATCGCCAACAGGCGGCGTTCGATCGGTTGATGGATTTGTCGACTGTACTGCGCCGAGCTCATCCGGCTGCGAACATGGTCTCGGCAGGGATGAGTGCGGACCTCGAACAGGCCGTGGCGGCCGGGGCGACACATGTGCGCGTCGGTACGGCGGTACTCGGAGTCCGCCCCAGGCTCGGGTAACGTCGCCAAGAAGTCGGACCACAGCAGAAAATATGGTCATTCCCGCCGATAGCGGGCATAACGACCTCGTGGATCGCGGGCACTCGGCAAGTAGTCGGTCGATCCACCACAGAGCGGAGGACTCAGAGCATGGCCGGCGCGATGCGCAAGATGGCGGTCTACCTCGGCCTCGTGGAGGACGATGGGTACGACGGCCGCGGTTTCGACCCCGATGACGACTTCGAACCCGAGCTCGACCCGGAGCCCGAGCGTGACCGCAGGCGGCATGAACCGTCCCACCAGTCACATCAGCCCCAACGGGACGAATCGGTAAGAGTCGTGCAGTCCTCCGTGCAGCGCGAACCGGCGGCGCATTCCGCCTCAGTGTCCGCCGAATCGCCGCGACCCGCCCGGATCGCGCCCGTGGCATCCATCACACAAGAACGCCAGAGCCTGGAGAAGAACGCGCCGGTGATCATGCCCAAGGTCGTGTCCGAACGAGAGCCTTACCGGATCACCACGTTGCACCCGCGGACTTACAACGAGGCCCGTACCATCGGGGAACACTTCCGTGAGGGCACCCCGGTGATCATGAATCTGACTGAGATGGATGACACAGACGCGAAGCGACTTGTCGACTTTGCGGCTGGTCTGGTGTTCGGTCTTCACGGAAGCATCGAGCGGGTGACGCAGAAGGTGTTCCTGTTGTCGCCTGCTAACGTCGATGTCACGGCGGAGGACAAGGCCCGCATCGCAGAGGGCGGGTTCTTCAACCAGAGCTGAGACGCACGACCGGAAACGAAGCACGGAAACAGGGGAGAGGGAAGCACGGATCATGAGCGTGGTTTGGCAGGTGCTCTATGTCGCGCTGATGTGTTTTCTCATCGTGCTGATCTTCCGGTTGGTCATGGACTATGTGTTCCAGTTCGCCCGCTCATGGCAACCCGGCAAGGCGATGGTGGTCGTTCTGGAGGCCACTTACACTGTCACTGATCCACCGCTCAAGCTTCTGCGGCGGTTCATCCCGCCGCTACGTCTCGGGGGCGTGGCACTTGACCTGTCCTTCTTCGTCCTAATGATCATCGTCTACATCCTGATCTCCGTCGTGAGCAACCTCGCGAGGTGACTGTGGACGATACGGTCTTGCCGACTGCCGATGACTACGTTGAGGTGAAGAGATGCCGTTGACCCCCGAGGACGTGCGGAACAAGCAGTTCACGACCGTCCGCCTCCGAGAAGGCTATGACGAGGACGAGGTCGATGCCTTCCTCGACGAGGTCGAAGCCGAACTGACCCGCCTGCTGCGCGAGAACGAGGATCTGCGCGCCAAGCTGGCCGCCGCCACGCGTGCCGCCGCGCAGAACCAGCAGAACATGCGCAAGCCCCCGGAGGGACCCGGTCCCCAGGACCAGCAGCAGGGCATGCGCGGTCCGGGTGCTCCTGTCCCCGCCGGGATATCGGGCCCGCCGCAGCAGCAGATGGGTGGCCCCATGGGTGGCCCGCCCCAGCTGCCGAGCGGTGCCCCGCAGCTGCCCGCGGGTCCGGGCGGTCAGGGTCAGCAGGGTCCCGGCCCCATGGGTCAGGGGCCGATGGGTCAGGGCGGCCCGATGGGTCAAGGTGGCCCGATGGGTCAGGGTGGCCCGATGGGTCAGGGTGGCCCGATGGGTCAAGGCGGCCCGATGCAGCAGCAGATGGGTGGCCCGATGGGCGGCCCCATGGGTGGCCCGGGCGGTCCCGGTGGACCTGGTGGTCCGATGGGCGGCCCCGGTCTGCCCGGTCAGGGGCCCGGTGGCGACAGCGCCGCGCGTGTGCTCTCGCTGGCCCAGCAGACCGCCGACCAGGCGATCGCCGAGGCCCGCTCCGAGGCCAACAAGATCGTCGGTGAGGCGCGCAGCCGTGCCGAGGGCCTGGAGCGCGACGCCCGTGCCAAGGCCGACGCCCTGGAGCGGGACGCGCAGGAGAAGCACCGTGTCGCGATGGGCTCCCTGGAGTCCGCCCGCGCCACGCTGGAGCGCAAGGTCGAGGACCTGCGCGGCTTCGAGCGCGAGTACCGCACCCGTCTGAAGTCGTACCTGGAGTCGCAGCTGCGTCAGCTGGAGACCCAGGCCGACGACTCGCTGGCTCCGCCGCGTACCCCGGCGGCCGCCTCTCTGCCGCCGTCCCCGGCGCCTTCCATGGCCCCGGCCGGCGCGGGCGCCCCGTCGTACGGCGGCAACCAGGCGATGGGTGGAGGCATGAGCGGTGGGATGGGTGGTGGCATGGGCAGCGGTGCTCCCACCCCGTCCGCGCCCTCCTACGGCGGCCAGCAGCAGATGTCCCCGGCCATGACCCAGCCGATGGCTCCGGTCCGCCCCCAGGGCCCGTCCCCGATGGGCCAGGCCCCCTCGCCGATGCGTGGCTTCCTGATCGACGAGGACGACAACTGACGGCCTCTAGTACGCCTTAGGCGTCGGCAGCGTTCAGGACGAGGCCCCCGGAATTCCGGGGGCCTCGTCCTTTGTGGGTTCTGCCTTTGCGGGTTCTGCGGAAAACCAGTGGGGCGCGCTTCTGTGCGCGGCTAGGGCCTGTTCTGAGTTCCCCGTCGTCCGCGCGAAGCGCGGGCGCAGCGCCCGCGGCGGAGCCGCTGACGTCCGCAGCCGGTGCGTGCCCTCGGCGTGCCTCGCAGGTCATGTGGCGGAGCCACCTGTCCTGTGGCGCCGCACGCCGAGTGGGGGGTACCTCCCACGCCCTTAAGGCAGTGGGGGAGCGTGCCGGGCGTCGCTGCGCAGGCGGGGAACTCAGAACAGACCCTAGGGTGCTCCAAGCGCTGGGGCGCGTAGCGCAGATGGTTGTCGCGCCTCGACGGCATCTAGGAGGACGCCGGTTCGAATCCGGCCCGCCCCGGCGTGCCGGCTCGTCCTTCCGTGCCCCGAAGGCCCCGCTTCCATCAGGAAACGGGGCCTTCGGGCGTCAGGGGCGCGGCCCGCCACGGATGGCCCGTGGCTCACGAACCGCCCTCGCTAGCCGATCTTCCGGAGGCGGAACGTCAGCGAGAGACCCTCGTCCGTGAACGGCTCCCCGTATGTGTCGTCACCCTCGCCGGACGCGAAGTCCGTGGCCAGGACCTCGTCGGAGATCAGCCCCGAGTGCTCGTTCAGGGCCGCGTTCACCTCCGCGTCCGTGGACGTCCAGCGCAGCGCGATCCGGTCGGCCACGTCCAGGCCGCTGTTCTTGCGGGCCTCCTGGATCAGACGGATCGCGTCACGGGCGAGACCGGCGCGGCGCAACTCCTCGGTGATCTCCAGGTCCAGGGCCACCGTGGCACCCGGGTCGGACGCCACGGACCAGCCCTCGCGCGGGGTTTCCGTGATGATCACCTCGTCCGGGGACAGGGTGACCGTCTCGGTGTCGACCTCGACCGAGGCCGTGCCCTCGCGCAGGGCCAGGGACAGGACGGCCGCGTCGGCGTTCGCGATGGCCTTGGCCACGTCCTGGACCCGCTTGCCGAAGCGCTTGCCCAGCGCACGGAAGTTTGCCTTCGCCGTGGTGTCCACCAGTGAGCCCCCGACCTCGCTCAGCGAGGCGAGGGAGCTCACGTTCAGCTCCTCCGTGATCTGCGTGTGCAGTTCGGGGTTCAGCGACTCGAAGCCGGCCGCCGCCACCAGCGCGCGCGACAGCGGCTGACGCGTCTTGACGCCCGACTCCGCGCGCGTGGCACGGCCCAGTTCCACGAGCCGGCGCACCAGCACCATCTGCTTCGACAGTTCCGGGTCGATGGCGGACAGGTCCGCCTCCGGCCAGGAGGCCAGGTGCACCGACTCCGGGGCGCCCGGGGCCACCGGCACGACCAGGTCCTGCCAGACCCGCTCGGTGATGAACGGGGTCAGCGGGGCCATCAGCTTCGTGACCGTCTCGACGACCTCGTGCAGCGTGCGCAGCGCCGCCTTGTCGCCCTGCCAGAAACGGCGGCGCGAGCGGCGTACGTACCAGTTGGACAGGTCGTCGACGAACGCCGACAGGAGCTTGCCGGCGCGTTGGGTGTCGTACGTGTCGAGGGCCTGGGTCACCTGGTCGGTGAGCGCGTGGAGCTCGGACAGCAGCCAGCGGTCCAGGACCGGGCGGTCGGCCGGGGCCGGGTCCGCCTCGGACGGCGCCCAGTTCGAGGTGCGCGCGTACAGGGCCTGGAAGGCGACCGTGTTCCAGTAGGTGAGGAGCGTCTTGCGGACGACCTCCTGGATGGTGCCGTGGCCCACGCGGCGGGCCGCCCACGGGGAGCCGCCGGCTGCCATGAACCAGCGGACCGCGTCGGCGCCGTGCTGGTCCATGAGCGGGATCGGCTGCAGGATGTTGCCCAGGTGCTTGGACATCTTGCGGCCGTCCTCGGCGAGGATGTGGCCGAGGCACACCACGTTCTCGTAGCTGGACTTGTCGAAGACCAGCGTGCCGACCGCCATCAGCGTGTAGAACCAGCCGCGGGTCTGGTCGATGGCCTCACAGATGAACTGCGCCGGGTAGCGGGCCTCGAACAGCTCCTTGTTCTTGTACGGGTAGCCCCACTGTGCGAACGGCATCGAACCCGAGTCGTACCAGGCGTCGATGACCTCCGGTACGCGGGTGGCCGTGGTGCCGCAGCCGTCCTGGGGGCACGCGAAGGTGACCTCGTCGATGTACGGGCGGTGCGGGTCGAGGTCCGACTGGTCGGTGCCGGTCAGCTCGGTCAGCTCGGTGAGGGAGCCGACGCAGGTGAGGTGGTCGTCCTCGCAGCGCCAGATCGGCAGGGGGGTGCCCCAGTAGCGGTTGCGGGACAGGGCCCAGTCGATGTTGTTGTTCAGCCAGTCCCCGTAGCGGCCGTGCTTGACCGAGTCCGGGAACCAGTTGGTCTGCTCGTTCTCCTGGAGGAGGCGGTCCTTGACGGCCGTGGTGCGGATGTACCAGGACGGCTGCGCGTAGTAGAGGAGCGCGGTGTGGCAGCGCCAGCAGTGCGGGTAGCTGTGCTCGTACGGGATGTGCTTGAAGAGCAGACCGCGCTGCTGGAGGTCTTCGGTGAGCTTTTCGTCCGCCTTCTTGAAGAAGACCCCGCCTACGAGGGGGACGTCCTCCTCGAACGTGCCGTCGGGGCGGACCGGGTTCACCACCGGCAGACCGTACGCGCGGCAGACCTTGAGGTCGTCCTCACCGAATGCGGGGGACTGGTGGACCAGGCCCGTACCGTCCTCGGTCGTGACGTACTCGGCGTTGACGACATAGTGCGTCTCGGTGTCCGCCGGGAACTCGACGAGCTCGAACGGGCGTTGGTAGGACCAGCGCTCCATCTCGGAGCCCGTGAAGGTCCGGCCGGTGGTCTCCCAGCCCTCACCGAGGGCCTTGGCGACGAGCGGCTCGGCGACGACGAGCTTCTCCTCGCCGTTCGTGGCCACGACGTAGGTGACGTCGGGGTGGACGGCGACCGCGGTGTTCGACACCAGCGTCCATGGCGTGGTCGTCCATACCAGGAGCGCGGCCTCGCCCGCGAGCGGACCGGAGGTGAGCGGGAAACGGACGTACACCGAGGGGTCGACGACCGTCTCGTAACCCTGTGCCAGCTCGTGGTCCGACAGGCCCGTGCCGCAGCGCGGACACCAAGGGGCGACGCGGTGGTCCTGGACCAGCAGGCCCTTGGTGAAGATCTCCTTGAGCGACCACCAGACCGACTCGATGTACTCGGGGTCCATCGTGCGGTAGGGGTCGGTGAGGTCGGTCCAGTACCCCATGCGGGTCGTGAGCTCTTCGAAGGCGTCGGTGTGCCGGGTCACGGACTCGCGGCACTTGGCGTTGAACTCCGCGATGCCGTAGGCCTCGATGTCCTGCTTGCCGCTGAAGCCGAGCTCCTTCTCGACGGCCAGCTCCACCGGCAGGCCGTGGCAGTCCCAGCCGGCCTTGCGGGCCACGTGGTAGCCGCGCATGGTGCGGAAGCGGGGGAAGACGTCCTTGAAGACGCGGGCCTCGATGTGGTGGGCCCCCGGCATCCCGTTGGCGGTGGGCGGGCCCTCGTAGAACACCCACTCGGGGCGGCCCTCGGACTGTTCCAGGCTCTTGGCGAAGATCTTCTGCTCGCGCCAGAAGTCGAGAACCGCGTGCTCAAGCGCGGGCAGGTCGACCTGGGCGGGCACCTGGCGGTACGTCGGCGCTGTCATCAGCGAGCTTCCTCCAACGGACTTTCTGCCTTCCGTCGGAGGGACGAGAGCCTTCTTTCTCCGGACGCCGTGTGCGGCGCGCTCCCGCGGTACCACCCTCCTTGGCTCCTCGGTGCCCCGTACGCACCGGTGAGCCCTCTCATTGGGATCGCGAAGCCGGTTCTACTCGCCGCTGGTGCGCTCCTGACAGCTGTCCTGCCTGGTGCGCGTCGGCTTTCTTCCGGCGGCTCCGGGGTGATCTTCACGTCGCGCTCGCCCCCGGGCTTCCACCGTCCCCGGGTCGCTCATGGCTGCGTGCGGCGCTACTCGTCCCCATCCACGCTTTTCGCTCCGCCCAGTGTACGGCGCCCCGGGGACAGCGGCCGACCGGATATCCGAGACCGTGCGCTGCTGCGCGGCGGTGGCCGTGCGACCTGCGGGGTGACCCGAATGGCACCGGTCCGGTGTCCGGATCCTGGGACTCCCGGCGAGGCGGATTACCTGGCGGGGAGCTGGGCACAACGCATGCAGGCTCGACGCGAGGCATCCTTGGGGCGGGCGAATCGGGCGGTATGCCCCGTTGCCGCGGGACTCAAGTCGATTTATCGTCCCAGCACGATTCGCGAGCAAGATCACAATTTGTGAAGGGGCCGCGACCATGGTGGCGAAGAAGACCGCCGTACAGCAGTCGGCGTCCGGGAGAACCACGGCCGCGGGTGCCTCCGGCGGGGCTGCGGCCAAGGGTGCGGGCGGCAGGAAGCGTGCGCAGAAGGCTCCCGGCGGGCGCGCGGCCAGGCCGGTGAAGACGGTGGCCGGGAGGACGGCCACCAGGAATACGGCCAGGGGGTCGGCCACCGTGGACGCGGCCGCTGTGGAGACGGCCCTGACGCAGGAGGCCGGAGGGAAGGCGGCCGCGGAGCGGGCTGCCGAGGGGGCGTCGGCCACCGGCAAGGAGGCCGGAACGAAAACGGCCTCGAAGGGGTCCCGCACGGCGAAGGCGGTTGCCAAGAAGACGGGCGCGGCGAAGTCGGACACGGGCAAGCCGGGCTCCGCCAGGGCGGGCGCGGCGAAGGCGGCCGGGAAAAGGGCGAGCGCTGCCAAGAAAGTCGACAAGGAGACGGTCGCCGAGAAGGCCAAGCAGACAGGGGCTGCTCAGGAGTCCACCAAGAGGCCGGGGACTGCGAAGGCGGCCACCGTCAAGGCAGGGGTCACCGAGGCCGGTGCCGGGGAAGTGGGCACTACGGCGGTCAAGAAGGCTGCGGTCAAGAAGTCGGCGGCCAAGGAGACGGTGGCCAAGAAGGCCGCGCCCAAGAAGGTGGGTGCCAAGAAGGTGGCGACTTCGAGAGCGGCTGTTTCGAAGAAGGCGAGTGCGGAGGAAGGGACCGGTACACCGGTGGGTGAGAAGGCGGTCGGTAGGAAGGCGGCGGCGAAGAAGGCAGCCGCGAAGCGGCCCGCTGCCAAGAAGAGCGCCTCCACGACGGGCGCGGCCAAGAAGAGCACGGCCAAGAAGGCGGGCGCGGCCCAGGCCGCGAAGACGACGGGAGCCCCCACAGTGGTTGCGAAGAAGACTCCTGGCACTGCCACGGCGGCGAAGAAGCCCACGGCCGTGCCCAAGGCACGGGTCGCGGCGGCGAAACCAGGCGAGCTCGCGGTACGCCCCGGCGAGGACCCCTGGACTCCGGACGAGGTCGCCGAGGCCCGTGCCGAGCTGCAGTCCGACGCGATGCGGCTGCACGCCGAACTCGACAACTCCGAGCGATCCCTCGCGGGCCTGATGCGGGACTCCGGGGACGGGGCCGGCGACGACCAGGCCGACACCGGCACCAAGAACATCACGCGCGAGCACGAGATGGCGCTGGCCCACAACGCGCGCGAGATGCTCGACCAGACCGAGCGCGCCCTGGAGCGGCTCGACGCGGGCACCTACGGGCTCTGCGAGAACTGCGGCAATCCCATCGGCAAGGCGCGCATGCAGGCCTTTCCCAGGGCCACCCTGTGCGTCGAGTGCAAACAGAAGCAGGAACGCCGCTACTGAGGGCCGACTCGGCACGTGGTCCCGAGGGCGGTGACGTACTCTCGTCCTCAGTCAGGAACCTAGGTTGAAGGACTCACGTGGCAGAGGCGGAGCGCATCATCGGTACGCCGGACATCCCCGAGTCGGCGGAAGCCGAGCCGGAGCGGTCCGACGGGAAGGCGGCTTCGGACGAGCGGTCCGGCTCCGGGGAGGCGGGGGCCCCGTACGGGTCGTCGGCCGAGGCGGACGGGACGGCGGGTGAGGCCCAGCAGCCCAGGGGTAAGCGCCGGATCGCCGTACTGTTCGCCGTCGCCGCGTTCGCGTACGCCCTCGACCTGGTCAGCAAGATGATCGTGGTCGCGAAGCTGGAACACCACGAGCCGATCGAGATCATCGGCGAGTGGCTGAAGTTCGAGGCGATCCGCAACGCGGGCGCTGCGTTCGGCTTCGGTGAGGCCTTCACCATCATCTTCACGGTGATCGCGGCGGCCGTGATCGTGGTGATCATCCGCCTCGCGCGGAAGCTCTACAGCCTGCCCTGGGCCGTCGCGCTCGGGCTGCTGCTCGGCGGCGCCCTGGGCAATCTCACCGACCGGATCTTCCGCTCGCCCGGCGTCTTCCAGGGAGCGGTGGTGGACTTCATCGCGCCCAAGGGCTTCGCGGTCTTCAACCTCGCCGACTCCGCGATCGTCTGCGGCGGCGTCCTCATCGTGATTCTGTCCTTCCGGGGCCTCGACCCGGACGGCACCGTCCACAAGGACTGAGCCCGCAAGAGGCGGCCGGAGGTTGTCCACAGGCTCCGGTCAGAGGTGTCGGAGCCGTCCGGCATACTCGATGGGTGAGCACGATTCCCGAGATCCGTACCCTGCCCGTGCCCGACGGACTGGAGGGCGAGCGCGTCGACGCCGCCATCTCCCGCATGTTCGGGTTCTCCCGTACCAGGGCCGCCGAACTGGCCGCGGCAGGCAAGGTGATGGTCGACGGCGCGGCGGTCGGCAAGTCCGAACGGGTGCGTGGCGGGTCCTGGCTGGAGGTCGAGATGCCGCAGGCGCCCGCCCCCGTGCAGATCGTCGCCGAGCCGGTCGAGGGCATGGAGATCGTGCACGACGACGATGACGTGGTCGTGATCGTCAAGCCCGTCGGAGTCGCCGCCCACCCGAGCCCCGGCTGGACCGGCCCCACGGTCATCGGCGGGCTCGCCGCCGCCGGGTACCGGATCTCGACCTCGGGCGCCGCCGAACGTCAGGGCATCGTGCACCGGCTCGACGTGGGCACGTCGGGACTGATGGTGGTGGCCAAGTCGGAGTACGCGTACACGTTCCTGAAGCGCCAGTTCAAGGAGCGCACGGTCGACAAGCGCTACCACGCGCTGGTCCAGGGCCACCCCGACCCGACGAGCGGCACGATCGACGCGCCCATCGGCCGGCACCCGAACCACGACTACAAGTGGGCGGTCACGGCCGACGGCAAGCCGTCCGTCACGCACTACGACCTCGTCGAGGCGTTCCGCGCCGCCTCCCTGCTCGACATCAAGCTGGAGACCGGGCGCACCCACCAGATCCGGGTCCACATGGCGGCCCACCGGCATCCGTGCGTGGGCGACCTGACGTACGGCGCCGACCCCACGCTCGCCAAGCGGCTCGGACTGACCCGCCAGTGGCTGCACGCGGTGCGGCTCGGCTTCGAGCACCCCGGCGACGGACGGTGGGCCGAGTTCGAGAGCGACTACCCCGAGGACCTGCAGAAGGCCCTGGACCAGGTCCACGAGGACACGTACGCATGAGCCCGTCGCACACGAGCTCCTCGTATGCGGTACGGGTCGCGGAGAACCCCCTGGACCGTGAGGCGTGCTTCGCGGTGCGCAAGGAGGTCTTCGTCGTCGAACAGGGCGTCCCTCAGGACCTGGAGTACGACGCGTACGACAGCGACGCCGTGCACGTGCTGGCCGTGCGGGACGACGGGGTGCCGCTCGGCACGGGGCGGCTGCTGTACGGGGAGGCGGCCGTGGCGAAGACCGACGGCGACCTCACCGTGGGCTCGCTCGGGCGGCTCGCCGTGACGCGCGAGGCACGCGGGCTGGGCGTCGGGGCCGCCCTGGTGCGGGCCGTCGAGGAGGCGGCCCGTGAGCGCGGGCTGGCGGCGGTGGATCTGCACGCGCAGACGCATGCGCTCGGGTTCTACGAGCGGTTGGGATATGTGGCGTACGGGGCCGAGTTCCCGGATGCGGGGATACCGCATCGTGCGATGCGGCGCCCTCTTTAGCTCGGGTGCCTCCGGGTTGGTGGGTTTCCCACC
>NZ_VMNX01000013.1 GCF_009377235.1 Streptomyces acidicola
GGCGGGGACTGTCGCGGGGGCTGCCGTCGGGATGAGCCCGGGGGCAGGGACGCGGGCTGCCGCGCGCCCGAAACCCGCACTCGGGATGCGAATCGCCGCAGGAGCCACGACTGCCTCGGGGTCCGAGACCGATGCGGACCGCGGTACCGCCGCGGACCTGGGGGCGGCCGCAGGGCTGGGAACCGCCGCGGAGCTGGGGGCCGTCGTGGGGTCGAGGCTTGACCCTGGGCCCTGGACTCTCCCGGAACCGGGACCCACCGGGTCCAGCCCCGCGCCGGAATCGGGGACTGTTCCGGGAGCGTCCGCTGCCGGGGGTCGGTGACCCGGCGCAGGGTCACCCCCCGTCGTGGGATCACTCCCGGCGGTGGGATCTTGCTCAGCTGCCGGATCGTTGCCCAAAGCCGGATCACGGCCCGTTCCGGGATCGTTGCCCGAAGCCGGATCACGGCCTACGCCAGGTTCGCGACCCGCGCCGGGATCCGCTCCGCCGGACACTCGCTGCAGTTTGACGGTGCCCTGCTCGAAGGCCTGGGAGCCGGCGTCGATGGTGTCGGGCGAGGCACCGCCGGTCGGGTCGCAGGTGACGGAGACCGTGACCGTTTCGCCGGGGGCGACCGTGCGCGGGCCGACCTCCGCCGTGGGTTCCCCGGCCGCGACCGGGGCGGCGGCGCCCAGGACGGTGCCGACCAGGGTGGCGGCGGACAGGACACTGGCTCTGCGGCGCATGGGCGGGGCTCCTTCGGCCGACGGCGACGGGCTACGGGGCACGACCGCCGCACCCCGCCCGTCCATCACAGCCCGCCTGCCGCCGCACCGCTCGCGGCCGGACACCATTAGCGGGACGCCGGACCGCCGAGCGGGTGACCGGAGCGACGAAGGGGTGCCGGGAGCGCCGAGGGGCGGTACGACCCGCCGCCGCGAGCACCACGGGCACGCTCCCCGAACCCCGAACCTCAAACCCCTAGCACCGATCCCCGAACCCCGAACCTCACTGGTGCGACAGCGAAACCAGCTCGTTCTCCAAGCCCCGCCCCCGCTTGTCCACCACGGCCCCCGCCACATCCGTGAGCTTGCGGTTGGTGCCCTGGGAGATGCGGCGGAGGACTCCGAACGCGACGTCGGCGTCACAGCCCAGGACGTGCATGACGATGCCGCATGCCTGGTCCACGACGGGCCGGGAGCGCAGTGCGGCACCCAGCTGACCCAGCTCGGTGAGCGCGGCGCGGTACGAGCGGTCGCGTACGAGACAGGTCGCCGCGAGATCGCCGAGCGCACGCGCCGGACCGCGCGAGGCGTCCTCCAGGGCGCCGGGCCGAAAGCTGTAGAGGGTGAGGGCGACGGTCAGCACCGAGCGCCGGAACGGGATGGTGACGCTGGACCGTACGCCCGAGTCGAGCGCCACGGCCCGGTACTCGGGCCAGCGCTCGTCGCGCAGCAGGTCCGCCGAGTCGACGGGCTCGCCGCGTTCCAGGGCCGCGGGGATGGGTCCGTCGCCGGAGCGGAGCTGGACCGAGACCAGCGCGGCGAGGTCGGGGTGGGTGACGGCGGCGGGCGGTTCCGTGTCGCCTCCGGACACCAGGCTGCTCGCGCCGCAGCACTCAGCGGTGCAGCGGGCGGCCTGTTCGGCGAGCTCGGACAGCCGCCTTCCCGGCAGGGCGGATTCGGGTGACTCCACTCGCACATGCCCAAGACGCTCGCTTTCCGGCATGCCTCGCGCCTCCCCTCTTACCTCTACCTCTCTTCCCGCGCGTTCCCGCTCGCCCGTGGGAAAAAACCGTGTGCCCGCGTCCCGTTGACGTCATCCCCCCGCGAGGGCCGGACACGTTACGTTCGACGCATGGCGCAGACGGAGGACTTCGGTGAGGAGCTCGCGGATTTCGTGCGGCGCGTCGCGGAGCTCAAGGCCGCCCGGTCGGTGCCGAACGACGAACTGCCGACGGTGCTCGACGCCGCGATCTTCGAACTCAACCATGTGGCCGACCAGTTGTGGCCGTGGTACGAGCGGCTCGCCACGTCCGGCCCGTCGGCCGGTGCCTCCGCGGACCGCCAGGAGCTCCAGTTGCTGAAGACGGTCTTCCAACGGCTGCCACTGCCGGTCGCGTTGGTGGACCGCGAGACCGTGGTGCGCCGGCTGAACTTCGCGGCGACCTCCTTCACCGGGGTGCGGGCGGGCTACGCCACGGGCCGGCCGCTGGCCGGATTCCTCGCCCACGCGGACCGGGCGGCGTTCCGCACCCAGGCCGCGGCGGTGGCGCGCGGTGAGGGCGACCGCAGTCTCACCGTCCACCTCCAGCAGCGCCCCGCGGTGCCGGTGCGGGCGACGCTGAGCGCGCTGCGGCCCGGCAACGAGCCACGCACCGGTGTCCTCGTCGTGCTGCAGCCCGCGGACACCCGCGTCCCGGCCACCGGCAGTCCCGTACGCCCGCTGCCGAACCTCTCCGAGACGACCCGGCACGCGACGCTGATGGAGCTGCTGGACCTGATGACCACGGCGCTGATCGTCGCACCCGCCGACCAGGTCCTCGACCGGGCGGCGCGGGTGTTGCACGGGCGGTTCGCGGACTGGGTGGTGGCCGACTCGGGGGCCGTCCGGCTCTCCCGTACGACGGTCCTCGGCCCGTCGGACGACGAGGCGGCGACCGTGGCCGCGCAGGACCCCGCCACCTGCCTCCTCGTGGTCGAGGCGGCACGCGGCGGCGCCACGTCGCTTCTGGTGCGCCCCGAGGACCCGGGTGCCTTCGGCCATGACGCCTCGGGCGCCCCCGTGCTCGTCCGGGCCAACGTCACCTCACTTCTGTGCCTGCCGCTCACCGTCCCGGACGGCCCTGTCCGTGGTGTCCTCACCCTGTTCCGCACGGGCGCCCGCCTGGCCTTCTCGATGGCGGAGGCGCAGGCGATGGACATGATGGCCCGGCACATCGCGCTGGCCATGAGCGCGCCCCGACAGGGGGGCACGAGGCGGTCACCGCTCACGCGGCCTCCCGCATGACCTGCTCCCTCAACCGGGTGCAGCACCGGCTGATCAACCGGGACACATGCATCTGGGAGATCCCCATCTGCTCGGCGATACGGCTCTGGGTCATGTCGTTGAAGAACCGCATGTACAGAATGGCCCGCTCCCGCTCCGGCAGGGCCCTCAGTCGGGGCTTGACCGCCTCACGGTCGACCACGGTGTCGAGCGCCGGATCCGGTGACCCCAGCGCGTCGCTGAGCGAGTAGCCGTCCTCGGCTCCGGGCAGCTCCGCGTCCAGGGAGAGCGCGGTAAAGCTCTCCAGAGCCTCCAGTCCGACCCGGACGTCCTCCTCACTCATGCGGGCGTGCTCGGCGATCTCGGCGACGGTGGGCCGGCGTCCGGAGATGGTCTGTGACAGGTCCTGACTGGCGAACCGCACTCGGTTGCGCAGGTCCTGGACGCGACGCGGCACGTGCAGGGTCCACATGTGGTCGCGGAAGTGGCGCTTGATCTCACCGGTGACGGTGGGGACCGCATAGCTCTCGAAGGCGTTGCCGCGCTCGGGGTCGTACCGGTCGACGGCCTTGACCAGGCCGAGGGCCGCGACCTGACGCAGGTCCTCGTAGCTCTCGCCGCGGCTGCGGAACCGTCCCGCGAGCCGTTCGGCCATGGGCAGCCACGCCTCGACGATCTCCTCACGGAGCGTGGCGCGCTGCTGACCCGGGGGGAGCGTGGTGAGCTTACGGAACGCCTCGGCGGTGTCCGGGGCGTCGTCGTGGGGGTGGCGCTTCGCGCTTGCCTGAGTTCGCATGGTGCGTCGCAACTCCCTTGAAGGTGCGGGGGCATGACGTCACCGTGGGAGCGCACCCGTGCCTGACCGGGCACACCCGTGGCAAGGGCTCACCGCTCCCACGGACGTGCCTCCTGTCCGAAGCACTGTGAGTCCGCCTGCCCGGGAGACCGCGCGGCAAACACCCGGCCGATACCTGGCAGCCGCCCCGGTACCCGGCGGACGCCCTAGTACCCGGCGGACGCCCTAGTACCCGGCGGACCTGGTACCCGGCAGAGCCCTGGTACCCGGCAGACGCCCGAATGGGCGCCAGGTTTTCCGCAGGGCGCCGTGGTGACTCGGGAGATGCCGTTTCCACGCTCTTCCCACCGGGAGGTCCCATGAGCACCAAGGTCGCCGACCACGTCCTGCAGAGGCTGCGCGAGTGGGGTGTGACGGTTGTCTTCAGCTATCCCGGCGACGGCATCAACGGCCTGCTCGCCGCATGGGGACGGGCCGAGAACCAGCCGAGGTTCGTGCAGTCGCGGCACGAGGAGATGGCCGCGTTCGAGGCGGTCGGTTACGCGAAGTTCAGCGGCCGTCTCGGAGTGTGCGCGGCCACGTCGGGGCCGGGCGCGATCCACCTGCTCAACGGCCTGTACGACGCCAAACTGGACCATGTGCCGGTGCTGGCGATCGTGGGCCAGACGGCTCGTACGGCGATGGGTGGCTCGTACCAGCAGGAGGTGGACCTGCACACGCTGTTCAAGGACGTCGCCTCGGACTTCGTGGAGACGGTGACGGTGCCGGAGCAACTGCCGAACGTGCTGGACCGGGCGATCCGCACCGCGTACGCGCGCCGCGCCCCCACCGCCGTGATCATCCCCGGTGATGTGCAGGAGCTGGACTACGCGGCCCCCACGCACGACTTCAAGATGGTCCCCTCCAGCCTGGACCGCAGCGCGTGGACCGCGCTCCCCTCTCAGGAGTCGCTGGAGCGGGCCGCCGAGATCCTCAACTCCGGTCACAGGGTGGCCGTTCTGATCGGCCAAGGCGCCCGCGGGGCCCGCGCCGAGGTGGAGCGGATCGCCGGACTGCTGGGCGCGGGCGTCGCGAAGGCACTGCTCGGCAAGGACGCGCTGAGCGACGAACTGCCGTACGTGACGGGCGCGATCGGCCTGCTGGGTACCCGCCCCTCGTACGAGCTGATGCGCGACTGCGACACGCTGCTGACCATCGGCTCGTCGTTCCCGTACTCCCAGTTCCTGCCGGACTACGGCAAGGCGCGGGCGGTACAGATCGACATCGACCCGCACATGGTGGGCATGCGCTACCCGTACGAGGTGAACCTGGTCGGCGACGCGCGGGCGACCTTGCAGCGCCTGATCCCGATGCTGGACAAGGACCGCGACCGCGAGTGGTACGACACGGTGTGCGCGAACGTCGCCCGCTGGCGCCAGGTGATGGAGCGGCGCGCCGAGCTGTCGGCCGATCCGATCAACCCGGAGTACGTGACCCACGTACTGGACCCGCTGCTGCCCGGCAACGCGATCATCACCTCGGACTCCGGTTCGGCGGCGAACTGGTACGCGCGGCACCTCACGATGCGGAACGGCATGCGGGGGTCCCTGTCGGGGACGCTGGCGACGATGGGCTGCGGGGTGCCGTACGCGATCGGCGCGAAGTTCGCGCATCCGGACCGTCCGGTGATCGCGCTGGTCGGGGACGGCGCGATGCAGATGAACGGCATGGCGGAGCTGATCACGGCGGCCAAGTACCAGGACCGCTGGGAGGACCCGCGGCTGGTGGTGGGCATCCTGAACAACCACGACCTGAACCAGGTGACGTGGGAGATGCGGGCGATGGAGGGCTCGCCGTCCTTCCTGCCTTCTCAGGAGATCCCGGACGTCCAGTACGCCGCCTTCGCCCGCTCCCTGGGCCTGACCGGTATCCGCGTGGAGAAGCCCGGGGACGTCGAGTCCGGCTGGCGGGCGGGCCTGGACGCGGACGGCCCCGCGGTGATCGAGTTCCTGACGGACCCGGCCGTCCCACCGGTCCCGCCCCACGCGACCTGGGAGCAGTTGGAGTCCACTGCGGCGGCGGTGCTCAAGGGCGACGCGGACCGGGGCGCGATGGTGCGGCAGGGCCTCAAGGCGAAGGTGCAGGAGTTCCTGCCGGGGCGGGAGAAGAAGCGCTAGCTTCCTGTTGAACGGCAGTGAGTAGTTCAGTTGCGCACGAAACAGTTCAGTAGGTAGTTCAGTAGCGCACTGAACTGTTCGGGCGCCGTCCCAGTGGCCGTGTTCGGCGGTGGAGGCAGCCTGGGTCAGACGACGGGCCCTTACTCCGGCTGGTGGGGTCGCAGTCCGGGCTTGAGGCCGTCACGGTGTCCGCCCTCGCCAGACACCCGCAAGGCCGCCCGGTCTGACCGCCGTGACATTCACCGGCGTCACTGCCGACGTGACCTGGCGCGTCCAGGGCGCGATCGGCAGCGATCCGGTGCGCGGGCCGCTCAAAACCGGCGGCCTGTACGGCGAGCGGCACGGCTGGCATCTGCCGGGGCCCGAGGTCGAGGACTGGGCAAAGGTGAGCTTTCCCGCTCGCCCGGCGCCGGCAGGGCGTCGACTGGAGGCAGGCTCGTATGGCTGCAATCGGGCGGCCGCCCGATGGGGAGCGTCCGGCAGCCCGGCCGCATCAAGAAGAGCGCGCGCCCGTAAAGGCCACCAGGAGCCCCGGTCGGGTGGCATGTTACGGACGAAGACTGCTCACCCACGGCCTGCCCGGCGTCGCACTCGGCGCGGAACCTGTCACCGCGGACGCCATGCGCCACCCGCCCCGGCTCCCGAGGAGAGCGTTCTGGGCGCCGGCCTGTGGCCACGCATCCTGCTCATGGGGGCTTTCATCGCCACATTGACCCTGGCGGCCGGAGTGTGGGCCCGGGAGACGGACCGCCCCTGGCAGTCCATGATGTTCCTCGTCCTCGGCGCGACCCAGCTCGGCGTGGCGCTCGGCTCCCGCGCCCGCCCGGGAAGTCTGGCGAACCCGTTCCTGCTGGTCGCCGTGGGCACGGCCCTGAGCCTCCAGGCAGCCGGTGTCTACCTGCCTCCCCTTCGGGACCTGCTGGGCACGGAACCGCTGTCGCCCGCCGATCTTGATAGGTCCGCTGACAACGGTCGACGCCGCGGGGCGTGGACCCGCGTTCTCATTCCATGGTGAGGACGAAGCGGCCGCGGAGCCCGCCGACTGCCAGGCGCGCGTGCGCTTTCGCGGCCTCCTCCAGCGGATAGGTCTCGGCCACGCGCAGTGCCAGCTCTCCGGAGGCGGCCATGTCGGACAGGGTCGTCAGCATGGAGCCGTCCGCGCCGACCTGCGTCAGCCGCACTCGGATACCGCGCTCGGTCTCGGGCAGGGCGTCGGGCCGCGTGGTCACGAAGGTGCCGCCGTCCGCGATCGCCCCGATGGCGGCCTGCCCGAGCATGGCCGTGTCCAGAACGGCGTCCACCCCTTCGGGATACAGCGTGCGGACGGCCCCGACCACGTCCCCGCCGCCGGGTACGTGCGATGTCCCAGCCGAGACCGTGGGTGCTGCCCTCCGGTGAAGGCGGGAAGACTCCGAGCCAGTTCCCCATGTCGACCGGGTTGAGCGTGGCCGCCTGCACCTTGATCCGGATCTCGGAGTAGCCCGGCTCCGGCTTGTCGACGTCGAGGACCTCGACGGCATCGGGGCTTCCTACGGCTTCGCCGTCACCGGGCATGACAGGGGCTTCGCTCAAGCTCGCGACGAGATCGACGAATTAAGCAAGGCGCCACGCGACGTCTGCTACGGGGTACCCCGTCCGTGCGGCGACCCACTGGTGCGGGTCGGCGTCGGCGGGTACGTGGCGCGCGGCCTCGGCGATGGCTTCGGTCCGTTTGAGTGCCCGTAGAGTCGGGCGGCACCTGTCACGCGGGAGATGGCGTTGGTCTGCTCCCCAGCGGCCCTTGCTCCTCTCGGTCCTGGGAGGTTCGGTGATCAGGTGGTCGAGGTTGTTCAGAGCCGCCCACCTCGCGGTGTCGTTGACGTCTTGCTGTAGTTGACGGACGAGAGCGGGCGAGGTGTCGAATCGGCGTTGTGGTCGTATTCGGTGCCGCAGCGTCACGCGCACGCTGCGGCCGTAGAGGTCGCCTTTGAATCCCAGCAGATGAGCTTCCAGCAGGCGCGTTCCTTCAGGGCCGTAGTACGTCGGGCGGTGGCCTACCGAAACGACCGCTACAAACGTCACCTCGTCCGGCTCCAGGGCAACCGTGGCCGCGTATACGCCGTCCCTGCGCACAGTGCTGACCTCATGGATGTTGGCAGTGGGGAAGCCCAGTCTGCGTCCTCGCCGATCGCCGACCCTGACGACGCCGGTCACGGCCGTCGCCTCGCCGGCATCCTCGCGTGTGGCCTGATAGGTCACATCCTTCTCCTGTTCTGGTGCGGACCTTCGGTCAGACGAGATCGATGAGGGGTTCTCCGGCGAGGGCGCGCCGCGCACGGGAGACGGCACCGTCCTGAAGGGCGCCGAGTGATGTCGTCGAACGCCAGGCGATGTGTGGGGTGAGGATGAGGTTGGGTGCGTCCCGAAGGGCATGGTCCGCCGGGAGCGGCTCATGCGCGAAGACATCGAGGGCCGCGCCCGAGAGGTGACCCGAGTGCAGCGCGTCGGCGAGCGCCTGCTCATCGACCAGACCGCCCCGCGACACGTTGACCACTGCGGCGCCGGGCCGCATACGCTGCAGAACGTCGCTGGACACCAGGTGATGCGTCTCGTCGGTGAGGGGGAGGTGAAGGGAGACCACGTCCGACTCTTCCAGTACCCGGGTGAGCTCTGCCGCCGGTATGTCCGGGAGGGAGGTGTAGGGGTCGTAGGCGTGCACCCGAGCGCCCACGGCAGACCAGGACGCGGCCACGATCCGGCCGATCCGACCCAGTCCGACGATGCCGACGACGAGGTCGGTCAGCTTGGGCGCGTCGTAGGCGATGCGGCCGGCCCAGCCGCCGTCGCGGATCGCCGCGTGACCTTGAGGCAGACGCCTGCTCAGTGCCAGGCCCATGGCAAAGGCGTGGGATGCCACTTCGTCCGTCGATGCGTCCGGAACGATGGAGACCGGGATGTCGGCTGCGGCGGCTGCTGTGACGTCGATGTTGTCGTAGCCCATGCCGTAGCGCACGACGGCCTTGCAGGCGTGCAGGGAAGCGAAGTCATCTGCGGTGACCTTCGCATAGGGGGTGACCATGACGATCTGGGCGGCCGGCATCGCTGAGCTGAAGGAGGACTGGTCGGTTGCGGCGACGAGGTCGAGGCCGAACTCCTTGGCCAGTGCCTGCTCCCGGTCCAGGTGCGGGAACTGGTGAGGCGCCACCAAAATGCTGCCGGAGGTGGGAGTTTTCGTCATGAGACGTTTCCTTTGCGCTCTTAGGGTGTGGTGCTGGGAGCCAGGATCACCCGTGAGCCTAGATCGGACTGATGTGGGCGAATGTGTCAAAGTGGGGCACTGGGTGCGACGAGGTCGAGGGGACGCAAGCCGCACCCGTCCTCCTGCTGAGACGCGTCTCTAACCGGCGCGTCGCCCGATGCGCTCGTAGGTCGGTGACCCGCGTCGTTTCAGGACCAGAGCCGTGATCACGCCGACGGCGACCATGATGTAACCGATAGCGAGGAGAGCGGCTACGACCGCGGTAGGCGCGACGATGAGCAGGTCCATGTTCAGCGACGCCGTCAGCAGGGCGAAGCCGATGGCCAGTGCGGAGATGGCTGGAGCGACGAAGGTTTTCCACCGGGAGACGCCCTTCCCGTGGCGCCGGAAGTAGACGATGACGGCGACACAGGTGAGGAACAGCAGGAGCAGCATTCCGTAGAACGCCACACCGGAGGTCGCGCCGTACAGCTCGGATTCGGGGATGCCTGAAGCGATCAGGCCGACCATGATCACAAGAAGTGCGGCGCCCACGGTGACGGCCGCGACGTGGGGTGATCCGTGCCGCCGGTGGACGGCGGCCAGCCGTCCCGGGAAGACGCCGTCCACGCTGAGCGAGTGGGTGTAGCGGGACAGGATGTTCTGCAGGGAGAGGGTCGAGGCGAACATGCTGGTCACCAGTAGAACGGCGATCACCTGGTTCGCGAAGGCGCCGATGTAGGTGAGCAGGGCGTGCGGCATCATCTCGGCCGGGCCGGCTGCCGCGTCCGCGACGGCTCGGGAGGCTCCTGAGGAAAGGATCAGCGAGTAGGACGAGATCGCGTAGAAGACGCCGAGGAAGGTGATCGTCAGGTACGTGGCGCGAGGGATGGTGACGCTCGGGTTACGCACTTCTTCCCGGTAGATCGCGGTGGCCTCGAAGCCGTTGAAGACTCCGATGCTGAACAGGAGCAGGACCCCGATCGAGGGCGTGACCAGGTGGACGGGGTTCCAGGGTGTGAGGGAGTGGCCTTCGGGGCCACCGTTCGTGATCAGGACGATGTCGAAGATCAGGATGGCGCACACTTCGACCGCCAGCAGCACCGAAAGGACCTTGGCCGAGAGTTCCACGTTGAAGTAGCTCAGGGTCCACACGGCGCCGAGCATGACCAGGGACCAGATCCACCATGGCGCTCCCGCTCCACCGGTAAAACTGGTGAAGAGGTTGTTCACGCCGATCCCTGAGAAGACGAGTGCCGCGATGATGTTGAAGCCGTAGGTCGACAGGGCGAGGAACGAGCCGCCGAGGCCCGCGGGGCGGCCCAGGCCCTCACCTATGTAGGTGTAGAAGGCGCCTGGCCTGGGGATCTGCCGGCTCATGCTGGTGAAGCCGAGGGCGAAGAGCGTCATCAGCAGCATGACGCCGACGAAGGCGATCGGTACGGCGATCCCGAAGCTGATGTTGACGGACAGGAACCCGAAGACGACGCCGAGCGGCGCGGTGAAGGCGAGCACGGTGAAGAGCAGGCCGAACGTGCCCATCTCGCCTTTGAGCGTGACGGTCGGGGAAGGGACCTTCGTGTCCGTGGTACGTGACTCGGAAGAACATCGGACTGCCGAGGAGTGAGTGTCCATGCGCGGGTCTTCCTTGTTGGCCGGGCGGGTGCGCGAGGGCTTGCCCGGCTTCGGCTGAAGGCAGAGCTTCGCCGGGAGGGCGAAAGCCAGCGGGGCCGAGGCCCTGGGGGAGACCGCTGCATCCGCTGTTGGCGACCAAGCATGGAGTTTCGGCCATTGCTGAGACTGTCCCACCTTGGGGCAGTACCGGTGGGTGACCTCGTGCCGGAGGCCGGCGGTGGAGCGGCCTGCCCGGGGCTATTCGTGGGGCCGCAGTTCCAGCTCGAATCCTCGGTTGGTGTAGCTGTCGATCTTCCGGTAGAGCGTGGACCGGCCGATTCCCAGGATCGCTGCGGCGCGCAATCGGTTGCCGCCGGCCTCGGCGAGCGCTTCGCGGATCTGGTAGAGCTCCGCTTCCTCCAGGCGTGTGAGCTTGCTCCGCGCGAGGCCGCGGCGGTGTGCCTGCGCCAGATCGTCCACGCGCAGTTCGTGCGTTCGGCAGCGTGATGCGGCGGTCTCGATGACGTTCCGCAGTTGGCGGACGTTTCCCGGCCAGTCCGCGGCGACCAGTGCGTCCAGCAGACGTGGTGACACCTGTGTGGCCGGGCTGTCGCCGAGAGAGAGGAAGTGGGATGCCAGGGCGGGAATGTCCTCGCGGCGCATGCGAAGCGAAGGCATCTGGACCTCGATGCCGTTGAGGCTGCTGATCAGCGGCAACAGCTCGTCGTCCAGTCGCGCGAGGGTGAGAACGACCCGCGGTTGTTCCAACAGGTTCAGCAGATCGGTGAGGCTCGCGCGCAGTGAGGCATCGCACTCGTCGACTCGGTGCAGGACGACCGTAGAGCCGGCCGCGAGTTCCGCGTCGATCTCGTCGATTCCCCGCGGCTGGTCCGCGGCGCCCGGCCGGCAGTTGAAGATGACGGTGCGCTCGGCGAACCGGGACGCCATGACCTGCGCGAGGTGACGCTTGCCCGTACCCGGCTCACCGACGATGTAGGCGGGCGTGCGACGCGTGCAGGCCGTGGTCGCGGCTTCCAGCGTGCGTCGGACGGCGAGACTGTTGCCGACGATGCCGTCGAACGGGCTCCGGCGAGGTGCTGAGTCGGCAGCCGGTGCGGAGAAAACCTTGCCTGACTCCTTGCGACGCAGACGCATCACCGTACCGCCTGCTGTCTCGCCGCCCAGGAGGATGGGGGTCGCGTGGAGCTGCAGGACCGTGTCGGCGCCGATCGTGAGGGCGCGTTCCACGGTCCGATCGAGACGCTCCGCCTCGCGGCTGTACGCTGCGAGGACCGAGTAGTCGCTCTGCCCGAGGAGAGCGAGTGCTCCGCGGCTCGCGATGGTGGTGCGCTCGTCCATCGCGACGACGGCGTCGGCGCCCCGCTTGCGCACTTCCCGTAGATAGGCGGCCATCAGGGTCTGCTCCCGAGCGGCGAGCCGGGTCGCAAGCGTTCTGGTCACTTCCGCCGCGGCGCCCTGGACGATCAGGAGAATGGACCGTGGATCGATCTGGCGGGCGAGATTCTCGGGCAGCATCAGACTGAGGACACCGCGGATGGAGCGGCGCAGCGGGTCACGGATCGGGACCGAGGTGCAGCAGCTTCCCTGCAGTGTCTCGGCGAAGTGCTCGCCGCCCCACACTTGGACCGCTGTGCCCTCCTCCAGGGCGGTGCCGTCGGAGTTGGTGCCGATCAGGTCCTCTGCCATGCGTCCGCCGTAGACCGGAAAGGCTCGGTCCGCCTGTCGGACGGCCGCGGTGTCCCCGCGGAAGACGGCCAGGGTTCCCTGGGCATCGGTGAGGCACACGGCGCCCTGGGTGTCTGCGCAGAGACGTTCCAGCTCGGTCAGGACGGGTTCCGCGCAGGCGAGGAGCTGATCATCGACGTGTGGCTGCCCAGCCTCCGTGAAGACATTCGAGCCGGGCCGCACGTTGCAGGCCAGGCTGCGTCGCCATGATCGTGCGATCACGGGACGCAGCCTGCTCAGATCGGTCGTCGTGGGGTCGGCGACGAAACGCTCGCGGAGAGAGACCAGCTCGGCATTGCCGACCGCTCCCAGGCGCACCGGGTGGTCGAGGGGGGTCCCCTCGAAGGGTGTGGTCATCGGACCTCCTCGATACGCCGCGGGAACGCGTTTGTCGAGCTCAGTAGGTCAGGAGATGCTCAAGTTGTACGGGCAGCTTACGTGCCTGCTGCCGGGCGAACTGTTGTGTGTACCACTTGCCCAGCGTCTGTACGCCGGTCGAGCCGCTGGCCTTCCAGCCCCCGAACGTCTGGGGACCGGGCCACCAGCCGGTGGTCGCATGCCCCGGCACGTTCACGTCAACGCACCCGGCCTCGATGCCGTCCAGAAACGCGCGGGCTTCGTCGATGTCGCCCGTGTAGATGCCGGCGGTCAGTCCCATCGGGGTGGCGTTGGCCGCGCTGAGTGCTTCCTCGAAGGAGGGTACCTGGCTGATCGTGAGGAACGGCAGGAAGTGTTCGGTGGTCGACAGTGTGTGATCGGCGGGTACAGAGGATACGACGGCAGGACGAACGAAATAGCCGTCACCGTCGAGCCGCTCGCCGCCCGACACCGTGAAGTGCTCTTCACGTGCCTGCCCGACTATTCGCTCGAACCGCGCGAGCGCCTCGGCGGACACCACGGGACCGGCGAACGCGTCGGCGTCGGTGGGGTCCGCTACGACGACACGGCCGGTACGCTCGGCAACCAATTCGACGAGTCGGTCGTGTGCTCCGGGCGTCACCAGCACACGGGAGAGCGCGCTGCACTTCTGCCCGCCCAGGTCGAAGGCGGAAAACACGATGCCGTCGGCGGCCGCCTCCAGATCTGCGGTGTCGGTGACGATGACAGGATTCTTCCCGCCCATCTCGGCGATGACCGGGCGCGCATAGGGTCCGTTCGTGAACGACTTCATGATGGACCGACCGACAGCGACCGAACCGGTGAAGGAGATGCCGTCGATGTCGGAGGCGGTGAGCGCCTTGCCGGGTTCGTCTGCGCCGTGGACGATATTCACCAGCCCGGTGGGCAGGTCCATCGCCTGGCACATCTCGTACACCGCCTGGCCGGACCAGGGACCTTGGTGGGAGGTCTTCACGACCACGCCGTTGCCGGCGATGAGCGCGCCGATCGTGGGACCGGCGGCTTGCACGATCGGATAGTTGAACGGGGTGATGACGCCGAAGACACCGTACGGCCGCAGCACGGAATCGTTGGCGAAGCCGGCGGGATCGGCCGTCCGCTCGTCCTCGAAAGCTCCGGGCCGTTCCGCGTACTCGGTGTAGCAGCGCAGGATGTCACGGACTTCGACACCCTCGGCCTGTGCTCCCGCATAGGACTTGCCGACCTCCAGTGCCACGCGCACGGCCCACTCCTGCGCCGCGTCCGCGACGTAGTCGATGGCACGTCGCACGTGTTCGATCCGCGTGCTCAGAGGTACCTTCGCCCATTCCTGCTGTGCCGCCCGGCTGGTCGCGACGGCGAGCTGAACGAGTTCGGCGGGCGCGTCGTGGTAGGCGCTGACGGTCAGGGACGGGTGGCCGGGGTCTTCCCGGCCGATCAGCTCCCCGTCGAAGCGCTCCTCGCCGCCGACGACATGCGGAACGACGACGGGGTCGCCCGTGCGCCGCTTGGCGATCTCGGCGGCGAATGCCTGGTGGTCTTGGCGGTCAGCAGCAGTCATGCGATATTCCTTTCAAATCGCGTCCTGGCTGTTCCCAGCGGTGACGCCGTTGCGGGCGAGCCTAGGAACCGGTGACCGGGACGCACTGTGTCAACCTGGGACACGGCTCAGGGGGCGGACGTAAGGGACGCCGCCTTCCTCAGGGGCGCCCCTCGGTTCGTTCTCGTCCGGACTCGTGGCTCGGGCGGGTCAGTCCTCGATTCCGGCGGGTCGCTGGAGAGCGGCCAGGGACTCGGTGGGATGCACGATGTCCTTGATCCGTGGGATGACCTCTGTGCCCAGCAGTTCGAAGTGGCGCCGGTAGCGTTCGGGCTGGTCGAGGTAGTCGAAGGTGAAGCTGATGATTTTGCCGAAGCCGCCGGAGGCGTCCAGGTCCCGCTGCAGCTTCTTGATCACGGTGTCGGGGGATCCGACGAGCCACTTCTCCTCGGCGAGGTACTCGATCGGCACGTCGTCCGGGTCGGTGACGTTCAGCTCGGGCACCATGGCCGGCAGCATGCCGCCGCGGGCGTAGCCGGGCAGCATCCACTCACGGTAGGTCCGCCCCATAGCCCCGTTCACGGCGAGGTCCATCGCCTCCTCGTCGGTGTCGGCGACCAGGATGTTGTGGGCGACACGCCACTCGTTGCGGTTCGCGGTGAAGCCGGAGCTCTCCGCGCCCTGCATGTACCGGTACCAGTGACCGGCGAGATACTCGCGGCCCACGTTGAAGCTCATGGGCAGATAGCCCAGCTTGCCGGCCCGCGTCATGGTGCGGGAGGCGGGGCTGAGGCCGGCCATGAGCAGCGGCGGATGCGGCTTCTGCAGCGGCTCCATGAACGGGCCCTGCTGGATCTCGTCGTACGCGGGAATCTCGAACTGCCAGTGCTTCCCGTCGTGACGGAACGGGCCCTTCTTCTCCCAGATGGTGCGCATGATCTCGACGGCCTCGGCCATCTTCCCGCCGGGGTCGGTGTTGCCGTGGATCAGGTGATCCGTGGGGTAGGCGCCCGCACCGAGACCGACCATCAGGCGGCCGTTCGACATGTGGTCGAGTTGCATCAGCCGGTGCGCCAGCGCCATCGGGTTGTGGTTGCCGGGAACGTTCGCGCCGGTGCCGAACCTGATCTGCTTCGTCTGCTGCAGCGCGGCCGCGATGTACAGCTCAGGGCTGCACACCGGCTCCCACCTCATGGTGCTGTGCTCGGCGATCCACACCTCGGACAGACCGAACTCGTCGGCCCAGTTGATGACCTGCATGTCCCACTGGAAACCCTCGTGCAGGCCGGTCTCCGGAAGGCGGAACGGTACGAGGAACAGCCCGATATCCATGCTAATTCTCCAATGTGTACGCGATCATTTGGACTGATCGTTGTGGTCCTGCTCGCAGTCTCACGTCCGGGACGGCGGCGCGACTGTGCCACCTTGAGGCACCGGAAGGCGCTGCTCAGGTGGCGTCATCGCACGGGGCTGCGCAGCGTGCCGACGCGCTCGATGTCGACCTCGACGACGTCTCCGGGCCTCAGCCACAACGGAGGATTACGCTTGCTGCCGATGCCTTCCGGCGTACCGGTCGAGATGATGTCGCCAGGGGAAAGCGCCAGGAACTGGCTGATGTAGGCGATCAGCTCGGCGACGGGAAAGATCATGTGCTTGGTGTTGGAGCCCTGCACCTGCACACCGTTCACCCGTGTGGTGAGGTCCAGACTCTGTACGTCGCCCACTTCGTCGAGTGTCACCAGTGCGGGCCCGCAGGGCGTCGAGGCGTCGACCGCCTTGCCCGCCAACCACTGCGTTCCGTGGTACTGCAGGTCCCGGGCGGTGACGTCGTTGAGCACCATGACACCGGCGACCAGGTCGAGAGCCTCGTGCGGCTTCACGCCGCGGCCTTCCCGGCCGATGACGACCGCCAGCTCACCCTCGTAGTCGAGCTTGCTCGTGATGTGCGAGCAGCGGATGTCGTCCGCCGGGCCGATGAGCGTGCTGGCGAACTTCGCGAACACATCGGGGTGCGCCGGCAGTGCCCTGCCGGTCTCGGCCACATGGTCGTTGTAGTTCAGGCCGATGCACAGCACTTTCCCGGGGTCGGTGACCGGCGGCCCCAGACTGAGGTCCGCGGCCGGGGCGACACGCGCGGATGACCGCTCGGCCGCCGCCCGTTGTACGGCCACGGCGACCTGTCCGAGCGATTGGCCATGGCGGCGCAGCAGTTCTCTCGTGGTGGCCTGCGGGCCCAGCCCCGCCATCCCGCTCGCGAGCAGTGCGACGTCCACGTCGTACACCACCTCATTGAGCAGTGCACCGGCCCGCCAGCCATCGTCGTCCAGCCAGTAAGAGACGAGTCTCATCGTGTTCTCCTCTTCGCGGCGGTCCGTCCGTACGGCGCCGCCGACACGCGGTGTTAGAGAGAGGGGGCTCAGACGGCGAGCAGCCGACCCCCGTCGAAGAAGTCGCCCGCCGAGTACACGAGGGGCGGCAGGTCGCTGGTCTCGACTCCGACGATGCGTCCGAAGAACACCGAATGAGTTCCGGCCTCCACCCGTGAGACGACCTGAACCTCGAACGTCGCCGACGCGTCGTCCAGCAGGGGTGCGCCCTGCCCGCCTTCGTGCCAGCCGACGCCCTGGAACTTGTCCCCGCCCGACATGGCGAACGTGGTCGCGACCGTCGACTGGGTGTTGCTCAGGATGCTGATGCCCAGGTGCTGAGCCGTGCACAGCGCCGCATGCGACTGCGCGGAGGAGTTGATGCAGACCAGAACCAGCAGAGGAGCCATCGAGACGCTGCTGAACGCGTTGACGACCAGTCCGACGGGCCGTCCATCGACCTGAGCGGTCACGACCGTCACCCCAGAGGGAAAAGAACGGTGGGCCTGCTTCACCTGCTGAACCAGCTCCGCGGACGCCGGCTGGTCAGGAACGGAAACGAGCGACGTGGTGTGAGTCTTCATACCGCCTACAGTGCTGCGCGGTGGGTGCTGGAAATCGTGCCAATCTGGTACAGCGCCACGAGGTGTGCGCGGCCCGTCATGATGCCGGGCCGGCTCATCCGGCGGTCGTTTCGGCGACTTCGGCCACGGCGTCCGCCAGCCGGTCGGCGAGATCGTCCACCACCTCGGTCGTCATCGGTGTCGTCAGCGCGGCCAGGTTGGCCGACGACAGCAGCAGGCCGCGGTGGTAGGCGGCCCACCACAGCCGGTGCTGCGTGTCCCGATCGACACTGGTCTTGCGGACGGGGAACACGCGCAGCAAGGACCCGAAGCCGCGAACCTCCCACCCGAGCGGCTCGATACGCGCCGACACCACACTGCGAGCTTGGTCGCCGAGCCGGTTCAGCCGGGCCACAGCGTCAGGAGAGAGCAGCCGCAGCGCCTCCGCGCCGGCTGCCATGCTCACGGGGTTTCCCGAGAAAGTACCGGAGTGCGGGATACTGCCCTTGCGCCGCGGGTCGAGTACGCGCATAACCTCCTCGCGCCCCGCGACCGCGCCGACCGGGAAACCGCCGCCGATGAGCTTGCCCGCGGTCAGCAGATCGGACACGATCCCGTACTCCCCACTCAGCCCGCCCGCACTGAGCCGAAGACTGATCACCTCGTCGATGATGAGGAGAATGCCGTGCTGGTCCGCCAAGTCGCGTGCTGCCGACAGGAACTCGGCGGTCAGCGGGATGAGGCCGGCCCGGTTGGGCAGCAGGTCGAGGACGATGGCCGCGTGGTGGTGCGGCTTTTCCTCGATCACTTGCCGGAGCGAGTCGATGTCATTGAGGGGGACCAGGGACACCTCACGCACGGTGGACTCCGGAACGCCCCGCGCGGACTGCTCGCCACCGGCACACAGCGCGACATCGGACGAGCCGTGGTAACCGCCTCGCGTCATGATCACACCCGCACGTCCGGTCACCTCACGGGCGATACGGACGGCCGACATCACCGCCTCGGTACCCGAGTTGGTGAATCGCACCTGGTCCAGACCGGGGAGGCGCTGCAGGAGGAGATCGGCCAGCTCCCATTCACCGGGATTGGGAATGCCCCAGCACGAACCGGAGCCCATCGCCCGGCTCGCAGCCTCGACGATCTGCGGGTGCGCGTTGCCGTGCACGAGCGTGGTGAAGTTGTTGTTCGCGTCGATGAGCTCGCGCCCCTGGTCGTCCCAGAGCCGGTAGCCCGCGCCGCGGAGGGCGTATGTCGGTACGGCGCCGGTGTGATAGGCGTCGCGGCCGTACCCGCCGGGCAACAGGGGAAAGCCCCGCCGCCCCCTGCGTACGTGCGGATCGCTGTCCGGTACGTCCGGTACATCGGTCTTCGTCTCAAGAGCCATCGACGCTCAACATCCTTCGCGGGAGACCGTCCGCGCTGTCGACGCCGGCCACTTCCGTATCGGCCCGAGCGCATGGGACGGTCGGTTTCCGGTGGCAACCACCCTGGCGCTGAGAACGTACGCAGGCCGGAACATCGCGAACTGTCCTGAGTTGGCACAGGCCCGACGGCGAAGCGAGTACTCCTCCGGGACCGGGCCCTGACGGTCAGGACGCCGCGCGGTCCGACTACGCCCATAGCCCCGCAGGGCACGACCCGACACCGGCGCCGAGGTGTCCCGAAGTGGAACAGATACGGCGCAAAGGCGACCGTAATCTTGCCCAGAACCGTGACGGGCGGCTCCGGCCGCGAAGAGATGTGGGGAAACGATGGATCGAGTTCGAGGCAAGGTCGCGATCGTCACGGGTGCCGCCCGAGGCCAGGGCGAGGCACACAGCCGGCTTTTCGCCGCGGAGGGCGCCAGAGTCCTCATGACCGATGTCCTCGACGACGCCGGTGAGACCGTGGCCGAGGAGCTGCGCGACGCCGGGTACGACGTGCACTACCGGCACACCGACGTCACCTCCGAAGCCGACTGGGTCGCCACTGTCGAGGATGCCGAACGCCGCTGGGGCCGTGTCGACATCCTTGTCAACAACGCCGGCATCGTCGGGACAATGAAGGCCGCCGACGAGGAAGACGTCGATGCCTGGACGAAGATCACCGCGATCAACCAGCAGGGTGTCTTCCTGGGCATCAAGCACGTGGTCCCGGCGATGCGCCGAGGCGGCGGCGGCGCCATCGTCAACACCTGTTCCATCAACGGATCGGTCGGAGCACCCGGCTCTTTCTCATACCAGGCATCCAAGGGCGCCGTACGCATGATGACCCGAGCCGCAGCACTTGAGTACGTCAAGGACAACATCCGCGTGAACTCGGTCTCCCCCGGTCTGGTGATGACTCCCATGGCCGAGGAGGAGGGCGAGGAATCCAACAAAGCTTTCGCCGCCGCCACACCGATGGGGCGTGGCGCGCGTCCCGAAGAGGTCAGCTACGGCGTCCTCTTCCTAGCCAGCGAGGAAGCCAGTTACGTCACCGGCACCGACCTCCTGATCGACGGTGGCTACACCGCTCAGTAGAAAACGGCTCCGACGCCCTGCCGGACCTTCTCACCGACGGTCGGATCAGCAGCACACACTCAGCTTCCTCCGACCGACTATGGGCGTCTGCAGCAGAAAGCCGATCCTGCCGTCCAGTAGGTCAGCGCTACGGACGAGCCGTGCCAGCTCTGGTGCGGCAGTCCGGGTGGCTCGCACGCCCATCTCTCGCACCGACCCTTGGAAACCTCGTCCGATGGATCTTGCCATGCGTCGACGACGTCGCGCGCTGTTCGTGTTCTTCTTTCTCCCCGGCATCGCCCTGTCGTCCTGGGTGACACGGACCCCCGATGTACGGGATCAACTCGGGGCTTCCACGGCCGAGATGGGTCTCGTGCTGTTCGGCCTATCTGTCGGCTCCATGCTGGGGATCCTGTGCTCCGGACGGCTGGTCTCCCGCTACGGCACCAGAACAGTCATCGGTCTGAGCACTCCACTGGTCATCATCAGTACCGCCGTCATCGCCGCAGGCAGTCTCGCGCACTCGGCCCTCCTGGTCGCCGTTGGTCTGTGCGTCTTTGGAGGGGGGATGGGCTTGGGTGAAGTCGCCGTCAACATCGATGGTGCAGATGTCGAACGAGCTCACGGCATCAGCACGCTGCCTGCCCTTCATGGGTTCTTCAGTCTCGGAACGGTCATCGGTGCCACCGCAGGAATGACCGCCACTGCTCAGCGGTTTCCTGTGCACTGGCACCTGACCCTGATCGCGTTCCTATCAGCTGTGGCCTTCGGGTATGCCTTTCGCGCGGTGCCGGTGGGCACCGGCCGTAGCCCTTCCCGCCCCAGCCATAGCGAAGCCGCGCAGTCCCCACCCGTCCGCCTGTGGCGGGACCCGCAACTGCTGTTGATCGGTCTCATCGTGTTGGCCATGGCCCTGGCTGAGGGTGCGGCCAACGACTGGCTGCCGCTGCTCATGGTCGACGGGCATGGGCTCACCCCCGCACTGGGTTCTCTTGTCTATGTCGGCTTCGCCGGGGCGATGACCATAGGCCGTTTCGGCGGAGCCTTCTTCGTCGCCCGGTTCCCTCGCGGCGTCATCGTCCGAGTCAGCGCCGTGTCGGCGGCCATCGGACTCATATTGGTGATCGCATCCGATAACGCCGGGATTGATCAGCGCTCGCATCGACCCGTCTCCGGCTCCATCTACGTGTTCCGAGTTGCATCACCACGTCCGGTATAGGGACCGCCACTCCTTACCCTCACCCCCTGAAGGCAAGGGGGACACGCTCTCAAGTGGCAGCCCGAACCCAACTGGACCGCATACGTTCCTGTGTCTCTTATTGGCACACTCGCACGGGACGGCAGCGAGATAGCTTCACCAGGGATCAGTGCCAGCCGACCTCAAAAAGGGACGCGAAGGAGGCATTCGATGGCCAATGCCCTCGACGTCTGGCCATCCCCGAAAACTTATTCATCCTCAATCGAGAGCGCGCTAGCGCAGGAATTCCGGATCGAAACCTCCAGGTAGACGGGATGGCGAATCGGGACGTCATGGTTCATGCCATCCCAGCAGGTAAAGCGGCTCGAAGGCAACCTGGCGAGCCAGTACACAATTAACGAAGACTCACACGCGGTCTCAAATCGAGAAAACCAAGGTAGGAGATCCCATGGGCAGGCTTTCCGGGAAGGTCGCGATCGTCACAGGGGCGGGTTCTGGGCAGGGAAGAGCAGCGGCGCTTGCACTGGCAGCCGAGGGTGCTCACGTCGTGGCGGCGGACATCAACGAAACCGGCCTCGCCGAGCTCGCATCCGCAGCAGGGGAGATCGTTGTCACACGCTGCGATGTAGGTCGCGCGGACGAGGTGGAGTCCCTGGTGGCCCTGGCCGAGGAGCGTTTCGGTGCCCTGCACGTAATGCTCAACTGTGCCGGCTACCTCCGCGCGGCTCCCCTGCTGGAGACGACGGAGGAGATGCTCGACAGTATGATCAATGTCAACATCAAAGGTGTCTTCCACGGATGCAAGTTCGCCGTGCCGGCCCTCCAGCGCAGCGGGGGAGGATCGATCGTCAATTGGGGCTCGGTCAATTCTCTGGTTGCCGAACCGGAGATCTCCGCGTACTCCGCCACCAAAGGCGCAGTTCTGATGCTCACAAAGTCAGTGGCGGTAGAATTCGCCAAAGATAACATCCGTGCAAATTGCATCTGCCCGGGGGCGGTGCGTACTCCGATGGTCGAGAGCTTCTTCGATGAGGGATTCTTCGAGGACATGGATGCGCAGCGAAAATATCAACCCCTTGGTATGGGAACCCCTGAGCAAGTCGCGGATGTGGCAGTTTTCCTTGCCTCGGACGAGTCACGCCTCATGACTGGTTCGGCCGTAGTCGTCGACGGCGGTTACACGGCCCTATAAGGAATTCCGAAGCCAGGAACTGTTTGCACGGGCACAAGCGCTGCAACACCAAGAAGGTCCACCACCGCAGCGACCCCGATGGTGAGGTCATCCTCTGAGCGAAGCAGCGCGTCGGCAAGGACTGCTACCTGGAACTTCATGAAGCCTTTGAGCGTTTTTGCCGTACAGCAGAGGCAGATCCATCTCGCGGTCGGCAACTCAACATGAGGCAGAGGCATGACGTGCACGAGCCTCTGCTCCTTGCCGCCCTTCTGAAGATTGCGAGCAGGATCGTCTTCGCCGAAGACCCGATGGAAGCGGTGAACCGTGTGGAACCGCTACAGCGGCTGCAGCGCTCCCCACGTTGGGTAGGACTGCAGGACGGATTCCATTACTTGCCGCTGCGGAAAGCACGCAAAGCGGCAAGCACGCGCCTCGCGCCCGTCATGCGGGCATTGGTCACCGACCCTTTTTACACAGCCGACCAGAACGAGCGGCGGGCCGTCGGGCTGTCCCACGTCACGCGCTGGCTGCGGGACCCCGATACATAGCCTCAGTCACGTCCAGACCGTTCCGGGGGCGCGTCGCCCTTGGGTCACCTCCCCATTCCCAGCCCACTCCTCAAACCTGGACTCCACTGGCACCAGCAGGGCCCATGTTCAAAGGCATGCGGCAACCTCGGCAGATACGGGCTCGAACAAGGCGCCCTGACGCCTCCGCCATCGGCGACGGGGCGCGTTCGCTGCCGCGGGCGCCTTCGACGCCGCTTGTATCGAGCGTGAGGGCGCTGCACGTGCCTGACAAAAAGGAGAGCAGGTCCGCTGAACGCACATCCCTCCACTTCGCCCGAGATCATTGCGAGAGAGTTGAGCCCCCGTCGCGGTAGCGACGAGATCAGGGCTGCACACTGAACGAATGAGTGCCTAGATCTGCGATCGTAACTGCGCAGAAAAGGGTTCACTCCCCAGGTCAAAGGCGTGGCGACTGAACTCTTCTCTGCCGTCCGACACCCACCCACTCCCCTCCCGGCCAACGGCGGAGCGTCGCGCAGAAAGCCCTTTCCGGCAGGGTGTTCATGGGCCTAGCGTGCGGCCCATGGATGATCTGGAGCTGGTTGATCCGAGGCAGGCGCCGTCCGGCCGGCCGTTTGCGAAACAGCCTGCAGGACCGCCTGCCGGGCTGCCTGCAGGACCGCCCGCCGGGCATCTCGACCACTGCCCCTGGCTGTTCGCCGAGGAGGCGTCCGCCGAGCAGCGGGCCGCGCAGCGCGAGCGGCAGCGGTCGCTCGGCGGGGACTGCGAGATCGGCGAGCGGTGTTACGTGGCCGGGTCCGCGGCGGTGTTCCCGGACCGGCTGCGGCTCGGCGACGACTCGTACATCGCCGCGCACGCCTATGTCACCGGGGACGTGACCACGGGCACCGACTGCACGCTGAACCCGTTCACGGTCGTCCGGGGCAGGGTCACGCTGGGCAACGGGGTGCGGATCGGTGCGCACACCTCGCTGCTGGGGTTCAACCACTCCATGGCACCCGACCGGCCCGTGTTCCGGCAGCCGCACACCAGCGAGGGCATCACCGTCGGGGACGACGTGTGGATCGGCTCGCACGTGGTCGTCGTGGACGGGGTGACCATCGGTGACCACTGTGTGATCGGTGCCGGGGCCGTGGTCACGAAGGACCTGCCGGCGTGGACGGTGGCGGCGGGGAACCCGGCCCGGCCCCTTCGCGACCGCCGGAACACGAGCGGACGGGGTGAGGCGGGTGCCCGGCCGTCCCGTGGGGCGGCGGGTGCGGGCGACGCCCTGGCGCGGTTCGCCGACACTGCGCGTGCCCAGGCCGCCGGTCTCCTGGCCCGCTGCTGGGACGGCGAGCGGTACGTCGACCGGCCCGGCGCGGCGCCCACCGTACGGGCGCACTGCGACGCGGTGGAGATCGCGGACCTGCTGCTGGGCTCGGCACCGGTGGAGTTGACCGCCGAGGAGCATGTCGCGCGGCTGGGCGGGCCACAGGACGCCGGCACCGGGCTGGTTCCGGAGTTCGGCGAGCCGGTGCCGGTGCCGGAGGCCGACGGCTCTGTCGGCAAGGGGCCCTCGCTGTACCACGTGCTGTCCGTCGGGTACGCCCTCGATCTGCTGGGCGCCTCGTTCCCTCATCCGGTGCGCGGCGTACGGGAGATGACCGCCCGGCAGCTCGTCGCACGGCTGGAGGGGCTGCCCTGGCGGGACGGGGCGTGGGGTGCCGGGGCGTGGATCGACGCGTGGGCTACGGCGACGCACTGGAACCTGCGGCATGCCGAGGGTGACGGTGGGGAGCCGGGCGCGCTGGAGGCGCTGTTCGGCTGGCTGCTGACCCGGGCCGACCCGTGGACGGGGATGTGGGGCAGTCCCTCGCCCGAGGCCGGGCGCCTCCAGGTGGTCAACGGCTACTACCGCCTGACCCGCGGGTCCTTCGCCCAGTTCGGGGTGCCGGTGCCGCACCCGGAGCGGGTCGTGGACGCGGTCCTGGACCACGCCCGCGACCCGCGCCACTTCGGGGCGGGCCGGGAGAACGCCTGCAACGTGCTGGACGTCGCCCATCCGCTGTGGCTGTGCGGCCGGCAGCTCGGGGCGCTCGCCGGGGACGGCGGTTACCGTTCGCCCGAGATCCGCGCCTGGGCCGAACACCGACTCGCCGCCGCGCTCCCCCGCTGGCAGGACGGCCAGGGTTTCGGCTTCGGTCCCGGCACCAGCGGTCCGGGTCCGGAACCGGGCCTCCAGGGCACCGAGATGTGGCTGGCGATCATCTGGCTCCTCGCCGATCTCGTGGGCCGCTCCGACGCCCTGGACTACCGGCCGCGCGGCGTCCACCGCCCGGAGCCGTCCCGCCGGACGTGACGGGTGGCGGTGGCGGACGCGTAAACCCGTCGGGCCCGGTGTCGACGTCCGGTCAACGGGTACGCGGTCGCCACCCCCGAAGATCTGGAGGGAGTCATGCAGCGAGGCAGCGACCGGCTGAGCGTCCACCGCGACGACGAGATGAAGCACGAACTGAAGGGTCTGCTCCGCTCCGGCCACCCCACCCGCACGGAGGAGTGGCACGACCCGGAGCCGACCGCCGACGACGACCCGGAGGTCGCGGGCGGTCCCGTGACGCCGGCCCGAGCACCGGCCCGCATCGAGACACTGCGCTTCGAGCTGGGCCGCATCCTGGGCCGTACCTCGTTCCCGGCCCGCCCCCGCGAGCTGATGGGCATCCTGCGCAACAGGCACGCGCCGGACACCCTCGTCGAGTCCCTGGAACGGCTGCCGAGGAACGCGCGGTACGGCACGGCGCACGAACTCGCGGAAGCGGTCGTACGGGTCGAGGAACGCGGCCGGGAGAGGCGCTGAGGAGTGCGCGGAGCCGGCACACGACCGGGCGCACAGGCACGCGCAGGCACGCACTGACACGCATAGGCACCCCTCTCAGGGGTACTGCGGGCGTCGGCACGTTGACCTACGTGCTCGTGGCCAGCGACCGGCGGGTCATCGGCGTACCGACCGACCGGAAAGGACGTTGAACACGATGCGTATCGCATTCCTGACCGCACCCGCGGGCGTCGAGCAGATCGAGCTCACCGTTCCGTGGCGGGCCGTGACCGACGCCGGGCACAAGCCCGTGCTCGTCTCGACGATCCCCGGTGATGTGCGGGCCTTCCACCATCTCGACAAGGCGGACAGGTTCCCCGTGGACGAGGTCGTGGGCGAGGTGGCGGCCGAGTCCTTCGGCGGGCTGGTCCTGCCGGGCGGGGTGGCCAACCCGGACTTCCTGCGCCTGAACGAGCGGGCCGTGTCCTTCGTGCGGGGCTTCTTCGAGCAGGGCCGGCCGGTCGCCGCGATCTGTCACGCGCCGTGGACGCTGATCGAGGCGGACGTGGTCCGCGGCCGTGTGCTCACCTCGTGGCCGAGCCTGCGCACGGACATCCGCAATGCGGGCGGCAATTGGGTCGACGAGCAGGTGGTTGTCTGCGACCACGGCCCGAACAAGCTGATCACGAGCCGCAAGCCGGACGACCTCAAGGCGTTCTGTGAGGCGTTCCTGGAGCAGTTCGCCAAGGCCAAGGAGGCCGTCTGATGGACATCGGCAGGAAGCACAACAGACAGCCGGACAGCCAGAGGAACGACCAGGACACGGGCGACCGGAAGCAACGGCAGCGCGAGGCCTTCCGGGCGGACGATCCCGCGGGCGGGCCGCTCACCACGGACCAGGGCGTCGAGGTCGACCACACCGACGACTCGCTGACCGTCGGCGAGCGCGGGCCGACGCTCATGGAGGACTTCCACTTCCGGGAGAAGCTCACCCACTTCGACCATGAGCGGATTCCCGAGCGGGTGGTGCACGCGCGGGGCGCGGGCGCGTACGGCTACTTCGAACCGTACGAGTCCTGCGCGGAGTTCACCCGTGCCGCCTTCCTCCAGGACCCGTCGGTGCAGACGCCGGTGTTCGTGCGGTTCTCGACGGTGGCGGGGCCGCGTGGCTCGGCGGACACCGTACGGGACGTGCGCGGCTTCGCGACCAAGTTCTACACGTCGGAGGGCAATTACGATCTCGTCGGTAACGATGTCCCCGTCTTCTTCATCCAGGACGGCATCAAGTTTCCCGACTTCGTGCACGCGATCAAGCAGGAGCCGCACAACGAGATTCCCACGGGCTCGTCCGCGCACGACACGCTGTGGGACTTCGTGTCGCTCCAGCCGGAGACACTGCACGCGATCATGTGGCTGATGTCGGACCGGGGGATCCCGCGCAGCTTCCGCATGATGCAGGGCTTCGGCGTGCACACCTTCCGGTTCGTGAACGCCGAGGGGCGCGGCACGTTCGTGAAGTTCCACTGGAAGCCGAAGCTGGGCGTGCACTCGATGGTGTGGGACGAGGCGCAGGAGTGCATGGGCCGGGACCCGGACTTCCACCGGCGGGACCTGTGGAACGCGATCGAGGCGGGCGAGTACCCGGAGTACGAGCTGGGTGTCCAACTCGTACCGGAGGAGGACGAGTTCGCGTTCGACTTCGACCTGCTCGACGCCACGAAGATCATCCCGGAGGAACAGGTGCCGGTGCGGCCGATCGGCCGGATGGTGCTGGACCGCAACCCGGAGAATTTCTTCGCGGAGACGGAGCAGGTGGCGTTCCACACGGGCAACGTCGTCCCGGGCATCGACTTCACCAACGACCCGCTGCTCCAGGCCCGCAACTTCTCCTACCTGGACACGCAGCTGATCCGGCTCGGCGGTCCCAACTTCTCCCAGCTGCCGGTCAACCGCCCGGTCGCGCCCGTACGCACCGACCAGCGCGACGGGTACCACCAGAGCGCGCTCCACTCCGGTACGAACTACTTCCCGAACACGCTCGGCGGCGGCTGCCCCGCCCACGCGGGCGTCGACGGGAGCGCCTACACCCACTACGCGGAACGCGTGGACGGTGCCAAGATCCGGCGGCGCAGCGCGAGTTTCCAGGACCACCACAGCCAGCCCGCGATGTTCTGGAACAGCATGGCGGACTGGGAGAAGCGGCACATCGTGGAGGCGTTCCGCTTCGAGCTCGGCAAGGTCGACGCGCGGACGGTCCGCTCCCGCACGGTGGAGGAGCTCGCCAAGGTGGACCCGGAGCTGGCCTCGCAGGTGGCGGCCGGCATCGGGGTGCCGGAGCCGGCGCGGGACGAGTCGGTGGCGCACAAACTGGTCTCCCCCGCCCTGAGCCTTACGTCGCTGCGCGGCGGCGGCTCGATCCGCACCCGGCAGATCGCGGTGCTCGTCAGCGACGGCGTGGACGCCCAGCAGGTGACCTCCACGCGCGACGCGCTGGCCGCCGAGGGGGCGGTCGTGGAGGCGATCGCCGCCACGGACGGTACCGTGCTCGGTTCGGACGGCGAGCGGTACGCCGTGGACCGGGCGCTGCCGACCGTGGCGTCCGTGCTGTACGACGCGGTGCTGTTGCCCGGCGGGCCCACGGGCACTCCGGCCCATGTGGACGATCCGGACGTCCTGCGGTTCGTACGGAGCGCCTACCGGCACGGTAAGCCGGTCGGTGCCCTCGGTTCGGGCGTCGGCCTGGTGTCGGCGCTGGAGCCCGAGGGGCTGCGGCTGTGCGCCGAGTTCCACCATGTGGTCGCCGACCGGGGCGTGGTGACGGACACCGCGCCGGGCACACCGAGCGAGGAGTTCCTCCGGGCGTTCGTGGCGGCGGTGGGCGAGCACCGCCACTGGGACAGGCCGCCGGTGCGCTGCTGACGTCCGGCGAATCCAGGAGTCAGCGAAACGGAGGTCCCGGCCGCCGAGCGGCCGGGACCTCCGTTCTCATCTGGTCGCGGTTGACGTCTGTCAGGCCGCCTTGTCGTCCAGGTACGAGGCCACCCACGCCAGCGGGGCGTTCCAGTTGATGGTGATCTCGTTCGTGGAGAAGGACTCGATGTCGTCCAGGTAGCACTTCGCCGGGGCGCAGCCCTTGAGCTTGGTCTGGGCGACCGGGTCGTCGAGCGAGGAGTTCGGACCACCCGCCACGGCGCCGGGTGCCGGCTGCGGCAGCTTGGGGTCCTTCTGATGGGCCCAGAAGCGGTGGTGCTGGTTGTGCGCGTACCGCTCGCCGTAGCCGGTGACGTACGACATGCCCATCGGATTGCGGCCCAGGATGTAGTCCATGCCACTCGTCACCGCGTCGCGGTACTTGGTGTCACCGGTGATGTCACCGGCAGTGGCGAGGACGACCATGTTGTTCAGCACCTGACCGTTGGAGCCCCACTGGTAGCGGCCTCCGTCGGGGGCGTACGGGACGCCGAACGCGGCCTTGCGGGCATCGGCGGCGTAGCGGTCGGCCGCCTGGGTGACGGTCTTCTTCACGGCCTTGGTCTCGGCCTCGCCCAGCTTGTTCGGCACGGTGGCCAGATCCAGGGCGCCGAGCCCGCCGACCGACTGCCAGGAGACGCCGGTGCTCGGGAAGAGCGCCTTGCTGTCGTTGTGGAGGGGGGAGTCCAGGACGGCCTCGCGGTACTCCTTGTCGCCGGTCGTGATGAACAGCTCGGCCGCGGCCCAGTAGAACTCGTCCTTGACGTCGTAGTCGCTGTAGGCACCGCCGCCGGTGGCGTCGCCCGGGTCGGCGAACATCTTCGGGTTGGCCTTCGCGGCGTCCCAGGCGGCGCGCGCCGCCTGAAGGGACTTGGCGGCGAACTTCGCGTCGTACGGCTCGAAGAGGCGCGCGGCCTGGGCGGCGGTGGCGGCCAGGTTGAGGGTGGCAGCGGTGGACGGGGCGTGCAGCTCGCGCTTGCCGGCGCTCTTGTCGGCCCGCAGCGGCAGTTCGGACCACTGGGCGTCGTGGATCTTGTGGTGGGCCATGCCCGCGAGCTTCTGGCCCTTGGGCACCTGCATCTTCAGCAGGAAGTCCATCTCCCAGCGCGCCTCGTCGAGGATGTCCGGCACCTTATTGCCGTGCTCGGGCACGAGGAGCCGGCCATCGCCGAGGGCCTTGCCGTCGGCGCCCTTGGTGTGCAGGGTGCGCTCGTAGGAGGACATCAGCTGGGCGACGGAGATACCTCCGTTGACGACGTACTTGCCGTAGTCACCCGCGTCGTACCAGCCGCCGCTGACGTCCAGGGTGTAGTCGCAGCCCATCGGCTGGCAGGGGACCTTCTGGTCGCTGGAGGCCGCACCGTCGACGTGGCCGGCGGGGCGGGCGTACTCCTTGCCGACGAGGCCGGCGTCGATCTTGATACCGCTTCGGTTCTGGTAGAAGTACGCGAGCGAATCGGTGCGCAGCTGCGAGTAGACGTTGTCGTCGATGGCGAAGGGCGCGCTCTTCTGGCCGGCGATGGTGACGGTGTAGCCCTTACCGCTCTTGGTGACCTTGCTGAAGTCGAACGTGTGGACGTTCTCGCCCGAGGACGGGTCGACACCGGCGGGCACGGTCATACCCTTGGCCACCTCCTTGCCGCCCGCGTCCTTGAGGGACCAGGACAGCGGCGTCTTGGCCTTGGTCACGACCGTGCCCTTCTTGGGGCTCTCGGTCTGGTACCCGACCTGGTTCACCTGCACGGTCGGGGCGGGGCCGGTCTTGGATGCGGCCGGCTTGGACAGCTGCGGCGCGACGGCAGCGGCGGCCGAACCGGATTTCGAGTCGAAACCGTCGGCAATGGTGGGGACGGCGACAGCGCCGACCACGACACCGGCGACGGTCGCGACCGCCAGCTTGCGGCGTCCGCCACTGTTCAGCCGGTCCAGCACATGGGCCATACGGGGGAGCGGGCGAGGCACCAGGAGGTTCCTTCCGAGGTGGGGGGCAGGAAATCCGCGGTCTTCCAACCGCCGCACCGACTGTAGGAGCGGAACCTGGTCGTAATCGCCGTACGCGTGAGCGAAGTTGAGAACCTTCAATTGAACGAAAAGCGCGTACCTCAATTGAGGTACGCGCCTGGGGGGCACCCGTCAGAACGGGTACGGAGCGATCTTCGGAGTGACAGACAGCCACTCTTTGCAAACGTGTAATGACAGGGGGTGGTGCATGACCGCCGGACCGCACGCGGGAGGGACGCGGTCAGACCACGGAGAGACGGAGGAGGGCGCTACGCCGGACGGACCCTAGGGCCGCCGCCCGAGCAGGCACAGCAGCTTCGTCTGCACGTCCGAGCCGAGCGGGGGTTCCACCGGCTCCGCGAACTGTCCGCTCTTCGCCAACTCGGCCGCGTACGGCGTCACTTCGCGCACCGCGAACTGCAGCAGGTCGTCCGGCAGCCGCTCGTCGGCTCCGATGGCGCGCGACAGGTCCCAGCTGTGGACGACGAGATCGGCGACCATCTGTCCACAGTAGTTGGCGGCCGGGGTGTCGCCGTGCGAGAGGTGGACGGTGCGGTCGAGCGCGCCCGGCGCGGTGAACGCCTCGTGGGTGGCGCGGGCCGCCGTGTCCCAGGAGGCCGCCGGGTCGGAGCCGAGCATGTCGCCGTCGAAGGTGTCGCCGACCTCCTCGATCATGCAGCCGTGGAGGACCAGCGGCGGCGCCCACAGCTGCTCGGAGACGAGATGGTTGACGAGATCGCGCACCGTCCACTCGGCGCAGGGCGTGCCCGCCTCCCACTGGTCGTCACGGACGGTGTGGGCGAGGGCGCCGAACAGGTCGAGGGCCTCCTGCAGCCGGGTGAGCAGCGGGTTCCTTTCGGCCGCGCCGGTCATGACTCGGCGAGTTTCCGGCACCGCGCGCCCTGACGCGTGCGTCCGGCTGCCACCGGGCGGCGGGGATTGCGGCGCAGGTACTCGCCCTCCAGCTGCGCCATGCGCATGTTGTGGGCGCGCAGCGCGTCGTTCGATCCGTACAGCAGCGTGTCATGGCGTGTGCGGTGGATCGTCTCCAGCTCTTTCATCAGCTGCTGGTCGTCCAGCCGGACCGGGTCGACTCCGTTCATGGTGGTACCCCACTCGTCGTGTCCTTCGGTGCCGTCCGGGTACCCGCCCGGCAAGCGGTACCCGAGTGGCATCCGGGAGGGAGCCATGGATCTCGCCTTTCTGCATCCACTCTACGAACATCCGGGGCCCTGGGCCTCTGTCTATGTCGACACGTCCTCGCACACGGAGTCCACTCCTCACGAGCGTTCCCTGGTGGCCGCGGCCGTCTCCCGGGAGCTCGCCGCCCAGGGTGCCGACGAGCCGACCCGTGCGGCCGTGCACCGGGCGGTGGACGAGCTGCGCCACTCCTCCGAGCCGCACGGCCGGGCCTTCTTCGCCAGGTCGGGCGAGGTGGTGCTGGATCCGCCGCTCGCGCACGCGCCGCCGGGTACCTCGGCGCACTGGGCTCCGTTGCCGCGCACCACCCCACTGCTGGAGCTGGCCGGAGAGGACGCGGTGTGCGTGGTGGCGTACGTGGACCGGCGGGGCGCCGAGTTCGAGCTGCGGGGCTCGCGGGGCAGCCAGGACGTGGGGGCGGTGGTCGGCCGGCAGTGGCCCGTACTCCTGCCCGCACTGCGTGCGGGGCCCGGCCACCGCCGGTTGTCCCCCACTGCGTCAGGGGCGTGGGGGGACCCCGGGCGGCACTTCCAGCTGCGGGTGGAGAACACCTGGGAGCACAACGCGGCGGAGATCGCCGACGCGCTCGCCGTGTGCCAGGAGGAGACCCGGGCCGACCTGTTGGTTCTCGTCGGCGAGGTGCGCGAGCGGCACGCCGTGCGGGAGCGGCTTCCGCAGCGGCTGCACGACCTCGTGGTGGAGACCCGGCAGGGCACCGGCAGCCGGCTGCTGGACGAGGACGTGGAGCGGGCGCGGGCCGAGCACGTGCACCGGCGGGCCGCGGCGGAGCTGGCGCGGTTCCTGGCGGCGCGGTCCCCGGACGCCGAGGGGCGTACGGCCGCCGTGGAGGGCGTGCCCGCGCTGGTGGAGGCGGCCCGGGAGCATCGTATCGACGAGCTGCTGGTCCGCCCGGCCGGGCCCGACGCGCACCGCGAGGTGTGGATCGGCGAGGCGCCGGACCAGCTGGCGGTCCGGCGCACGGACCTGAGGACGCCGGGCGATCAGCGCTCGTGGGCGTCCCGTGCGGACGACGCCCTGCTGCGCTCCGCGGTCGCGACGGACGCCCCGGCACTCTCGCTGACGGCCGCCGCGGCAGGGAAGGCGCCCGCGGGTGGACTGGGGGCGCTGCTGCGCTGGACGTGACCCGCTGTTGCCTGACCCGCTGCTGCCGTCGAAGGCCCTGATCAAGGCTTGCTCAGGGTCTTGATCATGGCCTTGCTCAGGGGCCTTGCTCAGGGCTTATCTGACGCGGTCCACCCTCCGCTCGTCCCACACCGGCTCGGATGTCTCGCGCACGCGGCCGTCGGAGCCGAAGACGAGATAGCGATCGAACGAACGAGCGAACCAGCGGTCGTGGGTGACCGCGAGGACCGTGCCCTCGAAGGCCTCCAGGCCTTCCTGGAGGGCCTCGGCGGACTCCAGGTCCAGGTTGTCCGTCGGCTCGTCCAGCAGCAGCGCGGTGGCACCCTCCAGCTCCAGGAGAAGGATCTGGAAGCGGGCCTGCTGGCCGCCGGAGAGGCGGTCGAAACGCTGCTCGGCCTGGCCCGTCAGCTCGTAGCGGCGCAGCCGGGACATGGCGGCGCCACGGTCCTGGGCGTGCTCCTTCCACAGGATGTCGAGCAGGGTGCGCCCCAGCAGCTCGGGGTGGGAGTGGGTCTGCGCGAAGTGGCCGGGCACGACACGGGCGCCCAGCTTCCACTCCCCCGTGTGCGCCACGCCGTCGCCCGCGAGCAGGCGCAGGAAGTGCGACTTGCCGGAGCCGTTGGAGCCGAGGACCGCGACGCGTTCGCCGTAGAAGACCTCCAGGTCGAACGGTTTCATCAGCCCGGTGAGCTCGAGCCGCGCACAGGTGACGGCCCGCACGCCGGTGCGGCCGCCCTTGAGCCGCATCCTGATGTCCTGCTCGCGCGGCGGCTCCGGCGGCGGTCCGGCCTCCTCGAACTTGCGCAGCCGGGTCTGGGCGGCACGATAGCGGGAGGCCAGTTCGGCGCTGTTCTCGGCAGCCTGACGCAACGCCAGGACGAGCTTCTTCAACTGGGCGTGCTTCTCGTCCCAGCGGCGGCGCAACTCCTCGAACCGCGCGAAGCGTTCACGGCGCGCCTCGTGGTACGTGGCGAACCCACCGCCGTGCACCCATGCGTCCGCGCCGGCCGGGCCCGGTTCCACGCTCACGATCTTCTCGGCGGCACGGGCCAGCAGCTCCCGGTCGTGCGAGACGAAGAGCACGGTCTTGCGGGTCTCCTTCAGCCGCTCCTCCAGCCAGCGCTTGCCGGGGACGTCGAGATAGTTGTCGGGCTCGTCGAGGAGCAGCACCTCGTCGGTACCGCGCAGCAGGGCCTCCAGCACGAGCCGTTTCTGCTCCCCTCCGGACAGGGTGCTCACCTGCCGCCACTGCGCCTTCTCGTACGGCACGCCGAGCGCCGCCGTGGTGCAGATGTCCCAGAGCGTCTCCGCCTCGTATCCGCGCGCCTCGGCCCAGTCGGCGAGGGCCTGCGCGTACTGGAGCTGGGAGGCCTCGTCGTCCACGGTCATGATGGCGTGCTCGGCGGCGTCGACGACCCGGGCCGCCTCCCGGACGCGCGGCGGCGCCACGGACACGAGCAGGTCCCGGACGGTCGTCTCGTCCCGCACGGACCCCACGAACTGCCGCATCACACCCAGCCCGCCGCTCACCCCCACGCTCCCGCCGTGGGGCTTCAACTCGCCCGAGAGCAGCCGCAGCAGCGTGGTCTTCCCGGCGCCGTTGGGCCCGACGAGGGCGACGACGGCCCCTTCGCCGACCCGGAACGACACATCGCCGAGCAGCGTCCTCCCGTCGGGGAGGTGGTACTCCAGGTGCGCGGCTTCCAGATGTCCCATGAGCAGGCATTGTCCGAGCCGCCCGTACCACCGGGCAAGCGCTTTTCGAGGGGTGCGCGGCCGCTGCCGGGGCGACTCCGACTTGACACGAGGTGGCTGCCCTGGGGTACCCGTGCCCCATGAGCCCAGATGTCGATCTCACCGTCCGCCCCCCGGGGCACCACATCCTCCGGGACCGTTTCCTGGCAGCGGACACCCGTCTGTTCGAGGCGGTGGCGGCCCGTCACTGGCCGGGGGCCGGCCCCGTACTGCCCCGGCTGAGCCGCGCCGCGAACCACGGGGTGCTGTGGTTCGCCACGGCGGCGGCCCTCGCCGCGACCCGGAGCCCGAGGGCCCGCCGGGCGGCCACCCGGGGTCTGGCGTCGCTCGCCCTCGCCTCGGCGACAATCAACACCATCGGCAAGCGTTCGGTCCGCCGCCCCCGTCCGCTCCTCGACAACGTCCCCTTGGTCCGGCACCTCAAGCGGCAGCCGATCACCACGTCGTTCCCGTCGGGGCACTCGGCGTCCGCGGCGGCGTTCGCGACGGGTGTCGCCCTGGAGTCCCGCGGCTGGGGTGCGGCCGTCGCGCCGGTCGCGGCCGCGGTCGCGCTGTCCCGCGTGTACACGGGCGTCCACTTCCCGAGCGACGTCCTGGTGGGCGCCGCCCTCGGCGTGGGCGCCGCCTACGCCGTACGCGGCCTCGCGCCGACCCGCGAGCTGCTCCCGCCGCCCGGCCGTCCGCACTCCCCCAAGCTCTCGACTCCGCTCGACGAGGGAGGTACCCCCATGGCTCCCGCCCTGCCCGACGGCGAGGGCCTGGTCGTGGTGGCGGGCGGGGGCACGGCGACCATGGACCGCGTGGGCGCACTGCTGGACGCCCTGCCCCGCGCCGAGGCCGTGGAGTGCGAACCGGACGACGTGCGGACCGAGTTGGAGAAGGCGGCCACGCGCGCCCGGGTGCTCGGCGTGTGCGGCGGCGACGGCGCGGTGAACGCGGCGGCGGAGGTGGCCCTGCGGCACGGCCTCCCCCTCGCCGTCCTCCCCGGCGGCACGCGCGACCACTGCGCGCGGGACCTGGGTGTCGAGGACGTACGGGAGCTCGCCCGGGCGGTGCGCGACGGGGATGCGGTCCGCGTGGACGTGGGGCGGTTCTCCTCCGGTGACACGGAGGGCGTGTTCCTCAGCATGTGCAGTCTCGGCGTCTATCCGCAGCTGGCACGAGACCGCGAACGCTGGTCGCGGCTGATCGGCGGCCGGCCGGCCGACGTGCTCGGCGCGGCGCGCGTCCTGCGCGGGGACCACCACCCGCTGCAGGCCAGGTTCCAGGACCGGACGCGCCCGCTGTGGCTGCTGTTCGCCGGCAACGGCACATACCACCGCACGGGCCCCGTCCCCGGGCGCCGCCACGACCTCGCCGACGGGCTGCTCGACGTCCGCGTGGTGCACGGCGACGGCCACCCGGCGCTGCGCCTGCTCGCCGCCGCCGCGACGGGCCCGCTCACACGGTCCCCGCTCCACGCCGCGATACGCGTCCCCCGCCTGCACCTGGACCGCATCGCCCCGGGCACCCTCCTCGCCTACGACGATGAAGTCACCGAAATCTCGGGCGACTTGACGCTGAGCAAGCTCCCGGAGGCACTGACGGTCTACCAGCCACGGTGCACCGACAGCTGACGCGCGTCGCCCACATAGCAAGACGAGGGTCTCAATATTCGACATGCGGGCGTACGGTGCTCAGTACTGCCCCGCGGAGCGACGAGCTCCATGGGGTCCGTACGCGACGAGGGGACCGGTCATGTCGAAGCCGCGGGAGACCGCCGTCTACACGCACGGACACCACGAGTCCGTGCTGCGCTCGCACACCTGGCGGACGGCCGCCAACTCGGCGGCCTACCTCCTCGGCTCGCTCCGCCCCCATATGAGGGTCCTGGACATCGGCTGCGGCCCGGGCACGATCACCGCGGACCTGGCCGAGCTGGTCCCGGACGGGCATGTCACCGGCGTGGACCGCGCGCCGGGCATCCTGGACCAGGCGCGGGCCACGGCCGCCGAGCGGGGCCTGACGAACGTCGACTTCGCGGTGGCGGACGTGCATGCCCTGGACTACCCGGACGACACCTTCTGCGTGGTCCACGCCCACCAGGTGCTCCAGCACGTGGGCGATCCGGTGCGGGCCCTGCGCGAGATGGTCCGGGTGACCAAGCCGGGCGGGTACGTCGCGGTCCGGGACGCGGACTACGCGGCGATGGCCTGGTTCCCGCTGTCGCCGGGCCTGGAGGACTGGCTGGACCTGTACCGGAGGGTCGCCCGCGCCAACGGCGGCGAACCCGACGCGGGGCGGCGGCTGCGGTCCTGGGCACTTCGGGCCGGTCTCACCGACATCACCACCACGTCCACCACCTGGACGTTCTCCACGGCCGAGGAGCGGGCCTGGTGGAGCGGGCTGTGGGCGGACCGGACCCTGGCCTCCGCCTACGCCGAACGCGCCACGGAGAGCGGCCACGCCACGCCGGAGGAGCTCGGGGCGGTGTCCGAGGCGTGGCGGGAATGGGGGCGGCAGGAGGACGGCTGGTTCTCCGTTCTGCACGGGGAGATTCTGTGCCGGAAGGCCGGACGGCCGGACCAGCCGGACGGCCGGCGGACCTGAGGGCCGGAAGTGACTCCGCCTGCTGAGGCCTGATCCCGGGAATCCGGGTCACTCGAAAAGCAGGAGGTGGTCGGAATGGTAGCCGTCCTGCTCGTTCTGCTTCTGGCCCTGATTCTCTTCGGCGTCGGATTCGCCGTGAAGGCACTCTGGTGGCTGGCCCTCATTGTTTTCGTGATCTGGCTGCTGGGTTTCCTCATGCGCGGCACGAGCGCCACGGGCGGCCGGGGTCACTGGTACCGCTGGTAGTGCTGGTAGCGGCTCAGCTCAGTTCCCTGGGGGCGTCAGTTCCTCGGAAGCAGTGGTCCGAGCGGTCCGAGGTCCAGGTTCAGGTCCTCGGGCCGCAGGCCGTAACGGTCGCGCAGCTCGCCCATGCGGTCCTCCAGCAGCATCAGGGTGAGCCCGATGCGCTCCTCCTGTTCCTCGGTCAGCTCACCCGTGTCGAACCGGCGCACGGCCTGCCGTTCCATGAGCTGACGGAGCAGTTCGACGACGGTCAGGACGAGTTTCACGAGATCGCGCTCCACCGTGTCGGGTTCGAGGTCGAGGCGGTTCCTGCCGGTCACTTCACTCCAACTCCCCCCAGGGTGCGGGGACCTGCTTGTTCACCGAGCTGATGAGCGCGTTGAGGTCGATGCGGACGAGGTCGACGTCCGCGATGCGCAGGGTGAGGTCGCCGGTGATGACGACCCCGCCCGCGAGCAGCCGGTCGAGCAGGTCGACGAGGGCGATCTCACGGCGTTCGACGACGGTCACGCGTCCTCCTCCTCGGGCTCCTCGGACTTCGCGGTCTCCTCCGCCTTCTCATGCTCCTCCGCCTTCTCGTGCTCCTCCGCCTTCTCGTGCTCCTCGGTGAACGAGTAGGCGGCCCAGGGGCCGGTGAGTTCGACGCGCAGTCCGGGGGCGTCGTCCTTCGTACGGTCCACGGCTTCCACGAATTCCTCGGAACTTCCGCGCGGGACCAGATAAGCGGCGTTCAGTACGTTCCGGCCTGCGGATCCGGAAAGCGTGGGGTTCTGTGGCGGGTGCAACCGGAAATCCTCGGCACGGCCGGAAAGGGTTTCGTGCAGCCGGCTGGAGAACGCCTCGGCCTTCTGCCACATTTCCTCGTGGGACCTGCTGCGCATGCGCCGCTGTCGTAGGTAGTCACGCCCGGACGCGGCTCTCTCCTGCGGGCGGTCGGCCTCGGCGGCCCGTGCGGCCTCGGCGGCCTCGGCGTCGAGGTAGACCTTGACGCCCCACTCCACCCGGCCCTCCAGCCGGTCCAGGCTCCGCCGGAAGGCGTCCTCGCGAGCCTCCATCATGACGCGGACACCGCTGTCGTCCCGGAAGACGGTGCCGAGCCGGAGCGGCAGGGGCGTGGTGACCGCGGTGAGTGCGTCGATCACGCCCTGGTGGCCACGGGCGGTGGCGGCCAGCCAGTCCAGGTCCTCCAGGTGCGCCTTGAGGGGGCCCTCGGCGAAGTCCCGCTCCGGCACCTCGCTGACGACGGCGATCAGATCATGGTGGGGCAGGAGCTTCGGAGGCGCGCCCGCGACCCCGGTCAGCTGCGCCTTCAGTGCACCGCCGAAGGGGCGGCACACGGCGTAGACGTACCGCAGTCCGGTCATCAGGACTCCTCCTCCCGCGGCCGGCTCCGCTCACGCTCGCTCTCGCTCTGCTCCAGTGACGGTTCAGCCCGGGAGCGGCCACGGCCATCGAGCAACGCCTCACTCTCCGGACGCCCCTCGTCGAGTGCGGCGATCCGGGCGCGCAACTCGGCGTTCTCGCGGGTGAGTTCCTCGCGGCGCGCCCGGGAGGACAGCATCGGATCGGTCTCCCACCAGTCGATGCCCATCTCCTTCGCCTTGTCCACGGAGGCGACGATGAGGCGCAGCTTGATGGTGAGCAGTTCGATGTCGAGCAGGTTGATGCGGATGTCTCCCGCGATCACCAGCCCCTTGTCGAGCACACGTTCGAGTATGTCGGCCAGGTTGGCACTTCCACCACCCTGGCCGTACGGTTCCGGGGCCCGGCTGGGGAACGTCATCGCCGACTCCCGCTCACAGTGGCCCGGTCCTCGTCCTCTTCTTCCTCGTACTCCTCCTCGGGCTCCTCCTCAGCGGCGTCTTCAGGTGCCTCGCTCTCGGGAGCCTCGTCCTCGGGGGCCTCCTCGCCGCCCTCGTACTCCTCGCCCTCCTCATACTCCTCGGGCTCCTCGTCCTCCTCCCCCTCCTCCTCCGCCACCGCGTCCTCGTGGCTGCGGACGACGTCGCCGTCGCGGATCTCGCCGCGCCAGCCGTCCTCCGCCTCGCCGCGCAGTGTGATGAAGCGGGCGAAGTTCTTGAGGTCGAGCCGGGCCCGGCGGCCCTGGGCACGCCAGATGTTGCCGGTCTTCTCGAAGAACCCCGACGGGTAGTACTCGATCACCAGCAGGACGCGGGTGAGGTTCTCGCCGAGGCGGTGGAAGGAGACCACGCCCTTCGTGGTGCCCTTCGCACCCTCCGACACCCACGAGATCCGGTCGTCGGGCACCTGCTCGGTGGTGTGGGCCTTCCAGCTGCGGTTGGACCACAGGACCTTGAGCTGCCAGTCGGAGTGCGTGTCGTCGTCGCGCCGTGCGCTCTTCACTCCCTTGGCGAAGGTGCTGAAGGTCTGGTACTGGGTCCACTGGTCGTAGGCCGTGCGCACCGGTACACCGACGTCGATGGACTCGATGATGACCGTGGGTTTGTGGCCGGCCCTGCCCTTTCCCTTGCCCTTGCCGCCGCCCAGGTTCTTCAGGGCACCGACCACGTTGTCCTTGGCCCGGCCGGCGCCCATCTCCAGGGCGGCGCGCAGCGGCCCCTTGCCCTCGACGAGCTTCCGGCCGCCGTCGAGGGCGAGCTTGCCGAGACCAGGGCTGTTGCCCTCGGCGATGTCGTTGAGCTTCACGGTCGCCTGCCCGAGCCTGCGCCCGGCGCCCACGAGCAGACGTTGGGTCTGGGCGGCCAGATAGTCCTGGGCCTCGGCCTTGAGGTGGTCGACGGCAGGGCTGTGGGCCAGAGCTGCGAGCGGGGTCTCCTTCGCCCCGTCCCCGACCGAGTCGGCAGCGCCCTTCGCCCGCCCGGTCACCGAACCGACGGTGTCAGTCATCGTCCCCGCCTCCTCTCACGCGCCTCCCGTGTGTCCTTGCGCGGGGCCGCCTGAGCGGCGGCCGTCCTCTTGGCCGACCCCTTCTGCGCGGTGGTCCTGCGGCCCGCAGCCTTTTTCGCAGCCGGCTTCTTCGCCGGGGCCTTCCTCACGGCCGATGTCTTGGCCGACTTCCTGGCCGCGGCTTTCCTGGCCGTGCCTGTCCTCGCCGCGCCCTTCCTGGCCGACGGCTCCTCCTCGCGCTCCCCCTCGGACTCTTCCTCCAGCCCCTCGTATGCGTCCGGCGCCTCCCCCTCGTCCCGCCCGTCCCGCTCGTCCCGCTCGCGAGGCTCTTCCTCGGCCTCCTCGGTCTCGTCCCGCTCCTCCTCGGCGTCGGCGCCGGGCACGTCCGGGGTCACCTCCGCGAGTTGCTCGCGTACCTGCGCCGTCCGTCCGTGCAGCCGGTCGGCGAGTCCGTCGATCTGCCGTTCGAGCAAGGCGCCGGTGGCCGCCTGGCCCGCACCGCGCGCGTCCTCGCGGAGCTGATCACTGATCTCCTTGAGCTGCGGATTGTTCTGCAACTGCTGGGACGCCAGATCCGCGAGCGCCCGGGGGCTCAGGTGCATCCGCTTGCCGGCCACGAGGGTGCCGAGCGCGAACGCGAGCTTCATCTTCTTCGTCCGTCCGAGGACGTATCCGGCCCCGACGGCGAGGCCCAGTCCCACGCGATTCATCCTGTCGTCCCCTCGCCTGTCGTGCCCCCGCCGGTTCCTCCACCCGTTCCTCCGCCAGTTCCTCCGACGGCTCCTCCGCCCGTTACCGCGCTCCAGTTCAGAGCGATCTCCAGCCGGTCCAGGAGTTCGTCCTCCAGCCGGTCGAACTCGTCCTCATCGATCTCACCCGCGTCGAGCAACTGCTCAAGCCGGGCGAGTTCGGCACGGACAGCAGCCGGGTCGTAGTACTGGCGCTCGGCCTCGTCCAGTACCTGCTTCACCACCCGGAGGCTGCCGCGGACCGGTGCGAACGGCAGCAGCAGCACCTCACTGATCAGTCCCATGACCGCACCTCACCTGACTGTGCCTCATCGTGCTCACACCGGGGGCCGGGCTTCCGCGGGCTCCGACGGCCCCGGTTCCACGAAGCTGTACGGCGGCAGCGGCCCGTTCACCCGCACGTCGAGGTGCGGATGGCTCTTGCGGACGTCCTCCACGGCCGCGAGGAAGACCTCGGCCGCCCCGTGGTCCACGAGGAACGACACATTGGCCAGCCAACCGGTGGACTCGGGGCCCGCACTCACCGCTTCGGCGGCGGGCTCCAGCGCGTGCCGCAGGTCCACCGCGTCCTCGGCTTCCTGTCTCTGCACCGCGGCCGCCACCATCTCGCCGAGTTGCATCCGCTGCTCGTAACTTCCGCCGCCCCCCTGCCGGTTGGCCTCGGCCAGAGCCCGGATCTCGGGGCTCTCGGCCATCACCCGGTGCAGCACGGCTTCCTCGTTGTGGCTGGCCTTGACGTTGTACTCGGCCCTGCCGTCCAGAGCCCGAAGCCGCTCCAGGTAGTGCTCGGCACGCTCGGCCAGCACACCCGTCACGGCCGCGTCGTCCGGGGCGACGCTGCCGAACCGCATGGGCAGCACGGCGCCCGAGGCGCCCGCCTCGCTCAGCACGTGCTGGTGGGCGAGCAGGTCGTTGCGCTTGGGGCGCAGCCCCTCGGGGGCGTCGCTGACGATGGCCTCCAGCTCGCCTTCCGTCAGCACGCGCACGAGCCGCGCCGGATCGCCGACTCCGCCCATGTCCTTGGGGAGCGCGGGATGCGAGCTCGCGGCGATGCCGTAGACATAGGTGCTCACTCCTGCTCCACCTCCTTCTTGCGCGAGCTCGTGGCGTTGCGGGCACGCGGCCGCGGTTCCGCATGGCCCTCCTTGCGGGCCTGCCTGAACGCGTCCGAGACGGTCTCGGCGGCACCGGACAACGCCCCCTTGGACTTGCCGCGCGCTCCGGACTCGGTGACCTCACCGACGATGTCCGGCAGGCCAGGGGTCTTGTGCGGCCCGGCCTCCAGGTCGAGCCGGTTGCACGCCTCGGCGAAGCGCAGATACGTGTCGACGCTGGCGACCACGACCCGGATGTCGATCTTGAGGATCTCGATCCCGACGAGGGAGACCCGAATGAAGGCGTCGATGACCAGCCCCCTGTCGAGAATGAGCTCCACAACGTCGTAGAGGCCCGTGGAGCCGCCTCCGCCGCCTGCCTGCTGTGCCGGGACCACGGTCATGACGACCGTTCCTTCCTTGTCTCGCCTGTCTCACTTGCCTTGCTTATCGCGCTTGCCTTGTTCACCTCGCCCGTCCTGCTTGTCCCGTCCTTGTCTCGTCGAAGCTGTGCGGGACGGCGGCCTATCGACCGCCCTGCCGGTGCGGGTCCGCCCTCCCGCGTTCGTAGCGCCGGACTCGCCGGTACCCCGTCAGCTCCCCGTCCGGGTCGAGCTCGACCTGGTAGCTCGCGATCAGGCTCATCGTGTCGGGGACCCGGGCCAGCTCCAGGACCTCGATCTCCAGCGTCCAGCCGTCCTCGCTCTGCTCGAAGGACGTCACGGACTCGGGCGCCATGCCGGTCAGCTCCGCGAGCTGGGCGCGGGCCTGACGCAGCACCTCCACAGGGCTGGGCTGACGCGCACCCTGTGACTTCGGGGTGTTCGGTGAGTTCGATGCGTTCGCCATGGCCACCTCGTTCCCCGAGTGGCCCCGCGAAGGGTGACCAAACCTCCACACCTGGCCCTGCGAAAGTCCGCGTTCGCACCCACGGTCCTGCCGTACGGCCGTCAGCCACTACATGCCTGGTCAGAGCACCACGGCATGCTCCACCAGCAGCCGGGCCGCCGCCGCGATCGACTCGGCGTCGATGCCCGCGGCGTGCAGTTGCTCGGCGGGCGTGGCCGAGCCCGGCATGTTCCGCACGGCGAGTCGTACCAGGCGCGGCACCGGGCGCCCGTCCAGGAACGCGTCCAGCACCGCGTCGCCGATGCCGCCCTCCGGATGGTGGTCCTCGACGGTCATCAGGCAACCGGTGCGTTCGGCGGCCTCGCGCAGGGTGCGGCGGTCGACGGGCTTGACCGAGTACAGGTCGATCACCCGTATCCCGATGCCCTCGCCCTCCAGTGCCTCGGCCGCGGCGAGCGCCTCGTGGACGGTGACCCCGGCCGCGACGAGCGTGAGCCGGTCGTGGTCGCCGGCCTTCAGCACCTTGCTGCCGCCGATGGGGAACTCCTCGGTCGGGCTGTAGATCACAGGGCTCGCCCCGCGGGACGTGCGCAGGTAGCGGATGCCCTCCTGGCCCGCCATCGCGCCGATCAGCTTGGCCGTCTGGTTGGCGTCGCACGGATACAGCACGCTCGAGCCGTGGAGCGCGCGGAACATCGCGAGGTCCTCCAGGCCCATCTGGGAGGGCCCGTCCTGGCCGATGGCGACGCCCGCGTGCGAGCCGACGAGGTTGATTCCGGCGCCGCTGACCGAGGCCATGCGCAGGAAGTCGTGGGCGCGGGTGAAGAACGCGGCGAACGTGGACGCGTACGGCACCCAGCCGCGCGCCGCGAACCCGACGGCGGCGGCGACCATCTGCTGCTCGGCGATGTAGCACTCGAAGAAGCGGTCGGGGTGTTCCTTGGCGAAGTACTCGGAGCGCGTGGAGTCGCTGACCTCGCCGTCCAGGGCGACGATGTCGCCGCGGGCCGTGCCGAGGGCGGTGAGGGCGCTTCCGTAGGCGTCACGGGTCGCGACCTCCTCGCCGAGCTCGTAGCGCGGCAGGTCGAGGTGGCCCGTCCGCACGGCGTGCAGCATCCTGGCGACCGGCGGTGGCTGGACCTCAATGTGGAGATCCCGGACGCCGCCGAGCTCCGCGATGGCCTCCTCGGGGTCCGGCAGCGGCTTGCCGTGCAGTCCCTCGCGGTCCTGGACGGACTCGACACCCTTGCCCTTGAGGGTGCGGGCGAGGATCACGGTGGGCTGGCCACGGGTGGAGAGGGCCTCGCCGTACGCCCGGTCGATCGCGTCCACGTCATGGCCGTCGATCTCGATGGTGTGCCAGTCGAAGGCCCGGAAGCGGCGGGTGTACGCGTGGAGGTCGTGCCCGTGCCGGGTGGGCCCGCGCTGGCCGAGCCGGTTGACGTCGACGATCGCGACGAGGTTGTCGAGGTGCTCGTACCCGGCGTGCTCGGCGGCCTCCCAGATGGAGCCCTCCGCGAGCTCGCTGTCGCCGCACAGCACCCACACGCGGTAGCCGGTGCGGTCGAGCCGCTTGCCGGCCAGCGCGATGCCGACGCCCACGGGCAGCCCCTGACCGAGCGAGCCGGTGGCGGTCTCCACCCACGGCAGACGCTGCGGGGTCGGGTGCCCTTCGAGCCGGCTGCCGAGCTTGCGGAAGGTCATCAACTCGGTCTCGTTGATGGCGCCCACCGCCTTGTACGCGGCGTACAGCAGCGGGGAGGCATGGCCCTTGGAGAGGACGAAACGGTCGTTGGCGGAGTGCTGCGGGCGGTCGAAGTCGTAGCGGAAGTGGCGGGCGAGCAGGACGGCCATGAGATCGGCGGCCGACATGGAGGAGGTGGGGTGACCCGAGTGCGCGGCGGCCGAGGCGCGGACGCTGTCGACGCGCAACTGCTGTGCGTACTCAGTGAGCTGACGGGTCTTCATGAGTTCTTCTCCGTCTCTGACTGCTGCTCCGATACCCGCACCGGCCCGGGCCCGTCCGGGGGTGGGGACACCTCCTGGCCGGGCTTCCCGGGCGCTTCCCGGTCCCGGTCCCGTTCGCGTCCGGAGGGCTCCTGTGCTCCCGGAACCCGCGCCAGCTCCGGCGAGGCCGTGTCCAGGGGCACCGACCAGGACCGTACGAGCCCCAACTGGACGGCCTGACGCGGCAGTACGGCGTCCAGGAGCCAGTCCGCGGCGACACGGACGCGGTTGCCGGGCATGGCGGCGAGGTGGTAGCCGCGGGTGACGGCGTCGGCGAGCGGTCCGGAGAGCGGGATGCCGAGGGGGTTGGCCGCGGCCTTCGCACCGCCGAGGTCGACGGTGAAGCCCATGTCTCGGTGGCGATAGGCGCGCCGTTCACCCTTGCCGAGGGAGGCGAGGACGTTGTGGGCCGCGACCTTGCCCTGACGCCAGGCGTGCTGGGCCGTCATCGCCGTGTACTGGCCCGGGTTTTCCAGGTCCGGCACGGCGGCCGCGTCCCCACAGGCGAACACGTCGGGGTGACCCGGGACCTGGAGGTACGGGTCGACGAGCAGCCGCCCGCGCTCCAGGGGCCGCCCGATGCGCTCGACGAACGGATCGGGCCGGACGCCGACGCACCACACGAGTGTGCGTGTGTCGACGAACTCGCCGTCGCTGAGCCGTACTCCGGTGGGTGTGGCCTCCTTCACGGACGTCTCGGTCCGCACGTCCACGCCCCGCTCGCGCAGCACGCGGTCGGCGGTGCGGGAGAGCCGTTCGTCCAGTTCGGGCAGCACGCGCGACGCGATGTCGATCAGCATCCAGCGCGGCCTCATGCCCTCCCGGAGGGGCTGCTTGCGCACCAGCGAATCGGTGTACAACTGCCCGTGCGCGGCGACCTCCGTGCCCGTGTAGCCCGCGCCGACGACCACGAAGGTGCACCGCGCGGCACAGCTCTTGGGGTCGTGCGACGCGGCGGCGAGTTCCATCTGCCGGGTCACGTGGTCACGCAGGTACAACGCCTCGGGCATCCCCCGGAAACCATGCGCGTTCTCGGCGACCCCGGGGATGGGCAACAGCTTGTTGACGCTGCCGACGGCGAGCACGAGCCGGTCGTACTCCAGCGTGCCCCCGTCGCTCTCCGGGTCCGTGTAGTGCACGGTGTGCGCGTCGAGATCGATGCCGTCGGCCTCGCCGAGTACCAGACGTACGTTCGGCAGGGTGCCGGTGAGGGAGATGCTGACCCGGCGCGGCTCCAGGAGTCCGGCGGCGACCTGGGGCAGCAGGGGCAGGTACAGGAAGTAGTCCGTCGGGTTGAGCAGGGTGATGTCGGCCTTGTTCCGGGTCAGCCGCGACAGGGTGCGGGCCGTCCGGTACCCGGCGAAGCCGGCACCGACGATCACGATGCGGGGTCGACTCACGGTTCGCCTCCTGCGAGGTCGCGTTCGGGCCTACCGCGTCCCCCTGGGCAGGGTGCCCAAACGTCCGTGGGTTTCCACCGCGGCCTCCGGGTACTCGGACCCTGGTCCACCGCAGGCTCTCGGTCCGGACGGTGTTCCCTCTCCTCGCCGTCCGGGCCGAGTACACACGTACGGGGAGGGCGCGGGCAGGCCCCGGAGAGGCCCACGATGAAGATCCAGCAACCGGTGGTGTCCGTCTACACCGTCCCCACGGACGCGCCCGAGGCGGACGGGACGCTGGCGTGGGACACCACGACGGTCGTCGTCGCCGAGATCACGGCGGGCGACACGACGGGCACGGGCTGGACGTACGGTCCGGCGGCGGTCGCCGACCTGCTGCACGAGCAGCTCACGCCGGTCGTCACGGGGCTCGACGCGTTCGACATCGCGGCGGCCCATGACGCCATGTGCCGCACGGTACGGAACGCGGGCCGCCCGGGGGTCGCCTCCTGTGCGATCTCCGCGGTGGACGTGGCCCTCTGGGACCTCAAGGCCCGCCTCCTGGAACTCCCGCTGGCCCGGCTGCTGGGCAGGGCCCGCGACACCGTGCCCGTCTACGGCAGCGGCGGCTTCACGACCTACCACGAAACGCATCTGGCCGCGCAGCTGGGTGGCTGGGTGCACGGGCAGGGCATCCCCCGCGTGAAGATCAAGATCGGTGAGGCGTGGGGGCGGGCCGTACCCCGAGATCTGGCCCGCGTGCAGGCCGCACGCCAAGTGATCGGCCCACAGGCGGAGTTGTACGTCGACGCGAACGGCGCGTACACCCGCAAGCAGGCGATACGGGTCGGGCACGCCCTCGCGGACCACGGCGTGGGCTGGTTCGAGGAGCCGGTGTCCTCGGACGACCTGACGGGACTGCGCCTGGTCCGCGACACCCTGGTCTGCGATGTGGCGGCGGGCGAGTACGGCTACGACCTGCCGTACTTCGCCCGCATGCTCGCAGCCGGCGCGGTCGACTGCCTCCAGCTGGACGCCACGCGCTGCGGCGGCATCACGGAGTTCCTTCGCGCCGCCGCCCTCGCCCAGGCCCACGGGCTGGAGATCTCCGCCCACTGCGCGCCGCACGTCCATGCCGCCGCGGCCGCCGCCGTCCCGAACCTCCGTCACATCGAGTGGTTCCACGACCACGTCCGCGTCGAGTCCCTCTTCTTCGACGGCGTACTCGACCCCGCCGGAGGCTTCGTCCGGCCGGCAGCGGGAGTGGGCCACGGTCTGACCCTGCGGTCGGCCGATGTGGAGGAGTACCGCGTCGTGTGATGACGCTTGTCCGCTATCCGCTATCCGCTATCCGCTATCCGCTGCCCGCTGTCCGCGCCTGCTGCCGGCCCGTCGCCGCGCCGCCAGCACGGCCGCCGTCCCGCCGAGCACTGTTCCGCCCAGCACCGCCCCCGCGCCCAGCCGCCCCCGGTTCCGGGAGAACCACTCCTCGGCGCTGTCCGCCACGGCCTCGTCGTCGAAGCGCCCGTGCGCCCCGAAGTCCCGCCCGTGCGGCCCGTCGGCCGGGCTCCACAGGTTCCCCGGCTCGGCCTGTTCCCCCGTCTCCCGCTGCGCCTCGAACGCCGTCCGTGCCAGATACCGGTCCAGCACTCCGGGAGCCACGGCGTTGGCCAGCAGAGTCGTGACCGTGGAGCCGCCCACCCAGTACTCGCGCCGCCGCGCGTGGCCCGCCGCGTGCACGACGGCCCGCGCGGCCACCTCGGGCTGGAAGACCGGCGCGACGGGCCGGGCCCTCCCGGGAATACGGCTCAACACCCAGTCGAACTGCGGGGTGTTGACGGCAGGGAGCTGCACCATCGTCGTACGCACCCCCGCCCCGGCGTGCAGCAGCTCGCACCGCAGCGACTCGTTGAACCCCTGGATCGCGTGCTTGGCCCCGCAGTACGCGGACTGCAGCGGGATTCCCCGGTACGCGAGCGCCGACCCGACCTGCACGATCGTCCCCCGGTCCCGGGGCAGCATGTGCCGTAGCGCCGCCCGGGTCCCGAACACACAGCCCAGGTACGTCACCTCGGTGACCCGGCGGTACTCGTCGGGCGTGATGTCCGTGAACGGGGCGAAGACCCCGGCGAACGCGTTGTTCACCCAGACGTCGATCCGCCCGAACTCGTCGGCGACCTGTTGGGCCGCGTCCTCCACGGCCTTCGCGTCGGAAACGTCGACGGTCACGACGAGCGCCTCACCCCCGGCGCGCTCCACCTCGTCCGCGGCCGCGGTGAGCCCCTCGCGTCCCCGGGCGAGCAGCGCGACCCGGTCGCCACGGGCGGCGAAGGCCCGTGCCGTGGCCCGGCCAACGCCGCCACTGGCCCCGGTCACCACAACGGTCCTGCGGTTCCTCGGCAGTCGTCCCCTCAGTGGCCGGTGACTCAGCACGGTCCTGTCCCCTGTTCCCAGCGATGTTCCAAGCGATGGCTTCCGGCCGTGCCGAAAGGTCGGCTCCTGTCGAGGGGCCGCCGCACCCGCTCACCGCTCCCGGCGGTGCGGTGCCCCGGGTTCCGTGTCGTCCGGACGCGACGCTCCCGTTCCCGTGCCCGTGGCCCCGGGCGCCGATGTACCCGGGGCTCCGGCCGTCCCACTGACACCACCGACACCGCCAGGGGCGACGGGCGGTACCGGCGGATGCTCCGGGCCGCGCCCGCCCAGGGGCGTCGCGGGGGACGTGCCCGGCGCCGTCTCGGGGACGGGCCGGGACGCGGAGGGACGCGCCGCGCTGCGCAGCGCGTACGCCGCGGCGCCCAGCAGCACCGCCGTTATCAGCGCGGCGACCCAGCCGGGCAGGCCCAGCGCGAGCAGCAGGCCGACGGTGAGTGCGAGCGCGGCGCCCGCGTACAGGGCGGCGGCGCCGGACGCGGCGTACAGCGTGGCCGTGCGCCGCTGCTTGCGGCTCTGCTGCCGCAGCTCGTCACGTACGGTCTCGCGCGCCACCTGCGCCAGCTCGTCGACCAGATCCTTGTCCAGATGTTCCAAGTGATCCAAGCGTTCCATGGCCCGCGAGTACCCGTGCCCCACCGCACGTAACGCCGCTCGTCACCACCGTCGGATTCCGGGGAGATCCGAAGGATCCCCAGGAAACGATCTCCTGCCCGGCCCGCCCCAACTAGGCTCGCCACATGGAAATTCTGGGAGCCACGCTGCGCATCTGCGTCGACGACCTGGAGACCACGGTCCCCTTCTACGAACGGCTCGCGGGCGGCCCGGCCCTGCGCTTCGAGCGCGGTGGCGTCCAGGTGGCCGCCGTCGGCTGCTTCCTGCTGATGAGCGGTCCCGAGGCCGAGCTGGAGGTGCTCCGCAAGGTCGCCGCCACCATCGCCGTCAAGGACGTGGACGAGGCCCACCAGGTCCTCAGCGACTCGGGCGCCCATGTCCTGGCAGGGCCGGTGGTGACGCCCGCGGGCCGCAATCTGATCGCGATGCACCCGGACGGCTCCATCTACGAGTACGTGGACCGTCGCGCGCCTGAGTGAGTACGGGCGCGGGCGGGCCCGGTCCGCGGCGGGCGGCTCAGTCGGCGGCGCCGGAGAAGGCCGCCACGATGACGTCGGTGAGCAGGGCCCCGGCTGTGCCCTCCGGGTCGAGGTCGGGGTCGTAGATGGTGACGTTGAGGCCCGCGCAGCGCGGTGAGGTGACCAGGGGCCGCAGCAGGGCGACGAGTTCGTCGGGCAGCAGCCCGTCCGGGTCGGGGCTGTCGACGGCGGGCATCACCGAGGGGTCCAGGACGTCGGCGTCGAGGTGCACCCAGAAACCGGCCGGCTGGGGCACCTCGAAGCTCTGTGCGGTGACCCGCCCGAGTTCCTCGGGACCCCAGGTGCGCAGATCGCCCACCCTCACCGTGGGGATCTTGAGGGCGCCCAGTTCGGCCAGGTCGTCCGTGAACGCGTCGCGGACGCCGAAGAGCCGTATGTCCTCGTCGCGCACGTACGGCTCGCGTCCCTCCAGGTTCGTCAGGTCGTCCTGCCCGCGGCCCGTGGCGAGGGCAAGCTCCTCCCCGCCGGCGGCACCGACCCGGTCGGAGTTCCCCGGGTGCCGGAAGTCGGCGGAGGCGTCCACGGCCACCAGCCCGTACCTCCCGATGCGGCGCAGCGCCAGCGACGCGCCGAGCTGGATGGAGCAGTCGCCGCCGAGGACGACGGGCAGGTCGCCCGCGCGGACGTGACGCTCGATCCGGTCGGCCAGCTTCGGCGTGTACGCGGCGATGGCCGCCGCGTTGAACACACCGTCGCCCTCCTGCCAGTCCCCCCGGTCGTAACGCGGCGGTACGACGGCCCCGCCCTCCAGCGCGCCGAGTCGGCGCACGATGCCCTGCTCGCGCAGGGCCCCGGCGAGCTTGTAGCAGCCGGGCACGGTGCCGGGGGCAGGCGGGCGCAGGCCCAGGTTGGACGGGGCGTCCACGACGACGAGGGTTCTCATGAACCCCATCCTCACGGATGGGACGACCTCCGGGAAGACGACGCCTTGGCGATCATCTCAGTGGTGATGGCCCACCGCTCGTGATCCCGCCAGGCGCCGTCGATGAACAGGAAGTCCGGCGAGAACCCCTCCAGCCGGAAGCCGCACCGCCGGGCGAGCGCGATGGACGCGGCGTTGCGGGGCTGCACGTTGATCTCCAGCCGGTGCAGGCCCATGGTGGTGAAGGCGTACTCGACGACGAGCCGCAGCCCTTCGCCCATGAGCCCCCGCCCCGCGGCGTGCGCGAAGGCCCCGTAGCCGAGAACCCCGCACAGAAACGCGCCCTCGACGATGTTGTTGATGTTGATGAACCCGGCGATGGCCCCGCTGTCCTTCTCACAGACGAGGAACCCGGCCTTCGTCGGGTCCTCGATCAGCCGCTCCGCATAGGTGGCGTACGCGGTGGGGGTGACCGGCGGGAACAGCCACGGGTGGTGCAGAGCCCTGCTCTCCCGCGCCCGGGCGGTGAACTCGGCTCGGTCGTCGTAGGTGAAGTGCCGGATGCCCACGCGGGGGCCTTCGGCCAGGTAGGGAACGGTGTCGGACACCCCGCCACGGTACGCCGGAGCACGCGCCGCCGCGGCCGCTCTCCCCGGCCCCGCGTCAGTGAACGACCGGCAGCCGCAGCACACCCGTGTCCTCGGGCGTGCTGCTGACCGTGACCCGTTTGACGCCGCGGTTGCCGACGTACGCGTCGTCGCTGCCGGCGATCACGAACCGCAGTCGGTGCCCCGCCTCGTACCGGTGCACGATGCCCGGCAGCGACACGGTGAACGGCTTCGTCACGTCCGGGACACGCACGGGTGCCACCAGTCGGCGGACGAGGGTCTGCTTGCCGTCGGGCGCGACGTCGTACAGCTTCGCGAACAGCACGAGCTTGTCCGCCGCGTTCCCGGAGCCCTGCCCACGCTCGGCTCCTGGCGATGTCACCCGGACGGTGACCCGGGGCGCGCCGACGACGTCGACGGGGGCGGTGAGGGGGCCGGTCGTCCAGGCGAGGTGCGTCCCCGGGGTGTCGTACGGTGGCGGGTCGGGAAAGCCGATCAGTCCGGCGAGGGAGCTCTCGGAATGGCTCGTCGGCGTCGGCCAGTTGGTGTAGGAGCGGCTCCCGGGGGCGACCTTCCTCGGGCTGTCGACGAGCGTTCCGTCTCCCGAGAGGTACAGGGTCTCGGTGAGGGCGGGGACCTGGGTGGCCGTGGCATACGTGCGCGCCGGGTCCGTGACCCAGTCGCGGTAGTACGCGAACGCCGGTCCCGTGTCGACCTGGCGGTGCCGCAGATGGCGGTCGAACCAGGCGAGGATGCGGCGGCCGACATAGCTGGACTCCAGGTTGCCCTTCGCCAGGTCGAGTTCGCCGGTCGGCGGGCCGGTGAGGCCGCTGCTGTGGCCCCATGCCTGCCAGATCATCCTGGTCTCGGTGCCCTGCGCCCTGAGCGTCCGGTAGGTCGCCGTGGCCTCGTCCAGGTTGAAGAGGGTGTCGGCCTGGCCCTGGATCAGGAGGGTCGGTGCCTTCACCATGCCGAGGTAGGAGACGGGGGACACGCTGCGGGTGTACGCCAGGAAATCCTTCGTCCGGTCCGCCGGGTAGCTGCCCGAGTTCAGCGTCCGGAACATCTCGCAGGCGCGGCTCACGAAGTGCAGACAGCGGCGGGAGTTGAAGCGGGACGGGTCGAGGCTCGGCGCGAGCAGCTGCTGGCCCTCCCCGATGAGGTAGAAGCCGTTGGTCCACTGCCACTTGAAGGCGCCGGGCACCGCGCGGGCGCCCGTGGCGTTGTTCGGGGCGACCGAGTAGGCGAGGTCGTTCCAGGTGATCATGGGGACGAGGGCGTCGACGCGGTGGTCGACGGAGGCCGTCGCCAGCTGGACCGCGCCGCCGTACGACCCGCCGATCATGCCGACTCGCGGGTCTCCCTTGCCGTCCTGGCTGACGAAGTCGGCCTTCGTGCCGTCGTCGGCGGCGCGCGTGCCCGCCAGGAAGTCGACGAGCCGGGATGCGGCGGCGCCGTCGACGCGCGGGTCGTCGAGGGAGATCAGGCAGCCGGACCGGCCGAAGCCGAGGCCGGAGTAGACGAGTCCGACATAGCCGCGCGCCGCGAACGCCCTGCCGATCTCGGCGGTCCCGCGGTCCGACTTGCTGCCGCCGAAGCCGTTGGTGGCGAGCACCGCGGGTGCCGGGTGGGCGGGGTCCACGCCGGCCGGGCGGTAGAGGTCGGCGTCGACCACGCAGGTCCGGCCGCCTGCCTGGACCGTGAACCTCAGAGCGGTGACGGTGTGCTGGCCGGCCGGCGGGGCGGGCGCGGCCGCTAGGGCCTGTGTCGGAAGTGGCGTCGTCCGCCCGGAGGGCGGGCCGGGCGGGGTCTGGTGCGTGCTCTCGGCGTGCCGGGCGGAAGCCCTCGTACTGGACGTACTTGGGCTTTCGCTCGGTGCGGCGAGAGTGCGTGCCAGGCGTCGCCCGGCAGGCGCCGCTTCCGACACAGGCCCTAGGAGCGGGACGGACAGTGCCGCTCCCAGAGCGAGGGCGAGCGAGGAACGGGTTCTGGACGCACGGGTGCGACGACGGGACACGAGGACCTCCACGCAGAGGACAACCCGACTACCGGCCGATAGGTAACGGGCGGTTTGTCATGGTGTGGCACGTGCCGGGACGGGTCAATTACCGTTTCGTAATTTTCTTGACAGGGATTCAGTGAACGACGTCCGCTCCTCCGGCACCCCCGGGCTCACACCAGCGCCGGCTCGTCCAGTGTCAGTGTGCCCGCGTCCGCGTCCAGCTCGGCCGTCACTCCGAACGGGATCGTCAGTGCTCCCTCCCGGTGCCCGAACCCGAACTCCTCCACGACCGGCACTCCGAGCCCCGCGAGCCGGTCGGTGAGCAGGGCGCGCACCTCGTTGTAGGGCGCGCACTCGGCCCAGGAGCCGAGCAGAATCCCCGAGACGCCGTCGAGCCAGCCCGCGCGCAGGAGTTGGGTGAGGTAGCGGTCGAGGCGGTACGTCTCCTCGCCGACGTCCTCCAGGCAGAGCAGTCCTCCGCGCGCGGAGGGCCGGCCGTGCGGGTTGCCCAGCTCGGTCGCGAGCAGGCACAGGCAGCCCCCGAGCAGGAGGCCCCGGGCCCGCCCGGGTACCAGCGCGGTCGTCCCGGCGGGGGCGATGGTCCGTACCGTCTCCGGCTCGAAGAGGGTGGCCCGCAGATGCTCCTGGGCAGTCGCGTTCTTGAGGAAGTCGACGCCCGCCGCCATCGGACCGTGCAGGGTGACCAGTCCGGCCCGGGTCGCGAACGCCTCGTGCAGCGCGGTGATGTCGCTGAACCCGACGAACACCTTGGGGCCCGCCGCGCGTATCGCGTCCCAGTCGAGCAGGTCGACCATCCGCTGCACCCCGTAGCCGCCCCGGGCGCACAGCACGGCGTCCACGGACGGATCGCACCAGGCGGCCTGAAGGTCGGCGGCCCGGTCGGCGTCCGTGCCCGCGAGGTAGTCGAACCCCGAGTGCCGGTCGAGCACATGGGGTGCCACGACGGGTTCCAGGTCCCAGCCGCGCAGGAGGTCGAGTCCCGTGCTCAGCCGCTCCTCGGGGACTGGTCCGCTGGGCGCGACGATCGCCACCCGGGCTCCGGGGGCGAGACGGGCGGGCCGGGTCAGCGAGGCCGGAGAGGACGGCGGAACCGGACGGGTCGGTGCTGTCACTTGGCGAGCTCCAGGGTCGGGATACCGGGTGGGTTCAGGCCGAAGACCTGTGCGTACAGGGAGAGTTCGGACTCCAGTACCCGCACCATGGTGGTGGCCCGCCGGAATCCGTGGCCCTCGCCCTCGAACGCGATGTAGGCGTGCGGGACCCGCTGTCCCTCCAGCCTCGCCAGGAACCGCTCGCACTGCGCGGGCGGGCAGATCACGTCGTCGAGTCCCTGGAGGAGGAGGAACGGGGTGGTGACCCGCTCGGCGTGCTCGGCGGGCGAGCGCTCCGCGTACCGTGCCGGGACCTCGGCGAGCGGGCCGACCAGCGTCTCCAGGTACTGCGACTCGAAGTCGTGGGTCTCCCCCGAGCCCCAGCTCGCGAGGTCGAGGATCGGGTACAGGATCGTGCCGCAGGCGTAGAGGTCGGTCGTGGTGAGGGACGCCGCCGTGGTCCAGCCGCCGGCGCTGCCGCCCCGGATGGCGAGCCGGTCACGGTCGGCGGTGCCCTCGTCGGCGAGCGCGCGGGCGACGGCCGCGCAGTCCTCGACGTCGACGACGCCCCACTGCTCGCGCAGCCGGTCGCGGTAGGCCCGTCCGTACCCGGTGGACCCGCCGTAGTTGACCTCGGCCACGCCGATGCCGCGTGAGGTGAAGTAGGCGATCGCCAGGTCCAGGACGAGCGGCGCCCGGCTGGTGGGGCCGCCGTGGGCCCAGACCACGTAGGGCGGCAGTTCGTCGCCGGGTGCCACATGGTCCGGGTGGTGGGGCGGATAGACGTGTGCGTGGATCTCGCGTCCGGCTGGTCCGTGGAAGGTGCGGATCTGGGGCTCGGGGTAGTACGCCGGGTCCACCGGGTCGTCCTGGGCGGCGCCGATCACGCGCGCGTGGCCGATGGGGGCGCCCCCGCGCGTGCTCGGCCGCGCATGGGGGACGGTGTCCAGCTCGACCACCTCGTACGCGCTGCGGGGGCTCGCCCCGATGCTCACGACGCGGCCGCCGTGCACGGCGAGCGTCGGTGCGTACTCGGTCCAGGGGCCGGCCGCGTCGACGACCTCGCCGGTCTCCGGATCGAGGATGCCGAGCGCGGTGGCTCCCCGTCCGTGCACGACGGCGATCAGTCCGCTCTCCAGGGGCGCGAACCAGCGCGACCCGATCTTCCACAGCGGCCCGCCGAACTCCTCGGCCCGCGCGCAGAGGGCGCGTTCCCGGCCGTCCGGTCCCAGCCCGTACAGGTTCCACCAGCCCGTGCGGTCGCTGGAATACACGAGGGTGCCGTCTGCCGCCCAGTCGGCCTGGGCGATGGACTCCTCGGGGCCGCCGGCCGCGGTCCGCGGCTCCCGGAGCGTGCCGTCGTCGGTCACGTCGGCGACGACCAGCTCCGTGCCGTCCCAGGGCATGCGCGGGTGGTCCCAGGCGAGCCAGGCCGCGCGCCGCCCGTCGGGGGAGACACGGGGGCCCGTGACGAAGCGGTGTCGCTCCTCGGTCAGTTCCCTTACGGCGTCACGGTCCTGGGCCGCGGAGCCGTCCAGGGGCACGGCGGCGAGGACGCGCCGTACGTCCGTCGGTCCGTCGCCGGTGAACTCCTCCAGGACGCACCACACCTCGTCCCGGTCCGGCCGCAGCTGCGGGTCCACCCACCTCAGGCCGCCGCCCGCGGAGGACAGCGGGGTGAGGGGCTGGGGGTCGGCGCCCGCCCGGTACCGGTAGAGCCGCTGGTCGGCGAAGTTCACGAACACCACGAGGGGCTCGCCGTCCCGTACCGTTCCGGCCCACGGCTGTCCGCCGTACTCGATGACCCGGCTGCGCACGTTCCACGGGGCGGGCAGCAAAGACTCCTCCCCGCCGTCGGGTCCTCGCCGGACCAGGGTGCGCCGTCCGCCCTCGGTGGGCCGTGGCTCGGTCCACCAGACCTCCTCGCCGACGAAGCCCACGTACTCGGCGTGGCCGTCGTGCGCGGCGGCGAGCGTCGCGTCGATCGGCGAGGGCCACGAACCGTACGGCAGCGTCTGCACCTGATCCCCCATTTCCCTGTCGTCCCTAGGCCGTCCGCAGGAAGCGGTCCAGGACATGTACCCCGAAGTGCAGTGCTTCGACCGGTACGCGCTCGTCGACACCGTGGAAGAGCGCCCCGTAGTCGTAGCCCTCCGGCAGCTTCAGCGGCGAGAACCCGTAGCCGGTGATGCCGAGGCGTGAGAACTGCTTGGCGTCCGTGCCGCCCGACATGCAGAACGGCACCACGTGGCCCTCGGGCGCGAACTCCTCGACGGCGGCCCGCATCCGTGCGAACGTCGCCGATTCCACGGGCGACTGGAGGGCCGCCTCGCGGTGGTGGAACTCCCAGTCCACGTCGGGTCCGGTGAGCCGGTCGAGGGTCGTACGGAACTCGTCCTCGCCGCCGGGCAGATACCGGCCGTCCACGTACGCGACGGCCTCCCCGGGGATCACGTTGACCTTGTACCCGGCGTCCAGCATGGTCGGGTTGGCGCTGTTGCGGACGGTCGGTTCGACCAGCGCGGCGGCCGGGCCGAGCTTGCCGAGGAGTCCGTCGACACCGTCGGGGTCGTCGAGGTCGGGTTCGATCTTGTACAGGGCGGCCAGTTCGGTGAGGGCGGCGCGCACGGTCGGGGTGAGCCGGACGGGCCACTCGTGGGCGCCGATGCGTGCGATGGCCGCCGCCAGCCGGGTGACCGCGTTCGAGCGGTTCACCTTGGAGCCGTGGCCCGCCCGTCCGCGCGCGGTGAGCTTCAGCCAGCCGGTGCCGCGCTCACCCGCCGCGATGGGGTAGATCTGCCGTCCGGAGCCGTCGTGGAAGGTGAACGCACCCGACTCGCTGATGCCCTCGGTGCAGCCCTCGAAGAGTCCGGCGTGTTCGTCGGCGAGGAACCCGGAGCCGTCCTCGGCGCTCGCCTCCTCGTCGGCGGTGAAGGCGATGACGAGATCGCGCCGGGGCCGCACCCCGAACCGTGCCCAGGCGCGCACGACCGCGAGGATCATCGCGTCCATGTTCTTCATGTCGACCGCGCCCCGCCCCCAGACGACGCCGTCGCGGATCTCCCCGGAGAACGGGTGCACGCTCCAGTCCTCCGCCTGGGCCGGCACCACGTCCAGGTGACCGTGGACGAGCAGCGCGTCGGCGGACGGGTCGGTGCCCTCGATGCGGGCGACGACGTTCGTGCGGCCCTTGGTGCGCTCCAGCAGGGCGGGCTCCAGGCCGGCCCCGGCCAGCTGCTCGGCGGCGTACTCGGCGGCCGGGCGCTCCTGGCAGTCCCCGCCGCCGCGGTTGGTGGTGTCGATGCGGATGAGGTCGGAGGTGAACCGTACGACCTCGTCGAGCGCCTCCTCGTCGACGTGCCCTCGTGTGCTGTCAGCCATACTGTTCCTCCACCGCGGCCGAAACGATCGTGGTGACCGCCTTGAACGTGCGAATGCCCTCGTACATGGTCGCGCTGGTGTAGGCGACCTTCCGCTCTCCGATACGGTCCACGCCCGGGACGACGGTGGCCGCCATCGCCAGGTGCTCCGCGTCGAACTCCAGCGCCACGGTGAACGGCCCGTCGGCGGCCGGTTCGTGACGCACCGCCAGCGATGCCGCCTGCTGGGCCGCCGCGCGGATGTCGGCGGCCGTCCTGGCCGGTGTCCGGCACACCGCCGCGTACCGCGACACATGGTCCTTGACCGCGACCTTGAGCGCCTCGGGAGCGTACCCGAGGGCGTCCTCGCAGGCCACGTCGTCGCCGGTGACGAGGACGACGGGGACGCCGTACTCGGCGACGACGTGCGCGTTCAGCAGACCCTCACTCGCCCGTACGTCATTGATCCACACCCCGGTGATCGAGTTCGCGAGGTAGGTGTGGGCGAGGACGCCCTCCATGCCGGCGCCCGCGTGGTAGCCGACGAACGCGATGCCGTCCACGTCTCCGTGCTGCACGCCCTCGACCATGGACAGGGACTTGTGGCGTCCGGTGAGCATCTGGGCACGCTCGTCGAGCCGCTCCAGCAGCAGGTTGCGCATGGACCAGTGCGCTTCGTTGATCAGTACCTCGTCGGCTCCGCCGTCGAAGAAGCCGAGCACCGCCGCGTTCACGTCCGAGGTGAACATCGACCGGCACCGCTCCCACTGCGGTGTCCCCGGCAGCACGTCGCCCGGCCAGGTCACACCGGTGGCGCCTTCCATGTCGGCGCTGATGAGGATCTTCATGGTGCTTCACGTTACGCGTCGGCGGGGGATACCGCCGACCGGCACCCGGAACCTCCCGCAACCCACCAGCACCGCGCCCGATGGCCGTGAACAGGATCCGACTGCCGCGCCCATAGAAGTGCCTCGGCGGCGTGTGCGGCAGGACGCCTTCGGAGGCCGGCCGGTACATCACCTGCCGAAGCGTGACCTTGAGTGGGGCGTACCCCCAACGATCTGCCTCGCCCGGTCCACCACGGCCGGCCACCGCACCCGCTCACGCGCCATGCGGTACACGTACCCCTTGCCGTCGTCCGGCCTCTGGACCGTGGCCGATCCGGGTTGTCCAGGGGCCGGAACGTGAAGCTCAGGGCGTACGGGTCAGCTCGCCCCGCCCTGGCCGGCGCTGCCCATCGGGCCGACCTTGACGGGGGAGCCGGCGCCATCGGTGACGGGCAGGGTGGCGGCGCCCGGCCATTCGAGGGAGAACGACTTCGTCTCGTCCGGCGGGGTCACCACAAGTGCGGTGACGCTGACGCCCGAGCCGCCCGAGTCGTTGATCGGGTAGGTGACGCCGAAGTGCACCGACTCGCCGTCCTTGAGGATCATCGGGCTGGACTCCTGACCACTGCGCGTGGCGGACAGATCCCCCTCGCTGGTCTTCAGGTCGACGCCCGCGTATCCGGACAGGGCGCAGTCCGAACCGCCGCCGTTCACGAACGTGACCGCGACTGTGCCCTCGGTGTCGCCGTCGATGGTGCTGTCCTGCGCGGTGATGGCCAGGTCGTCGGTGCGGCACTTGCCGACCTTGGCGTTCTCGTCGGAGCCGCTCCCGGCGGCCGTGCCCTGTCCACCGGAGCCCTTTTCGCCACCCTGATCCGAACCACCCTGATCCGAACCACCCTGATCCGAACCGTCCGAGCCCGAACCGCCGCCCGTGGAAGACGCAGAGGACGCGGACGACCCGTCGCTCTGTGCCGTGCCGTCATCGCCGTTGCAGGCCGTGAGCGAGAGACCCGCAGCAACAGCCAGGGCAGCGAAGGTGAGCTTGCGAACGCGCATCGTTTCTTCCTCAGTCTCGATAGGAGGTGCCGGCTGCTCGGTCCGAGTCGGTACGAGCGAGCGCTTGTGCTCACCAGGACCTGCCCGACCGACGAACCGTTCCGCCCAACTGCTGCCTAAGACACCTCCGTTACATACGCAACCCTGCACACTGCGGACCACCACGGCGAAGACCGGGCCGCTCCCGTACCTCTGCCGTGCCCCTCCCCTGACGCCGTCCGGCCCGGGAAACGGGGCCCGAACACGGTGTCCCCCGGCACGTCGGGGCCCCATCCGGCGGCCGGCCGTGACGCCGGCTCCGGCCACCAATCGGCACCATTTCGCGATCACCGCCCGCTGGGACGGACTCGTGACCCAGCGGATCTTGACCACGATTGTCAGCGCCGGATCCTGGCCCGCGGACGCGGTGGTCGCCGCGTGCCCGAGGCCGGCTGAGAGCAGCCGCGCAACGTCGGGAAAGGGCGGCGCCCCCCGCTCGCCGCCCTGGTGGCACCCGAAGGCGCTCGCCGTCGGCTTCCCGACGGGCGCGTGACGCTGTCCCAGCGGCTGACCGCGGCGCCCCCTTCCGTCGTCGCCCCGCGCCTGGTCCCCCAGACCGGGCGGGCGTTCACGAAGGCCGGCGGCGCGATTCGGGTTCGCCGCGTTCGGCGGGCCCCTCGGACGATCCGCGGGTGCGGTGGATCACCCAGTACCTACCAGGAGAGGTCGCCCGGGAGTTGTTCGCCGCCCGGGACGCCGACGCGGTCGAGCAGCAGCAGATGGTGATCCCCGCCCGCGCGCTGGGGCACTCCTGTTTCCGCGACGGGGGCCGCCGCACCCACGGCCTTCACATCGCCTTCACTGACGTCGAGTTCGCCGACTTCTCGATCGGATGACGCCGCCTCCGCCCGGGGAACGGCGAGGCATGTGGCCGACCCCCGCGGGCTAGCCGCTTCAGCGCTGCGATGGCCTTTCACGTACGGTCGGCAGGGCATCGTAGTGCCTGGGCCTCCTGCCGGGCCTTCAGCCGCCTCGCCTGACCCGCATGCCGACAGCCACGCCGCCGCCCGTCGCCGCGATCATCGATTGTGGCGGGGATGTGAAGCCCGGATGATCTCGCTTCTCCCCGGGTGATCTCAACCCCTTGCCGAGGATGGCTTTGCAGGTCAACTCCCGTAAGATGAGCGCGCTTCGGCGTAAGACATCGCCGAGATGCGGCAGGACTTGATGGCGGTAAGCACCTGCGTTCGCCGCCTGTCTGTAATGGAGTCCTGATCGACGGTGACTGAAAGTAGGACCGGCCCGGCGGCTGTGTCAGAGGCCAACGGTTGCGAGGCATTTGAAGGCCCCGTGATGCGTGAGGGCCAACGACTTCCTTCATCTCGGGTCTTGCGCCGGACCATCCGGGCCGACAGGCGGTTTGCCGCATCGCAGCGCTTCGGCTCAACTTTCCGGTACCGCTCGGCCCCCACCGCCGTATGGGCGGCGAACTGCCGTCGATATCCGGAGACTTGCCCCTTTTCCCCTTAATCCCCTAGGACCCCTTTTCCGTGACCTCTCTCTCCGAACCCGAACTTGCGCTCGGCGCCGTGACTGCCGTCATCGCTGTCGTCGCACTGCTGCTGGCGCTCTTGTGCCGCAAACACGTGCGACGCGGCAGGAAAATGGAAGCGGCTCTGAAGAGCTCCGAGGCACGCGTGCTCGGCATGGAAACCGCCGCGAAGAGCGCTGAGGCGCGCGTGCAATCCGCCGAGGCGGGCAGGCTCGGCGCCGAATCGCGTGCGGATGACGCGGAAGCCCGCGCGGGGATGTTCCGCGACGAGGTGAGTCATCTCGTCTCCGTTCGGCTTCCGGCCCTCGCGCTTCATCTGATCAGCTCTCACCATCCCGTTCCTGGGCTGCTGCACGAGGATGCGGCGGAGCCCAAGGATGTGGAACTCCTCGACTCCGTACTCGCGTTGGTTTCGGGGATTGCCCTGAAGGAACGTCGCCGGGTGGACGCTGCCGCCCGGGCCGCCCTGCGCGGCGCGAGCCAGGACTCGCAGGCTCTGTCCTACCGTCTGCAGACGGAGCTTGACGCCCTGCAGAAGGAGTTCACCGGGTCTCGGAGTCTGACGCACAAGGTGCTCACCGCCGACCACCTCAATGAGCAGAACCTGCGGCTCATCCAGCGGACGGCCATCGTGTGCGGGGCGTGGCCGGGGCACGTTCGCAAGGACACCTACGTGACCGAGATCGTCACGGGTGCCTCTTCCCGGCTGCGGGGCTTCGAGCGTGTCAAGATCAACTCTCGACTCGGAGCCACCGACGTCGGGATTGTCGGGCGTGCCGCCGAACCCGTCGCTGTGGCCTGCACGGAACTCATGGCCAACGCACTGGAGCACTCCCGTGACGACCTCGCGGTGGATGTCAGCCTGGTCAAGACCGGAAACGGCAGCGTCTGCATCACGGTCGATGACGCGGGCAAGGGCATGACCCCGGAAGCAGTCGCCCGGGGTGCCCGCCTGATATCGGCCGAACAGCATGAAGTGATGCTCACCGAACTCGGTGACCCGCCCTCCCAGGGTTTCGCCGCCATCGGCCGCCTCGTCGCCGATCATGGTTTCCATGTATCCATCGATAACCCGTCTCCCTATGGCGGGGTGCGCGCTGTGGTGACCATCCCCCCGAACCTCCTGACCTCGATCGACGAGGAAGCCGCGCCGCCTTCTGTGATGGCGCCCCTGCCCGTCATGGCGCCCAGGGCCGACATTCGGCCCGCCTCGGCCGCCGATGACGCCCCAGCCGCCGATGACGCGGCGGGCGCCTCGCGCCCGCGCACTCCCGCGCCGGGCACGGCGGCAGAACTGCCGCAGCGTCGCCGCCGGGTGCACGCCGCGCCGACCGGCGAAGTCACCGCTCCCACACACCGCGCCCCGGATCCGGAGCGGTCCCGCGACGCCTGGAGTGACTTCCAGAAGGGCCTCGAAAGCGGCCAGAACGGTACTGATTTGGAGGAAACGCAGTGACCACGCCCGACCGTGACAACGAGACTTGGTACTTGGCTCCCATCACCGAGATCCCAGGTGTCCGCCATGCCCTGATCATGACCCTCGACGGGATGGTCCAGGCCAGGTCCGAGGACCTCCCGAAGGACGCGGCGGACGGTATAGCCGCGATGACCTCCTCCCTGCACGCCGCTTCTCGCGCTGCTTCCATCCCGGCGCTGGAGGCCCCGGCGGACAGCCCCATTGAGACCGTCACGGTGAAGATGGAGGCAGGCACGTACATGGTGATGCCGGCCGGTGCCAACACCCTGATCGCGGCCGCGGGTGATGACTCGATGCCCATGGGGGTGGTCGCCCACACCATGGCCCGCCAGGCGATGAAGCTCGGGGAGCAGTTCATGTCCGTCTCCGCGCGTGTCAACGACGGCGCGTCATGAGCCGCGACAAGCATCAGCGGCGGCTGCTCCCGGCGTATCTGGCGACCGGCAGCGGCACCGCTGCGTTGCCCAGCACTCTCGATACGCTGACGGCCCTGCGTGCCAGTGGCCGTCCGCTCGCGTCGTACCACACACCGGTGCACCGGCGCGTCGTCGAGCTGGTGACCGACGGTTCCCTCACCGCGGTCGAGATAGCCGGCTATCTCTCCCTCCCCGTCAGTGTCTGCCTGATGCTCGCCGAGCAACTCGTCAGTGACGGCCTGTTAAACGCCAGCGTGCCCACCCCGGATGCTCTCGCCCCCTCGCGCGCCGGCAGGCCGTCGAGGCAACTCATGGAAGAGGTGCTGAGTGGACTCCAAGCCCTCCGTGTCGCCTGACCCGCGTCCCGCGTACCTGCCCGAGAGGGAACACCAGAGGGTCAAGATCCTTGTCGCCGGTCCCATGGGCGTGGGCAAGACGACCGCGATCAAGACGCTGTCACAGATCCCCACGCTGCACACCGAAGAAGTCATGACGGACGCGGCGGTCGGGACCGACGATCTCAGCCTCGCGGGCCTGCGGGACAAGAAGACCACCACGGTCGGCATCGACTTCGGCCGGCTGACCCTCCCGGGCGACCGGATCGTCCTGTATCTGCACGGAACTCCGGGGCAGCGCCGGTTCCTTCCCCTGTGGGAGGGGATCGCTTACGGGGCTCTCGGTGCGCTTGTCCTGGCCGACACCCGGCGCCTGGACGAGTCCTTCGAGGTGATGGATCTCATCGAGGAGCGCGGTTTGCCGTACGCCGTGGCGGTCAATATCTTCCCTGACTCGCCCGACTACGACTTGGAGATCGTTCGCTCGAAGCTGGACCTGCACCCGGACACCCCACTGGTCACCTGTGATGCCCGAGAGATGAACAGCAGTCTCAACGCGCTCATCGAACTGACCGCCCATTCCATATCTTCTGTCGGCGTCGGAGTCGGAGCCTCGTGAGCATCACACCACCAGCCGTGACCGCTGTGCCCCTGCACGGGCCCGAGCACGCGGCCGATCCGCAGCGAAGCTACGAACTGCTGCGGCTTCAGGGGCCGGTCGGCCTCGCGGAGATCGCACCTGGTGTCGTTGTCCATCTGGTGACCGACTACCGGGCGGCGCTCGACCTCCTGCAGGACACCGACACCTGGACCAAGGACACCCGGAGCTGGCTGCCGCAGGTTCCCGAGAACAGCCCGATCAGACCGTTGGTGGAGTGGCGGCCGAGCCTCTTCTTCGCGGACGGTGAAGAGCACGCGTATCTGCGCAAAGTGATCACGGACAGCTTCGGTCTCCTTGATCCGTACGATGTCCGTGTTCTGACGTTCCGTCACGCCGACCGGCTCCTCCAGGATTTCGCCGCTGCCGGAACGGTCGACCTCGTCAGCCAGTACGCACAGCAGCTACCCCTGATGGTCTTCAACGCACTGTTCGGCATGGGGGACGAATACGGTCCCCAGCTTGTGCGGGCTCTCTCCGCGATGATGGACACCGATCCGGAGAAGAAGGCGGAAGGCGCCCAGTCGTTCGGCGCGTACCTGCAGACCCTGTATCAGACCAAGGCCGCACAGCGCGGCCATGACCTGACCTCCTGGTTCATCGACCATCCCAACGGGCTGAACCAGGAAGAGGCGATCAACCAGATCCTCATCACCCTGGGCGCGGGGAACGAGCCGACGGCCAACCTCATCGCGAACACATGCGTCCGGATGCTGAGTGACGACCGGTACTACGGCACGCTCACCACCGGAAGTCTGCCCATCCAGCACGCCATCGACGACGCTCTGTGGAACGACTCGCCGCTGGCCAACTACAGCTTCCACTTCCCCAAGGAGGACATCACCTTTCACGGCACACGCATTCCCGCCGGCTCCCCGGTCATGGTCTCGTACGCCGCCGCCAACACCTGCCCGCACGCCGGGGCGCCGTCCGACGGCTACCGCTCGGGAACCAAGGCGCACCTGGCCTTCGCCGCCGGCCCCCATACCTGTCCGGCCCGCGACCTCGCCCTGCTGATCGCGACCGCCGCGATCGAGAGACTCGCCAGCTACCTGCCGGACATCGAACTCGCCGTCTCCCCGGATCAGCTCACCTACCGCGACGGGGCCATCCACCGGACGCTCACCTCTCTCCCCGCCCGGTTCACTCCGCTGACCCCCGACGCCAACGGCGCCACCCCCTGGAGCCGGAACTCCCCCAGCCCCAAGACGGACACGGGGCCTCCTCAACGGCAGGCAACCGCGAGTCGGTGACCTCTTCCTAGCCTGCTCATCCACACCGCGTCGCGGTGGTGCCACCCGGCGGTACGACGGCACCACCGCGACACTCGCGGGAAAAAGCGCTGCCTCCGGCCCCGTCCCTCTGCCCGAACGGAATCGCAACAACGGTTCTTGACCGAAAGAGGATCACCACCGATGACGGATACACTCCCCGGCACCAGCCTGCCGGGCCTCTCCTCCGTACGACACAAGGTGGGCGCGGCTCTCACTGGATTCCTGGATGCCAAGGACCAAGCCGCGCCGGGAACCGAACTACTTCACCTGACCACGACCTTGCGCGGGCTTCTCTCCAGCGGGAAACGGCTTCGAGCCGTGTTGTGCGTGTACGGATGGCAGGCCGCCGGAGCCACCGGAGAGATGACGGCCGCCATACGCGCGGCGGCCAGCCTCGAACTCTTCCAAGCGTTCGCCCTGGTGCACGACGACGTGATGGACGACAGCGATGTCCGCCGCGGTCAGCCGTCCGCCCACCGCGCGCTCGCCGCCGCGTACACCGACAGCGGCGGTCCGCACGGCCGCGCCGAGGCACACGGTGTGGGCGCGGCTGTCCTGCTCGGGGACCTGGCACTGGTGTGGTCCGACGAACTCCTCCACTCCGCGAGCCCCGCCCCGAGCCAACTCGCCACGCTGCTCCCCCTGGTGGCCGAGATGCGCAGCGAGATCATGTACGGCCAGCTCCTGGACCTTCAGACCACCGGCCGACTGACCGGTGACGTCGAAACAGCACTGCGCGTCATCCGTTACAAGACCGCCAAGTACACCATTGAACGTCCCCTGCACATCGGGGCGGCCCTGGCCGGAGCCACGCAGCCCATGCTCGATGCGTGCACCGCCTTCGGTATCCCACTAGGAGAAGCGTTTCAGCTGCGCGACGACCTGCTCGGCGTGTTCGGCGATCCCGCCAAGACCGGCAAATCGATCCTGGACGACCTGCGCGAGGGCAAGGCCACCGTACTGATGGCTCTGGCGGTCCAACGGGCATCTCCCACCGAACTCACGACCTTGCGCGGGCTCGTCGGCCGAAGCGACCTGAACGAGGACCAAGCCTCCCAGGTCCGCGAGATCCTGGACGCGACCGGCGCCAGGCAGACAGTGGAAGAAATGATCACCACACGCCGGAACGCCGCCCTCACCGCTCTGGACGAGGCTCCCTTCGCCGAAGCAGCCACCGCCCGACTGCGCCAGATCGCCCTGACCGCCACGGAACGGCAGACATGACCGCCCGTCCGTACACCCGTCACCGGAACCGTGAGGTGGAAAGCACATGAGCGGCACGGCCGTGAGCACAACCTACGCCGAACAGGCCGCACGCCTGGTGGCCAAGACCGATCAGGACCCGTGGGGCAGCGTCCGCCCCTCCCTGTACGAGACCGCCCGGGTCATCTCGGCGGCCCCCTGGCTGCCCGGGGAACCGCGCCGTGTCGCCTATCTGCTGCAGGAGCAGGCGCCCGACGGCAGTTGGGGCGAAGGACCTGAACCCTACCGGCTTCTGCCGACGCTCAGCGCGGTGGAAGCGGCGCTCGCGGTCCTGCGGCGAGGCTCCACGTCCGCGGAGATCACCCGACGGCTCGCGACCGCCGTGGACAGGGGCCTGGCCGCGCTACGCGCGTTGCCGTCGGCAGGACCGTGGCCCGACACCGCCGCGGCCGAAATCCTTGTCCCCAGCCTCATAGCGAAGATCCACGATCACGTGGCCCTCACCGCCGAGGACGAGATACCGGGCCTCGGAGGATGGCGCCCGGGGCCCGGCCCCACGGTCCCCCGAGGTTATGACCAGGCCACGCCCGCGTACGTGGCGAAGCGGTGCGCCTCGGCAGGCAGCCTTCCCGTCAAGCTTCACCACACGTTCGAGGGCGTGGCCGGGTACCTGCCACAGGCGCTCATACCCGACGGGCAGGGCCTGCTGGGCAGTTCTCCGGCCGCCACCGCCGCGCGAGCCGCATGGGCATCGCCGACACTGACGGCGGGAGCCGTGGAGGCCCTTGAACCCGTGGCGCGGCGCTACTCGGGTCTGTTCCCCGAGGCGGCCCCGATTCTCGTCTTCGAGCGTCTGTGGGTCGCCGCCGCGCTGGCTCGCGTCCATCTGCCGGCCGCTGCCCTGCCCACCATCCGGCGGTGGACCGCCGACATCTACGACCCCCAGGGAGTACGCGGCGCGCCCGGCCTCATGGTGGACGCCGACGACACCGCCATGGCCGTGCTGGTGGCCTCGCTCGTCGGCCTGCCGTACACCCCTGAGCCGCTCGACCTGTTCCACAACGGCAGCCACTACGACTGTTACATCGGCGAGGACACCGGATCGATCACTGCGAACGCCCACGCTCTCCAAGCGCTGGGCAGCTACCTGCACCGTCACCCTGAAGCACAGCACACCTACGGCCCTCGCACGGACAAACTGCGCGACTGGCTCATCGGTCAGCAGCAGCCCGAAGGGCCATGGCCCGACAAATGGCACGCCTCCCCCTATTACGCCACCGTGCGGTGCGTGACCGCGCTCGCGCAGTACGGCGAAGACCACGCGTCCACGGCTGTCGAAGCGGCCGCCGCCTGGACGGTGGAAACCCAGCACGACGACGGATCGTGGGGCATATGGGGCGGCACCGTCGAGGAGACCGCGTATGCCGCCCAGATCCTGTTGTCCACCGCCACCCCCACGCGGCAGCCAGAGCAGGCTCGCGCACTGGACCGTGCCGAGACCTACTTGAACGCCGCAGCGGGCCAGGGCCACCGCCACCCGGCCCTGTGGCACGACAAAACCCTGTACGCACCCGACGCGATGATCGAAGCGGAAGTGCTCGCGGTACGGGAGACCCTGCGGACACGCCACGGCGTCAACCGGCCAGGGACCGCGCACACAGAAGCGGAAAGGACCGAAGCGTGACGGCCAGCATGAACGTTCCGCCTGTCGCACCCGGGAAGCTGCCGCTCATCGGACACGCCGTGCCCCTGATCAGGAACCGTCTGGCGTTCATCCAACGCCTGCGCACCTACGGCCCCATCGTCCGCGTCACCGTCGGCCCGAAGACCCTGACCGTGGTCAACTCGCCCGAGCTGATGCACAAGATGCTCACCAGCCAGGCCGACCGGTTCACCAAAGGGCTGCTCTTCGAAAAGCTCAAGCTCTTCGGCAAGGACGCCCTGCCGGTCGCGGAAGGCAAACCGCACCTGCGCCGGCGCCGCATGATGCAGCCGGCCTTCCACCGCGAGCAGATCGCCGGCTACGTCACCACCATGCGCGACACCGTTGAGCCGTACATCACGAGTTGGCGCGACGGAACCCCGCTGGACATGAAGACCGAGATGCAGCTGATGACCCAGGGCGTCGTCATGTCAGCCCTGTTCTCCTCGTCCCCCGAGCGCGAACCCGCCCACACGATCCTCGACAGCGTCGACACCGTCTTCAGGACCGCAATTCAGCGTGCCCTGATGCCCGTCTCCGCGCTGGAACGGCTCCCCATCCGGCGCAACCGAAAGGCCAAGGCCGCCGCCACCGCGCTGCGAAGCGCGGTCGCCGACATCATCACGGAACACCGCACGCACCCCGACGCGTACGACGACATCGTGTCGCTGCTGCTGACCGCCCAGGACGAAACCGGCGCGACACTGCCCGACGACGAGATCCTGTCCGAGGTCACCGGGCTGCTCGCCGCGGGCTCCGAGACCACCGCGGTCGTCCTCGCCTGGCTGTTCCACGAACTGGGCCGCAACCCGGACCTGGAGCGCCAACTGCACGAGGAAGTCGACCCCGTGCTCGCCGAAGGCCCGCTCACCGTCGACAAGATTCCCCGCCTGCCCTTCACCCGCAGGCTCGTCAGCGAGACGCTGCGTCTTTACAACCCCGCGTGGCTCGTGACCCGGCGGACCATCGCGCCCGTGACACTCGGCGAGTTCAGTCTGCCCGCCGGGGAAGACGTGATCTGGAGCGGGTACGCACTGCACCGGGACCCCGACCTCTATCCCGATCCGCTGCGCTTCGACCCCGACCGCTGGCTGCCTGAGCGTCCCCAGCCACCCAAGGGGGCCTTCATCCCCTTCGGTTCCGGCAAACGTATGTGCATAGGGGAGGCGTTCGCCTGGACCGAGGCGACCATCATCACCGCGATGGTCGCGTCCCGCTGGCGGCTGCGGCCGATCCCCGGCTCCACCGTACGGCCGGTCGGTGCGATCACCACGCACCCCTCGTCCCTCCGCATGGTCCCCGAGGCCAGGCAGCACGCGCTCACAGGGATGGCCCGATGACCGACGCGACCCGCACGATCCCCCGCGTCCTGCCCATGCCCGACCTGCGGGACTCCTTCCCCGGGCCCTTCCCGGCCAGCCCCTACGCCGACGACATCGAGCAGCACGCCGCCCGGTGGCTGGGGACCTTCCCACTCGTGACCTCACCACGCGCACGGAGCGCCCTGTCCAACATCACAGGCCAGGGCATGGCCCGCACCTTCCCGACGGCCGACCTGGACGACCTTCTGCTCTGCGCCGACCTGTTCCTGTGGCTCACCGCGTTCGACGACGCGCACGGTGAGGCCACGGGAGCCCGCGACCCGGCCCTTCTGGTCCGGCAGATCAGTGAGAGCGTCCACCTCCTGGCAGGCCACGAGGAGCCACCGACCGGGCCCAGTGTCTTCGGTGCCGCGCTGCACGATCTCCTGGCCCGGCTCCGGCAACGGGCCGCGCCCACGCAGTATCTGCGGATCACCGCACACCTGCGGGACAACCTCTTCGGCATCCTCTGGGAGGCGCATCACCTCGCCCGACCCGACCACGTCACCTTGCCCGACTACCGTGCGATGCGCCCTCATACGGTCTTCGTGCGAACCCTCATGGCGACCGCGGAACTCATGCTCGGGTACGAACTCACCGAGCAGGAGCGGTCCTTGGCGTCGGTGCGGGAACTGGAGACGGCCGTCGCGGACCTCGCCGGCTGGATCAATGACCTGGCCTCGTACGCGAAGGAGACAGCTCACGAAGGGCCGGGTCAGCTCGGCCTTCCCATGCTGCTGATGCGCGAGCACGCGTGTGACCTCGAAGAAGCGTTCCGGCGGGCGTCTCGCATGTGCGAACAGCGGGCCGCGGTGGCCGCCGCCCGAATCGCCGAACTGACTGCCCGTCAAGGGCCGCTCGCCGATCACGCGCGGGCCGCCAAGTCCATCGCATCCTCGTATGCCTGGCACATCCATCACTCCCGCTACCAGACATAAGCCTCAGGCTGCGCACTGGGTGGCCTCGGCCTGTTCAGAACCACCACGGGCCCCCGATCGGATGATCCGGGGCCCGTGGGTGGGCACATGTCGTCGTCAGCCGGCGGCGAGGTGGACGCCACCGCCGAGGCCCGCGGCGTGGACGCCCGCACCGAGGCCCGCACCGACACCCTCGGCCGAGGCGCCGGCCGTGACGCCCGCACCGACGCCGGCGAGCGGCGTGTCGAGGAAGAGGCCGCCGGAGACGCCGGCCGCGAGACCGCCGGAGACGTTGTCCAGGTCGGCGTCGGACATCTCGGCAGTTGCAACCTGAGGAGTGAGGTTCATAACGCGCGGTTCCCTTCGCATGAGCAATTCCGAACGGCGAAGTCCGCCCGGTTCCCGAACCGGGAACCGGGCGGACTTCGCGATGAGCAGGATCAAAGCACGTCAGCGTAGGGACGGCCAGCCGCTCGGAGCCTGATCGGGGCTCTTCGCGAAAGCCGACGTCACCGGTGTGGCAGCGCGGTGACCGAGCTCACCGGCACCTTCACACGGCCTGCCGTCCCGCTGCACGCGCGACGGTTGCCACGGGCTCCCGCGACGGTCACCGTCGCGGACGAACCCTCGTGTGGCGGCCCAGTCGTGACGACTGTCCGGTTTGCTTACGAGGTGCCGGTGAACGGTGTGCAGGTTTACCGGAGGTTGCCGCCTCCCCGTACCGTCACGCCGCGCGCCCGGCCACCACCCACTGCGCCGGCAACTCGACACGGGTGCCGTCGGGTGCGTGCTCGGTGGTGAGGAGGGACAGTTCGCCGCCGGCGAGGAGGGTGAGGCCGGCCGCGTTCAGGTACTCGGGGACCGCCTCGTCGGCCACCTCGCCCGGGGCGATGCCGTGCCTGAGGACGGGCGCCAGCTTGGACGGCGGCCCCTCGGTGCCCCGGGCCAGGCCCTGCAGCAACGGGCGGGCGGTTTCGGAGAGTTCGACGAGGAGGACCCGGCCGCGCTCGCCCACAAGGGTCGCGAGGCCGTCGGCGAGGGGCTGGCGGTCGTCGGGGTCGCACTGGTGCAGGACACCCCGCATGTAGACGTTGGCGTCGCCGAGTTCCGTGTGCAGCGCCTGGGTCTCGGCCTTCTCCACCGCGTCGACCTGCCGGTACCCGGCCTGTCCCGCGGGATCGGCGCGCCGGGCGTGGTCGAGCGCGGCGGCCGATATGTCGGCGCCGACGACGTGCCGGAAGCGGTCGGCCAGGAACCGTGTCTGGGTGCCGTTGCCGCAGCCGAGGTCCACCAGGGGCAGGCCCGGGTCCACCAGGTACGGCTCCAAGAGGGCGAGATGGACGCCCGCGGTCAGCGCGGGTTCCGCGTCCCAGAAGACTGCGCCCTGTTCCTTGGGGGCCTCGCTCCAGAAGCCCTCCCAGGCTTCCCGGTACCGACTCGTCACACTCATGACCACTCCCCGGATGCGACTGTGGCCCACCCGAGGTGGCGGACCAGATCGGGTGTATCGCGCCGGGGGTGATCCCACAAGCGCCCCGGCGCGTTCGTTCGCGCCGGGGCGGGTGTCAGCGGGAGCGGCGCGGCGGCGTCAGCTCGAACCACACCGTCTTGCCGGTGCTGGTCCGGCTGGTCCCCCACTCCCGGGCCAGTGTGCTGACCACGCGCATCCCACGCCCGAACTCGTCGGCGGGACCCGCGCTCAGCAGTGTCGGCAGGGTGGGGTCGTCGTCATCGACCTCGCACAGCAGCGTGTCGCCCCGGACCAGGCGCAGCGCGACCCGGCGGCCGTCCGCGTGCCGTACGGCATTGGTGACCAGCTCGCTGACCAGCGTCTCGGCGGTGTCCACGAGCGTGTTCAGGCCCCAGACGTGGAGCTGTTCACGGACGGCGGCACGGGCCCTGCCGACCTCGGCCGGGTCACGGGCGAGCCGCCACTCGGCCACGTCCTCGGGTTCGATGCCGTTGAGCCTGGCCATCAGCAGGGCCACGTCGTCCTTGCGGCCGCCACGCGTGTTGAGGGCACGGATGATGGTGTCGCAGGCGTCGTCCATGGAGGCGGCGGGGTGGGCGGCGGACTCGCAGAGCGTCGCGAGGCCGACGCCGATGTCCTCGCCGCGCATCTCGACCAGGCCGTCGGTGCACATCACGAGCCGGTCGCCGGGCTCCACGCGCACGCGTACGGCCTCGAAGGGCACCCCTCCGACGCCGATGGGCGCGCCCGTGGGCAGATCGAGCAGCCCACTGCTGCCGTCCTCGGCGCGGACCAACACGGGTGGGATGTGGCCCGCGTTGGCCAGGTGCAGTTCGCTCGCGATCGGGTCGTAGACGGCGTACAGACAGGTCGCGAGGTAGTGCTCGCCGAGGCGCTGGGCGAGGTCGTCGAGGTTGCGCAGGAGCTGTGCGGGCGGCAGGTCGAGTCCGGCCATCGTCTGGACGGCCGTGCGCAACTGGCCCATCATCGCCGCCGAGTTCAGGCCGTGTCCCATGACGTCGCCCACGACCAGGGCGGTGCGGGCGCCGGGCAGTTTCACCGAGTCGAACCAGTCACCGCCGACGCGCCCCAGCAACGTACCCGGCAGATAGCGGGTGGCGATGTCACAGCCCGGCATACGGGCCGCGATCTGCGGCAGCATGCTGTCCTGGAGCGTCTCGGCGACGTTCTCCTGGTACGTGTACATGCGCGCGTTGTCGAGGACGAGGCCCGCGCGGGCGGCGAGTTCGGCGCCGGTGACGCGGTCCATGTCGTTGAAGACGGGCCGCTCCGGGTGGCGCAGCAGGATCATGAAGCCGAGCACCACATTGCGTGCCTTCAGGGGCACGACCAGCATGGAACGGCCGGTGATCAGCGGCCGGATGTCACGCTTCTCGAACTGCGCGGCGATCGCGTGGCCCATCTCCTCGCTGATGCGCGGCACGAGGACGGGCTCGCCGGTGGTCATGCACTGGAAGAACGGCGTGTGCGCGGGGAAAGGCATGGCCTCGCCGACCGGGACGACATCGTCCCAGCGCCCCGGCTCGTCGGTGTGCTCCAACGCCACGCGGTGCCACATGGTGGTCGTGTCGGGCACACCGTCGGGGAAACCCTCACCGGCGACGACCTGTTCGCGCAGATAGGTGCCCGCGACGTCGGTGAAGCGCGGTACGACGGCCTTGCTGACCTCGATGATGGTCCGGGAGAGGTCGAGGGAGGTACCGATGCCCGAGCTGACCTCGTTGAGGAACTCCAGGCGCTCGCGCACGGCGGCGTACTCAAGGTCCTCGCCCTCGTCCTGGAGGTCCTCCGGCACGGGCATGCCAGCGGCGACGGCCCGCGCGGCCCGCTCGCGGCGCGCCTTGCGCTCGGCCCGGCGCGGGACGCCCCAGTCGGGAGTGACCGGCACTCGGTCGTTCTGGCTGAACTCCAGTACGGGATAGCCGAGTTCGAGGATCTGGGCGACGATGCGGGCGCTTTCGCCGACGCTCACGCTGGGCAGGATCTCGGGGAGCCTGCGGGCGAGTTCCTCCGCGCCGGGGAAGTCGGTGTGCAGGGCGAAACCGGGGGCGATCCGCTCGACGGAGACGTCACCGTCCTCGCCATCGAGCCGTGTCCCGTCCGCGTCGGCCGCGAGCACGAGCAGCCGTTCCCGCCCAGGTCCGACCAGCGGGTACGCCCACCACAGTACGTCGACGCGGCCGCGGCCCCGGTCCCGCTCCGGAACGGTGAGCCGGGCACGCCCGGCGGCCGGGTAGGAGAGCCGTCCGTCGAGGGACGACTCCAGGTCGGGGCCGAGTCCGTCGTACGCGGCGTACGGCCCGTACGCGTCGGAGTCCTCGGGCTCGGGCAGGGCACCGGACACGGGGAGCAGGTCCACGGCGGGGCGGCCCACCGCGTCCTCCTTGGCGGCACCGAACAGCCGACGCGCGCCGGTGCTCCAGTGCGAGACGAGCCCCTCGCGGTCGACCACGACCACAGCCAGCGGGATGCGGCCGACGGTGACGTGCCCCGCCGTCTCGCCGCCTCCAGCCCCGCGGCTGGGAGGTGTGCCGCGCTCTCCGCCACGGTCCATGACCCAGGCCCTCTCTCCCCACGGCTCCGCAAGATCTGTGCCGCCGTCACTACCGTACGGCCACGTCCGGTCGCGATGTGTGGCAATACGTGAATTGGCCTCGGGGTCGCCTCCGGCGCGCGGACACCGGCGCACGGCTCGGCCGCGCATCCGCTCTCACGTGGGCGGCACGGGCACGACCACCGGTTGAAGGCACTGTCAGTCCTCGTCAGTCCTCGTGCCTGAGTTGCAGGTCCCGTTCCGTCCTGCCGTCGCCCGCGATCTCCAGGGCCGTGGCGACGGGTGGGTAGCCGGACGCGACGACCGTGTACTCGCCGGCGGCGAGGCCGTCGAAACGGAAGCCTCCGTCGGCGCCGGTGGTGAGCGTGCCGACGGCGGTGCCGGTGGCGTCGAGGAGGGTGACGCGGGCGTCCTCGACGTGGCGTCCGCCGACGGAGCGGACCGTGCCGCACAGGACGGCGCCGCCCGCGAGTTCGATGTCCTGACGGGTCTCGCGGGCGGCCTGGACGGTGACGGGGACTGCGGCCGGGCGGAAGGTGTGCGCGCCGGCGGCGAGTGTGTACGCGCCGGCCGACACCTCCGTGATGAGGTACCCCCCTTCGCTCCCGCTGCGGGTGGTGGCGACGACCTGTCCGTGGACGTCGGTGAGCGTGACAGTCGCGTCCCGCAGGGGTCGCCCGTCCGCGGTGATCACACGCCCCGCGAGCCGTCCCGCACCGCCGAGCACCACGTCGAGCTCCACCGGCCGCTCGCCCAGCGTCACGGTCACCGCGAGCGGCTGGTGACCGCCGGCCGCCGCGATGAGCATGTACGACCCGGCTCCGGGCGTGGCCAGCGCGTACCGCCCGTCCTCGCCGCTGGCGCCGCGCCCGATCTGCTGTCCGAGCACGTCGATGAGCGTGAGCGCGGCGCGGGGCACGACGGTGCCGTCGTGGTTGCGGACGATGCCTTGGACGGGGACGGCGGTGGGGTGTGGGGACTGT
>NZ_VMNX01000140.1 GCF_009377235.1 Streptomyces acidicola
GGCGGAGGGGGCGGGGGAATCGGCGCCTCCGTTGGCGGCGCCTCCGTCGGTGGTCCCGCCATTGGCCGTACTGCCGGTGGTGGTGCCTCCGTTGCTGCTCCCGCCGTTGCTGGTGCTTCCGCCGGTGGTGCCCCCGTCGCTCGTGCCTCCGTCGCTCGTGCCTCCGTTGGTGGTCCCGCCATCGGCCGTGCCTCCGTCCGTCGCCCCTCCGTCCGCACTCCCGCTCTTCGTCGCGTCGCCCTCCGGCGCGCCCCCGTCCGTCGCGCCCTCATTCGTCGCGCCGTCGTCCACCGTGCCTTTGCCCGCCGTACCCTCGTCCGTCGTACCGCCCGATGTCGCCGTGGGCGAGTCGGTGCTGTTCCCTTCCGGTGGTGTCTTCTCCTCCGGTGCCGGGGTGGACACGCCGGTCGTCTCCCGGTCCACGTTCAGGGTCACCGGGGTCCCGAACCGCAGTTCCGTCCCCGGTCCGGGATCGGAGCCGGACACCCGGGCGTCGCCGGGCGGCGCCCCGGCCCCGGAGAACGTCGCCGCGAGGCCCCGTCCCACCAGCAGCTGGACGGCCGCGTCGACCGTCATCCCGGTCAGGTCCGGCACCGCCTGCCGCTTGGCCGCGTCGAACGGTTTGTCGTCCTCGCCGGCGCTGCCGACCGCACGGCTGATGCCCCGGTCCGGCTCCCGTACGTCGACGAGGGCGATCCGCTTGAGCGGCTGCGGCGCGGCCTTGACGCTGACGAGGGCGGACGGGACGTAGTCGTCCCACTTCTTGCTGCCGTCCGTGAACTCGACCGAGATGTTCTCGGGATCCTTGTCGAAGGGCCGCAACGGATTTCCGCACGAGCACTTCACGGCGGGCAGGCCGTCCCGGTCCACCAATACCGCGATGCCGGCCTCCAGTAACGCGTCGAATGCGACTGCCCTGCCCTTTTTGTAGTCATGGTTCCGTACGAGGGTGTCGTGACGCAGCAGGACGGGTGTGAGCGTGTCGAGATATTCCTCGATCTCCGAGGGGTCAATCTTCACGACCCGGGCCCATTCCCGGGACTTTTTGACGTTCTTGGGATCGGTGAGGAATTCCTTGAGCAGGGCGATGTCGCACACCGTCGCCTTCGTCGTACCCCCGTACAGCCCCGGCGTATTGCCCTGCTGCAGGCCACCGACCGCATCCTGCGCCGCGATCTCGGCGTCGTCGCCCAGCCCGCTGTCCTCGTCGAAAAACGGTGCGAGGGACGGCACTCCGACAGCGACGGCCTTCACCACGAACGCGGGTGGCTTCGCGTCGCACGCGCCGACGACGAGAACACCCACCAGCAGCACGGCGATCCTTCGGGCCGACGATTTCCCGGCCCTTCCCAGACACGTGCGTATTGTCATGACCGCTCCCCCCAGCGGTTCCCCCGTACCCTGCAGAACGGAGGCAGGGCATCGCGCATCATGCTACTGAAAGGCAATGCCTCTCAGTCAAGGAGAATTCAGAAGAGGAGCGAGTGGCCGAAAGGAGAAACGAGACGCCGGACGGGAAACGGGACTCAGCGACCGCGTGCGTTGAGTGAGGCCAGATAGGCGTTGTAGGCCTCCAGCTCCTTGTCTCCGTCGCGGTCGGCGGCGCGGTCCGCGCGCTTGGCCTGCCGCTGCTCGGAGCCGTACCACTGGTAGAGCAGCGCGATCAGCACGAGCACGGAGGGGATCTCACTGAACGCCCAGGCGATGCCGCCCGCCGCGTTCTGGTCGGCGAGCGCGTCGATGCCGAGCGAGGCCGGCGGGTTCCGGTATGTCTCGACCATCGGCTCCGACGCCATCATCAGCGCGATACCGAAGAACGCGTGGAACGGCATGCCCGCGAAGAGCTCCAGCATCCGCATCAGATAGCCGGGGCGGTGCGGACCGGGGTCGACGCCCATGATCGGCCAGAAGAACACCAGGCCGACCGCGAGGAAGTGCACCATCATCGCGATGTGCCCCGGCCTGGAGCCCATCAGGAAGTCGAACAGCGGCGTGAAGTACAGCGCGTACAGGCTGGCGATGAAGAGGGGGATGGTGAACGCGGGGTGCGTCACGATCCGCAGATAGAGGCTGTGCAGCAGCATCAGCAGCACCTCGCGCGGCCCTTTGTGCCCCTTCCCGGCGACCGGCAGCGCCCTCAAGGCCAGCGTGATCGGCGCGCCGAGCAACAGCAGGATAGGCGCCAGCATGCTGATCACCATGTGCTGCACCATGTGCACGCTGAACATGACCATTCCGTAGTCGTTCAGCCCGGTGCACGTCACCAGCAGCACGAGCAGCACCCCGAAGACGAACGCGACCGTCCGCCCCACGGGCCACTTGTCGCCGCGCCGCACCAGCCGGGCGACCCCCCATCCGTACAGTCCCAGCGCCACGAGGCAGCCGACGAGGAAGAACGGGTCCGCCGACCATCCGAGTCCCCGCCCCAGCGTGAAGGGCAGGAGATCCATGCCGTGCCCGCTGTGATCCATCCGCCTGCTCCTGGTTCGTGGGGGTTGAGCGCCGTCTGTCCGCACCAGACTAGAACTGCCCCCGGGGGCGAAGGCCGCCGGGGGCAGTCTTAGAAGCGCGCGGGCCGACGGGGCTACCGACCCCGCACTCTCACAGCACGCACTCGGCCTCGGCGTACCTCTCCTCCGGCACCGTCTTCAACGTCTCCACGGCCTCGGCCAGCGGCACCAGCACGATGTCGGTACCCCGCAACGCGGTCATCCGCCCGAACTCTCCCCGGTGCACGGCCTCCACCGCATGCCACCCGAACCGGGTGGCCAGCACCCGGTCGTACGCCGTCGGAGTACCCCCGCGCTGGACGTGCCCGAGGATCACCGGTCGTGCCTCCTTGCCGAGGCGCTGCTCCAGCTCGACCGAGAGCTGCCGGGCGATCCCGGCGAACCGCTCGTGGCCGTAGATGTCCTTGCCACCCTCGTCGAACTCCATGGAGCCCGCCTTGGGCTTGGCCCCCTCGGCAGCCACGACGATCGCGAACCGCTTGCCCGCCGAGAACCGCTCGGCGACCCTCGCGGTCAACTCCTCGATGTCGAAGGGCCGTTCGGGGACAACGATGGCGTGGGCGCCGGCCGCCATGCCGGAGTGGAGCGCGATCCAGCCGGTGTGGCGGCCCATGACCTCCACGATGAGGACGCGCTGGTGGGACTCGGCGGTGGTCTTCAGCCGGTCCAGGGCCTCGGTGGCCACGCCCACGGCGGTGTCGAAGCCGAAGGTGACGTCCGTGACGGCGATGTCGTTGTCGATGGTCTTCGGCACGCCGACGATCGGCAGGCCGTTGTCGGACAGCAGGCGGGCGGCCTTGAGGGTGCCCTCGCCGCCGATCGGGATGATCGCGTCGAGACCGAGTTCCTCGACGTGGCCCTTCGCCCGCTCCACCCCGTCACGCAGGTGTTCGGGACGGACCCGGGAGGAACCGAGGATCGTGCCGCCGCGAGCGAGGATGCCGCTCACCGCGTCGAGGTCGAGCTTGAGGTAGTCGCACTCCAGGAGGCCCTTCCAGCCGTCCCGGAAGCCGATGACCTCGTCGCCGTGGTCGACGACGGCACGGTGCACGACGGACCGGATGACGGCGTTCAGTCCGGGGCAGTCGCCGCCCGACGTGAGGACACCAATGCGCATAGCCCGAAACACCTTCTCCACGTGGGCCGGGAACCGGACCACCCTGTCCGGCGGGATCGCGGCCACCCTACCGGCGGGAGGGGGCAGGCCCGTACTGGGAGTCCGCCTGCTGGACGCCCCCGCACACCTGAGCGGCGACCTTGTCAGACGGGCCGTTGCACGGGCCGTCCGACGGGCCCCGAGAGGGTCGGAAAACCGTTCCTCGGATCCCGGCTCCCTCGGGGCTCAGCCGTCTCAGGCGGGCTGCTGGGCGGACGCGATGCGCTCGTCGCGCAGGGCCTCGTACCAGCGGTCGTCGGTCGGCGGCAGCGCGTTCACGTCGAGCGCCAGCTTCAGCAGCAGGTCCGCGATCTGCGGGTTGCGGGCGAGTACGGGACCGTGCATGTACGTGCCGAAGACCGTGTCGTTGTACGCGCCCTCTGTGCCGTCCCCGGTGCCGTTGCCCTTGCCGATGCGCGTCTGTGCGAGCGGGCGGGCGGTGGGGCCGAGGTGCGTGACGCCCTGGTGGTTCTCGAAGCCGGTCAGCGGCGGCAGGCCGAGGCGCGGGTCGATGTCGGCGAGCACGTCACCGACGCACCGCTCGCCCTCGCCGCGCGTCGAGGTCACATCGAGCAGGCCGAGGCCGGGCTCGCGCTGCCCGAGGTCGTTGATGAACTCGTGGCCGAGGATCTGGTAGCCCGCGCACACGGAGAAGACGATCGCCCCGTTCTGCACGGCCTGGTACAGGTGGCCGTCGCGCCGCAGCCGCTCGGCCGCGAGCCGCTGCGGACGGTCCTCGCCGCCGCCGATCAGGTAGATGTCGCCCGAGGTCGGGATCGGCTGGTCGCTGCGCACGTCGAGCCGTGCCACGTCGAGCCCGCGCTGGCGGGCCCGGCGCTCCACTACGAGGACGTTGCCCTGGTCGCCGTACGTGCTGAGCAGGTCCGGGTAGACCCAGACGACCCGCAGGCTGTTGTCGCTCATGAAGTCAGTGCCCCTCTGAGTCGTTCGTGGTCGGGTGCTCAGTTGCCGACGCGGCGGCGCAGGTCCTGGAACGCGGTGTAGTTCGCGATGACCTCGATGCGGCCCGGCGGGCACATCTGCACGGCCTGGTCGACGTTCTCGCAGACCTGGAAGTGCTGGTTCGCCACTTCCAGACGCACCGCGAGGTCCAGCTTCCGGTCGCCGACCACGAAGATCGGGTGCCCGGTCAGGCGCGTGTAGTCGACGTCCCACAGCCAGGAGGTGTCGGTGCCGTCGGCCCCGCGCGCGTTCACCGAGAGGATCACCGGGGACGGCGGCGGGTCGATCAGCGAGAACGTCTCCAGCCAGCCCGCCGGGTTCTTGGCGAGCAGCAGCCGCAGATCGCGCTGCATGAACTGCACGACGTCGTACCGCCCCGCCACCGCCTGCACCTGGTACATGCGCTCCAGGGCGACCTGCGGCGGCACACCGAAGACGGCGGCGACGGCGGCCGAGGAGGCCGCGTTGGCCTTGTTGGCACGGCCCGGCAGCTGGAGATGGATCGGCCAGGCGGAGCCGTGCGGGTCCAGAACGTGTTCGCCGGACAGCGCCCAGCTCGGCGTGGGCCGGCGGAAGCCGCACTCGGCGCAGAACCAGTCGTCGCCGGGGCGCTGCATCACACCGCCGCAGGACGGGCAGGACCAGGCGTCGTCCTTCCACATCTGCCCGGCGGCGACCCAGATCACATTGGGGGAGGAGGACGCGGCCCACACCACCAGCGGGTCGTCGCAGTTGGCGACGACGACCGCCTTCGACCCGGCCAGTCCCTCACGCCAGTTCTCCGCGAGCATGCGGGTCTCGGCGGCGCGGTCGAGCTGGTCGCGGGAGAGGTTCAGCAGCGCGATGCACTTCGGGGCGGTGTCGCGCGCCACTCCCGCGAGATACTTCTCGTCCACCTCGATGACGCCGTATCGGGCGTCGGAGCTGCCGGCCAGGGCCGAGGTGATGCCCGCGGGCATGTTGGCGCCGAGGGCGTTCGACACGACCGGGCCCGCGGCGCGCAGGGCCTCCGCGATCAGACGGGTGGTCGTGGTCTTGCCGTTGGTCGCCGAGACGAGGATCACGTCCAGGTTCTGGGCGAGCCGGGCGAGAAGGTCGGGGTCGAGTTTGAGCGCCACCCGGCCGCCGATCACCGAACCGCTGCCGCGCCCTGCCGCGCGCGACGCCGCCGCGACCGCCTTGCCCGCGGTCACGGCGATCTTGGCCCGCGGCGTGAGCGGGTCCGAGTTGCCTGCCATCAGTCCTCGATCCTCCTTGCGAGCACGCCTCGCCTTGGCCTCTCGGCACCAGGGTGTAGCCCTCAGCCTATCGAGATCCACTCACACGCCCGAATCGTGGCACCACCGCGGCGCTCGCGCGACAGGGAGGACCGTACCCTTGCGGCCATGCGAAACGGCTCTATCCCCGGCGCCCGAGGGCGTGTACGGCCCATGACCCTGCTCGGGGACCCCGTTCTGCACGCACCGTGTGAAGAAGTCACGGATTTCGGACCCGAACTGGCAAGTCTTGTGGAGGACATGTTCGCCACGATGTACGCGGCCCAAGGTGTGGGCCTGGCGGCGAATCAGGTGGGCGAGCGGTCGCGGGTGTTCGTGTACGACTGCCCGGACGACGAGGAGGTGCGGCATGTCGGCCACGTGGTCAATCCACGGCTCGTCGAGGCGGGCGGGATTGTGCTGCGCGGGCCCGAGGGGTGTCTGTCGCTGCCCGGGCTGGAGGCGGGGACCGAGAGGTACGACGAGGCCGTGGTCGAGGGTTTCACCGTGGACGGTGATCCGGTGCGGGTGCGGGGCACCGGCTTCTTCGCACGGTGCCTGCAGCATGAGTGCGATCACCTGGAGGGCCGGGTGTACATGGACCGGCTCACGGGGTGGCGGAGGTGGAGGGCGGTACGGCGGGCCGCGCGGGCGCCCTGGGGGCGCTGACGCGTTGGCGGGCGCGGGTCCGCTGCGGCCGGCCGCGCCCACGCGGCGGCGGCCGCACACAGAACACAGCCCCGCGCCCCCGGAAGGCCGCGCGGTTCCCCGCTCCCGTGGCGAACACGTGGTTCCCCGCAGGGTTGATCGGAGATCAGAACCCGGGCCCGCCGACCTTGTCCCCCGCCGCCGCCAGGCGGCCCCAGAGCAGGTCCGCCAGGCTGCGTACCAACTCGGCCCGTGTGCAGGGGCGTTCGCCCAGCCACCAGTCGCCGGCCGCGTGCATCATGCCGACGATGCCGTGGCCCCACACCCGCGCGAGCTGCTCACCCGCCGGGCCGAGGTCGAGCCGGTCGCCGATGACATGGGCGAGTTCCTCGCCCATGCGGCGCAGCAGAGGAGCGGAGTGCTTGCCCACGTCGAAGCCCTCGGTCTGCTGACCGCCCTCCGACGGATGCATCAGAAAGCGGTACACCTGCGGACGTGCCTCGATCGCGGCCAGGTACGTGTCGAGTGTCTGCTCGACCCGTTCACGGCGCTCCGCCGGGGCGTCCAGTGCCGCCCGCAGCGAATCGAGGAGCGCGTCCGTGTGGCGCTTGGCGAGGGCGGCGTAGAGCCCTCCCTTGTCGCCGAAGTGCCGGTACAGGATCGGCTTGGTGATGCCCGCCTCGGCGGCGATGGCGTTCATGGAGGCCCCGGGGCCGTCGCGGAGCACCACTCTGTCGGCGGCCTCGAGGAGCTCGCGCCGGCGGCGGTCGGCGGACCGTGCCTGATCCGTCCGCTGTGTGGTGTCCATGTGCTCTCCCCACCCGTTCTGATTCGGTGACGCTTGCGCAAACTAGCACTCATGGGCGCGTGTGGATCGAACGGGCTGACGAGCCCGCCGTGGGAGTTGACTTTTCCTACCGGCCGGTAACAGGCTAATGTTACCGTAGGTAACACCATAGTGCAGTGCAGGAGGGATCATGGCCGAGTTCACCATGGAGCTCAATGAGGAACAGAAGGAGGTCCGCGACTGGCTCCACGGGTTCGCCGCCGATGTGATCCGCCCCGCGGCCGCCGAATGGGACGAGCGCGAGGAGACTCCGTGGCCGGTCATCCAGGAGGCCGCCAAGGTCGGCATCTACTCCCTGGACTTCTACGCCCAGCAGTACTTCGACCCCACGGGCCTCGGCATCCCCATGGCCATGGAGGAGCTGTTCTGGGGTGACGCGGGCATCGCCCTGTCCATCGTCGGCACCGGCCTCGCCGCCGTGGGCGTCCTCGCCAACGGCACCGAGGAGCAGATCGGCACCTGGATCCCCCAGATGTACGGCGACGCGGGCGACGTCAAGGTCGCCGCGTTCTGTTCCTCCGAGCCCGACGCCGGCTCCGACGTCGCCTCCATGCGCACACGTGCCGTGTACGACGAGGCCAAGGACGAGTGGGTGATCAACGGCACAAAGACCTGGGCGACCAACGGCGGCATAGCCAACGTCCACGTCGTCGTCGCGGTCGTCGACCCGGAGCTCGGCTCCAAGGGCCACGCCTCCTTCATCATCCCGCCGAACACTCCGGGCCTGTCCCAGGGGCAGAAGTTCAAGAAGCACGGCATCCGCGCCTCGCACACCGCCGAGGTGGTCCTGGAGGACGTCCGCGTCCCCGGCTCCTGCCTCCTCGGGGGCAAGGAGAGGCTCGACGAGCGGCTCGCCCGCGCCCGCGAGAAGGCCAAGGCGGGCAGCGAGCGTGTGAAGAACGCCGCGATGGCCACGTTCGAGGCGTCCCGCCCCGCCGTGGGCGCGATGGCCGTGGGTACGGCCCGTGCCGCGTACGAGGTCGCTCTCGACTACGCCACGACCCGTGAGCAGTTCGGGCGGCCCATCATCGACAACCAGGGCGTCGCGTTCCAGCTCGCGGACATGCGGACTGCCGTGGACGCGGCCCGGCTGCTGGTGTGGCGGGCCTCCTGGATGGCGGTCAACGGGAAGCCGTTCACCGCGGCCGAGGGCTCGATGTCGAAGCTGTTCGCCAGCGAGACGGCGAAGAAGGTGACTGCGCAGGCGATCCAGATCCTGGGCGGGAACGGGTACACGCGCGAGTACCCGGTGGAGCGGATGCACCGGGACGCGGCGATCTACACCATCTTCGAGGGCACGAGCGAGATTCAGCGGCTGGTGATCGCTCGCACGCTGTCCGGAATGCCGATCCGGTAGCGCCGTCGGGGTGCATCCCCTCCGCCGGCCGCGGGTCCGTTGCGGCCGGTGGAGGGGACGCACCCACGATCAGCACTCACCATCACCCGACTGCGTGAGGATCTCCCGCCCGACTACTCCGGACCGGGCAACCGTGTCAGGGTCGAAGAGCAGTGAGACGGACCCGCGGCAGCCACGAGGGAGTGCGCGATGACGCTGACGGCCAGGGAACTTCTGGACACCACCACCGGAAGACTCGCCCCGGATCCGGGCACCAACCGGCTGCTGCCCCTGATCGCCCGCGGCGCGGCAGGACGCGACACGCTCGCCGCGCTGGCCCTCGAACAAAGCCATGTGATCGCCGCGGACCGGCGCTCGTTCCGTCATCTGGCCGAGCGGTCGGCCGCCGAGGAGCCCGCGAGCGCGCCCTTCTTCGAGATGCTCGCCGAGGGTGAGGAACTGGCGGGTCAGCGGCTGGGGAAGTTCGCCGGGGCGTGCGGCGTGGACGAGGCGCGGGCCGTGGCGTACGAGCCGCTGCCGGGCTGCCAGGCCTATCCCTCGTACGTGGCCCGGCTGGCGCTGGACGGCACACCGGCTGACATCGTGCTCGCGCTGAGCGCCAACTTCTCTGCGTGGGGCGGCTACTGCGCGACGATCGCGGACGCCCTGCGACGCCACTACGGCTTCAGCGACGAGGCCTGCGGTTTCTTCGACTTCTTCGCCGAGCCCGCACCGGAGCTGGACCAGAGGGCGCGGGAGGCGGTGCAGGCGGGACTGGAGGCGGGACGCATCGACGAGGATCTGGTGCACCGCTACGGCCGTTTGCTCCAGAGCTACGAGACGATGTTCTGGCACACGCTGTGGGAGTTGGAACAGCGCTGAGCGAGGTCCGTTCGGTGTCCTAGCCGGCCGGGCCACTGCTGTGCGCGATGCAGGCCACGTCGATGCGGTCGGCCAGCTTGGCGAGCTCGATCGTGAGGGTCGCCACCGTTTCCTCGTCGAGCCCGTCCTCACCGGCCTCCACCAGGTGCAGCCACCGGCCGCCCACCGTGCGCAGCAGCTTGCTGACGTCGGCGGCCGCCACCTGCAACGTGCCGCGGTTGTCGACGATCAGAGGCAGAGTCACTTCGCGGTTCACAAAGGGGATCGTAACCGTGGAACGCTCATGCCCCGTGCCACACGGTGGTGATGTTGCAGAACTCGCGTATCCCGTGACCCGACAGCTCACGCCCGTACCCGGACCGCTTGGCGCCGCCGAACGGGAATGCCGGGTGGGACGCGGTCATCCCGTTGACGTACACGCTGCCTGCCTCCAGGTCGCGGACGAACCGGTCGACCTCGGTCCCGTCACGCGTCCACACGTTCGAGCTCAGTCCGAAGGGCGAGTCGTTCGCGGCCGCGACTGCTTCGTCCAGGTCGGCGACCCGGTACAGGGTGGCGACCGGACCGAAGGCCTCCTCGTGGTGGATGCGCATCTCGGGGGTCACGTCGGTGAGGACCGTGGGCGGGTAGTACCAGCCGGGTCCCTCGGCGCGCACGCCGCCGCACAGGACCGTGGCGCCGCTCTCCACCGCGTCGACGACCAGCTCCTCCAGGTCGCGGCGGCCCTGCTTGCCGGCGAGCGGCCCGATGTCGGTCTCCTCCTCCATGGGGTCGCCCACCTTCAGTGCCTTCATGCCCTCGGTGAAGCCCTCGGTGAAGGCGTCGAACACGTCCGTGTGCACGATGAACCGCTTGGCGGCGATGCACGACTGCCCGGTGTTCTGGACGCGTGCGATCACCGCGATCCTCGCGGCCCGGTCGATGTCCGCCGACGGCATCACGATGTACGGGTCGCTGCCGCCCAGCTCCAGGACCGTCTTCTTCACCGCGTCCCCGGCGACCGAGGCCACCGAGCGGCCCGCCGGCTCACTGCCGGTGAGCGTGGCGGCCCTGACCCGAGGGTCGCGCAGGACGCGCTCCACGGCGCCGGAGCCGATGAGCAGCGTCTGGAAGCAGCCCTCGGGGAAGCCCGCCCGGTGGAACAGGTCCTCCAGGTACAGCGCGGTCCCCGGCACGTTCGAGGCGTGCTTGAGCAGGCCCACGTTGCCCGCCATCAGCGCGGGCGCGGCGAACCTGATCACCTGCCAGAGCGGGAAGTTCCACGGCATCACCGCGAGCACCGGGCCGAGCGGCCGGTAGCGCACCAGGACGCGCAGGGCGCCGGAGTCCTTCACATCGGACTCGTCGGGTTCCTCGTCGGCGAGCAGCTCCGCGGCATGGTCGGCGTACCAGCGCATCGCCTTCGCGCACTTGGCGGCCTCGGCACGGGCCTGCCTGACGGGCTTGCCCATCTCCGTCGTCATCACACGGGCCACGCTCTCCGTGTCCTCATCCAGGAGACCGGCGGCCCGGCGCAGCAGGCGGGCGCGCTCGTCGAAGGAGCTGGTCCGGTACGTGCGGAACGTGCTCTCGGCGGTCGCGAGCCTGCGCTCGATCTCCTCCTCGCTCAGGGCGTCGTAATTCTTGATCGTTTCACCGTTCGCCGGGTTCACCGTCGCGATGGGCATAGCCGGCCTCCTGAGAACGGACGGACTGTGTCCCGGCCTTCCCGCGCGTGGTGACGGGGCACGCCACGCGGGTTCAGTCCGGGCTGTCCGAGTGCTCAGCCAGCCGGTCCAGAAACACCGCCTGCGCCTTGAGGATCACCTCGCGCGCCCGGTCGAGGCCGAGCCACTCCACGCGGTCCAGCTCGGGGAACTCCTGGACCTGCCCCGACTTCGGCGGCCACTCCATGCGGAACGTCCCCGGCACCACGGCCGCCGGATCGAGGTCGGCCTCGACCGCCCAGGCGGTGACGACCTTGCCACCGGTCTGCCGCACCTCGCCCAGCGGCACGGCCTCTCCGTCCGGCGGCGGAAGGCCCAGTTCCTCCTGGAACTCGCGGCGGGCCGCGTCCCAGGCCGGCTCACCGGACTCGTACTCGCCCTTCGGCACCGTCCACGCCCCGGCGTTCCGCCGCGCGAAGAACGGGCCGCCCATGTGGCCGAGCAGCACTTCCAGACCGCCCGCAGCGCGCCGGTACAGCAGCAGGCCCGCGCTGCGCTTCGCCGTCGTCACCGGGTCACCTCCGGGTGTGCGGCGAGCAGCGCCTCGACCGTGTCGGCCTCGGCGGGGGACTTGTCCTCCCGGTAGCGCACGACACGGGCGAAGCGGAGCGTGACGCCGGCCGGGTAGCGGGTGGAGCGTTGCAGACCGTCGTACGCGATCTCCACGACGAGCTCGGGGCGCACGGTGACGACCCAGCCGTTGTCCTCAACGGCGAGCTCCTTCAGCCGCCCGGTCTGCCAGGTGAGCATCGCGTCGGTCATGCCCTTGAACGTCTTGCCCAGCATCGCGAAGGAGCCGTCCGGGGTGCGGGCGCCCAGGTGCAGGTTGGAGAGCTTGCCCGTGCGGCGGCCGTGGCCCCACTCGGCGGCCAGGACCACCAGGTCGAGGGTGTGCACCGGCTTCACCTTCAGCCAGGACGCGCCGCGCCGGCCCGCGCTGTAGGGGGCGTCGAGGGCCTTGAGCACGACACCCTCGTGGCCGCGCCGCAGCGTCTCGGCGAGGAACTCCTCCGCGGCGCCGAGGTCGTCGGGGCCGTGCGCGAGCGTGCGCCGCACCCGCATCGGCTCGGGCACCAGCCGGGCCAGCTCCGCGTGCCGCTCGGTGAACGGCAGGTCGAGCAGGTCCCGGCCGTCGACGGAGAGCGCGTCGAAGAAGACCGGCGAGACGGGCACCTCCCGGGCCGCCGTCGCCACGTCCGTCCGGGAGCCCACCCGCCCGGCGGTCTCCTGGAAGGACCGCGGCCGACCGGTCTCGTCCAGCGCGATGACCTCCCCGTCGAGGATGAACCGCGCGCCCCTCAGCTCCAGGGCGGCGGCGGTGAGTTCGGGCAGCCGGTCGGTGATGTCGTCGAGGGTGCGGGTGTAGAGCCGTACGGCGTGGCCGTCGCGGTGGACCTGGACGCGGATGCCGTCCAGCTTCTCCTCGACCGCGCAGGCACCGAGCTTCTCGACGCCCTCCGCCACCGAGGACGCGGTGTGCGCCAGCATCGGCAGGACCGGACGGCCGACGGTGAGCTGGAACCGGTCCAGGGCGGGCGGACCGTCCGCGAGCAGCGCTCGGGCCACCGCCTGGAGCGAGCCCGCGAGCATCACGGCACGGCGTACGTCGGCCGCGGGCGCCCCCGTCGCCGCCGCGAGCCCCTCGACGGCCACCGCATCCAGGGCGCCCTGCCGGACCTCACCGGTGAGGAGCCCGAACAGGAACCGCTGCTCGTCGTCGGTGGCGGCGGCCAGCAACTCGCCGACCAGACGCCTGCGTTCGGCCTGCGAGCCGACGCCGGTGACGGAACCGATCCGGGTCAGCCGGGCATCCACCTCCCGCACGGTCAGCGTGGGTTGCACGGCAGGCGCGATGTGCTGGTCGATGAGCTTCCAGCCGATACCGAGCCGCCCCTGAGGCAGGCGGCCCGCCAGATACGGGATCACGATCGGTACGTCATCCGCCTCCGCGTCCCGGAACAGCTCGGCGAGCAGGGCCGTCTTCCGGGAGCGCGCCGAGCTGGCGGCGATCTCCCGGGACACACGGGCGAGCCGGGCGAACAGCATGCAGCCATGGTGCAACGCGGGCCGCCGCACTACACCCCGACGGCCGCCTCGATGTCCTCCATGACCATCTCGTTGTTGATCGTGGCCGCCGCCTTGTAGCCGTCCCCGGCCGCGTGCACCACCTGCTGGGTCATGAGCGTCGCGTTGCCCACCGCCCACACGCCCGGCACCGTGGTACGCCCCGTCTCGTCGACCTCCGGGGCCATGCCGAACGGGGTCTCCTTCGTTTCCGCGCCCAGCCGCTCCAGCAGCGCCGTCCGCGGGACGAAGCGGGGCGCGACGAAGACGGCCGACCGCGCGTGGACGGTGCCGTCGGCGAGCCGTACCCCCGTCAGCCGGTCGTCCTCGACGACGATCTCCGCGACCTCGCCGGGCACGACATGCACACCGGCGGCCGCAAGCCTGCGCAGGTCCTCGTCCGAGAGGTCCGCCTCGTCCGTGGTGTGCGGGAACAGGGTCACGTCCTTCGACCACTGGGTGACCAGCAGCGCCTGGTGGACGCTCATGGGTGAGGTGACGATCACGCCGAAGGGCAGGTCGCGAACCTCCCAGCCGTGGCAGTACGGGCAGTGCAGCACATCCCGCCCGAAGCGCTCGGCGACACCGGGGACGGGCGGCAGCTCGTCGGCCAGTCCCGTGGCGACGATCAGCCGCCGGGCACGCACGGTCCGGCCGCTCGCCAGCTCCACGGCGAAACCGTCCGGGTCCTCACCGCGCGTCACGTCCACCGCCCGGTCGTGGACCAGCTCGACGCCGTACGACGTCACCTCCTCGCGCCCCACCGCGAGGAACGCCGCCGGCGGCATGCCGTCCCGCGACAGATAGCCCTGCATGTGCGCGGCGGGCGCGTTGCGCGGCTCGCCCGCGTCGACCACGAGCGTCCGGCGCCGGGCCCGGCCCAGGACCAGCGCGGCGGACAGTCCGGCCGCGCCACCGCCGATGACGATCACTTCGTACGTCTCGGTCCCGTACTTCGCAGTTCCGTACTTCTCGGTCACGGTGACCACCTCCGCTCCAGACAGTCGTCCGAGTACCCCCGTGTTGACAAACGTGTTTGCCGAAACTGCAATGTTCGTATGAGTGACGACACGCACGAGGTTCTCGCCGAGGTCGGTCCCCGGCTGCGGCGCGTCCGCAAGGAGCGGGGTGCGACGCTCGCCGGGCTGTCCGAGGCCACCGGTATTTCGGTGAGTACCCTCTCGCGGCTGGAGTCCGGCCTGCGCAAGCCCAGCCTGGAACTGCTGCTGCCCATCGCCCGCGCGCATCAGGTCCCGCTGGACGAACTGGTCGGCGCCCCGCCCGTGGGTGATCCGCGGATCCGGGCCAAGCCGATCGTGATGAACGGCCGAACCCACTGGCCCCTGACCCGCCAGCCGGGCGGGCTCCAGGCGTTCAAGGTGTTCGAACCGCAGCGGAAACTCGAACCGGACCTGCGGGTGCACGAGGGCTACGAATGGATGTACGTGCTGTCCGGGAAGCTGAGGATCGTGCTGGGCGAGCACGACGTGGTGCTCGCGGCGGGGGAGGCGGCCGAGTTCGACACGCGGGTGCCGCACTGGTTCGGGTCGACGGGGGAGGGGCCGGTGGAGTTCCTCAGCCTGTTCGGGCCGCAGGGGGAGCGGATGCATGTCCGGGCGCGCCCCAAGGGGCCGGGACCAGCGTGACGGTTCCCCGACGGGCAAGCAACCGCTTAGTATGCGGGGCGACCCACGGTCAGACGACGTAGTCCCCTGGAGGCCCCTCATGCAGGCATGGCACGTGCACGAGAACGGTGAGCCGGGCGAGGTGATGCGGCTCGCCGACGTCGAGCGGCCCACGCCCGGCGACGGCCAGGTCCTGCTGAAGGTGCGCGCGGCGAACATCAACTTCCCGGACGCGCTGATGTGCCGCGGGCACTACCAGGTCAGGCCCCCGCTGCCGTTCACGCCCGGCGTGGAGATCTGCGGCGAGACCGAGGACGGGCGCCGGGTCCTCGCCAACCCCGCGCTGCCGTACGGCGGACTCGCCGAGTACACCGTCGCGGACGCCACGGCCGTACTGCCCGCGCCCGAGGTGCTCGACGACGCCGAGGCCGCCGCGCTGCACATCGGCTACCAGACGGGCTGGTTCGCTCTGCACCGGCGGGCCCGTCTTGAGGCCGGGGAGACGCTGCTCGTCCACGCCGCCGCGGGAGGAGTCGGCAGCGCGGCCGTGCAGCTCGGCAAGGCCGCGGGCGCCACCGTCATCGGTGTCGTCGGCGGGGCCGGCAAGGCGGCCGTGGCGCGGGAGCTGGGCTGTGACGTGGTTGTCGACCGGCGCACCGAGGACGTCGTCGCGGCGGTGAAGGAGGCCACCGGCGGACGCGGCGCCGACGTGATCTACGACCCGGTCGGCGGGGAGGCGTACACGCAGTCCACCAAGGTCGTCGCCTTCGAGGGCCGGATCGTGGTCGTCGGCTTCGCGAGCGGATCGATCCCCAGCCCGGCACTCAACCACGCCCTGGTGAAGAACTACTCGATCCTGGGCCTGCACTGGGGCCTGTACAACACCAGGAACCCCAAGCTGGTCCTGCGCTGCCACGAGCAGCTCACCGAGCTGGCCGCGCGGGGCGCGATCAAACCGCTGGTCAGCGAGCGTGTGCCGCTCGTCGGGGCGGCCGGCGCCGTACAGCGGGTCGCCGACGGCGTCACCACCGGCCGGGTCGTCGTGGTCCCCGGCCCGGCCGAAGGGGGAGCGGTATGACCGACGCGAGGGGGAACGGTATGACCGACGCGACCGAACTGCGCCGCCGCACCCGGGAGTTGCTGGCCGCGCACCCACCCGCCACCACCGGGCGCCTGGACTTCCTCAGGGCCCGCTTCGACGCGGGACTGGCCTGGGTGCACTACCCGGAGGGCCTCGGCGGCCTCGGCGCGCCACGCTCCCTCCAGGCCGTCGTGGACGCCGAGCTGGAGGCCGCGGGCGCCCCCGGCAACGACCCCCGGCGCATCGGTATCGGCCTCGGCATGGCCGCGCCCACCATCCTCGGCTTCGGCACGGACGAGCAGAAGCGGCGCTTTCTGCGGCCCCTGTGGACCGGCGAGGAGGTCTGGTGCCAGCTCTTCAGCGAGCCGGGCGCCGGGTCCGACCTCGCCGCGCTCGGTACGCGTGCCGTGCGGGAGAGCGGGGGCGGCTGGGTGGTCAACGGGCAGAAGGTGTGGACGTCCAGCGCCCATCTGGCCCGCTGGGCGATCCTCATCGCCCGCACCGACCCTGACGTGCCCAAGCACCGGGGCATCACGTACTTCATCTGCGACATGACGGACCCGGGCGTCGAGGTCCGGCCGCTCAGGCAGATCACGGGCGAGGCCGAGTTCAACGAGGTGTTCCTCACTGACGTACGCATCCCCGACACGCGCCGCCTCGGCGAGATCGGTGACGGCTGGCGGGTCGCACAGACCACGCTCATGAACGAGCGCGTCTCCATCGGCGGCATGCGGCTGCCGCGCGAGGGCGGCATGATCGGCCCGGTCGCCAGGACCTGGCGCGAACGCCCCGAGCTGCGCACACACGACCTCCACCAGCGGCTGCTGACGCTGTGGGGCGAGGCCGAGGTCGCCCGGCTCACCGGGGAACGGCTGCGCCAGCAACTCGTCGCGGGCCAGCCCGGCCCCGAGGGCTCCGGCATGAAGCTCGCCTTCGCCCGCCTCAACCAGGAGATCAGCGGTCTGGAGGTCGAACTCCTCGGCGAGGAGGGCCTGTCGTACGACGACTGGACGATGCGGCGCCCCGAGCTCGTGGACTTCACCGGCCGCGACGCCGGCTACCGCTACCTGCGCTCCAAGGGCAACAGCATCGAGGGCGGTACCAGCGAGGTCCTGCTGAACATCGTCGCCGAGCGCATCCTCGGCCTGCCCGCCGAGCCGCGCACCGACAAGGACGTCGCGTGGAAGGACCTCGCCCGATGAGCCCATTGAGCACGGAGAGCACCGAGAGCCCTGTGGGCACGCAGCCCGACCTGCTCTACACGGAGGAGGAGGACGCGCTGCGCGCCGCCGTCCGCGATCTGCTCCGCGACCACTGCGACCCGGCGGGCGTGATCGTGCGCACCGAGTCGGACGCTCCGCACGACCGGGAGCTGTGGAAGGCGCTCTCGCACGGCATGGGCCTCGCGGGGCTGCTGGTGCCCGAGGCGCGGGGCGGCCAGGGCGCCACGCACCGCGAGGCCGCCGTCGTGCTGGAGGAGCTGGGCCGCGCGGTCGCCCCCGTGCCGTACCTCGCCAGCGCCGTCGTCGCCACCGAGGCCGTGCTGGCCTGCGAGGCCGACGACCTGCTCGCCGAACTGGCGTCGGGACGCACGATCGGCGCCCTCGCCGTCGCGCTGCATGTCGCGCCGGGCGGCGCCTACAAGGTCGTCCGGTACGAAAACGGCACACTGCACGGGGAGTTGACCGCCATCGCGGACGCGGCCGTCGCCGACGTGCTGCTCGTTCCCGCCGACGACGGCGGGCTGTACGCGGTCGACGCCTCCGCCGCCACCGTCACGCCCCAGGTGTCCCTGGACCTGACCCGCCCCCTGGCGAAGGTCGCCCTCGACAGGGCGCCCGGACGTCGTCTCGGTGACGCCGAACCCGCCGTACGACGCGCCCTTCGCGCCGGAGCCGGACTGCTGGCCTCCGAACAACTCGGCCTCGCCGAATGGGCATTGACCGAGACGGTCCGCTACCTGAAGGAGCGCAAGCAGTTCAACCGGCCCGTCGGCGGCTTCCAGGCACTCAAGCACCGCCTCGCCCAGCTGTGGCTGGAGCTCGTCAGCCTGCGGGCCGCCGCCCGCAACGCCGCCGACGCCCTGGCCACCGGCAGCGACGACACCGACGTGGCGGTGGCCGTGGCCCAGGCCTACGCCGCGCCCGTCGCGGTCCACGCCGCCGAGGAGGCACTCCAACTGCACGGCGGGATCGGTATGACGTGGGAGCACCCCGTGCACCTGTACCTCAAGCGCGCCAAGGCCGACGCGCTCGCGTACGGCACAGCCGGCGGCCACCGAGCGGCGCTGGCCGACCTGATCGACCTGCCCGCACCCTGACGTACACCTGGGAGAAGCCCGCGGAAAGCCCACGAGAAGCCCGCCCCACCCGGGGCGGGCTTTTCCGTGTGCTCCACACGGACGAAATGAACAGACAGTGGCAGCCCGGCCAACTCACCGCACAGCACTGCTCTTTGGGGCGTACAGGACCCCATACTCTCCTCCAGCCCCGACTTCGCTCGACCGTACGGGACCCCCATTCGTCCCGTACGGCACTTCCAGGGAGGCAGAGCATGGCCCTCACCACCCGCCGCAGAGCCCTCACGACCCTCGGCGCCGCCCTCGCGGGTTCCGTCGCCCTCCCCGCCGCCCACGCGTGGGCGGGTGACGGGAAGCACGGCCCGCGCCCGCTGTGGCGCGCCCACGCGCACAACGACTACGAGCACCCGCGCCCCCTCCTCGACGCCCTCGACCACCGCTTCGGAAGCGTCGAGGCCGACATCTACCTCGTCGAGGGACAGCTCCTCATCGCCCACGACCCCGAGGACCTCGACCCGGCCCGCACCCTCGAATCCCTCTACCTCGACCCGCTCGCGGCCCGGGTGAAGGCCAACCGGGGTTCCGTGTACCGCGGTCACCGGGGGTCCTTGCAGCTCCTGATCGACATCAAGACCGAGGGCTCGTCGACGTACCTGGAGCTGGACCGCCATCTGGCGCGCTACCGGCACCTGTTCACGACGTACGCGCACGGCCGCGTGTACCCGGGCCCCGTCACCGCCGTCATCTCCGGCGACCGCGCCGCCCGGCCCCCCATGGAGGCGCAGACCGTGCGCCGCGCCTTCTACGACGGCCGCCTCGCCGACCTCGGCAGCTCCGCGCCCGCGTCGTTCGTCCCGCTGATCAGCGACAACTGGACGAACAACTTCACCTGGCAGGGCGTGGGCACGTTCCCGGACGCCGAGCGGACGAAGCTGCGCGACATCGTCTCCAGGGCGCACGCGCGAGGCCAGCGGATCCGCTTCTGGGCGACGCCCGACCAGCCGGGCCCGGCCCGTGACGCGCTGTGGGGCGAACTCCTCGCCGCCGGTGTCGACCACCTCAACACCGATGACCTGGCGGGACTCCAGGCGTTCCTGGACGCGCACGAGCGGCCGTAGGACCGCGGAAGCGGACACCACACGTTCGGAGTACACGTCAGCCGCCCGGACCAACCCTCCGCTACGCCACACTTACGGCCGAACGCCGCGAAGCGGACGTGGCGGAGGAGGTTGACGATGGCCGTTTCCATCTCGGTGGTAGTGCTGCTTCTGGTCCTGGCGGTGGTGTTCCTGCGCAATGGCGCGCTGAAGCTCTCGCACGCCGTGGTCTGCATGCTGCTCGGCTTCTACCTGGCCAGTTCGAGCATGGCCCCGACCATCCACAACGGGCTCACGGCCACGGCGGACATCGTGAGCAGCCTCAAACCGTGAGGCCCTAGGGGCGCGCGAACACCCCGATGCCGTTCGGTACGGGGCGTTCGGCGCCGCCACTGGGGTGGTTCCACACGGAGACGGCGGTCGCGCCCGGTTCGCGTGCGACCAGCGTGCTCGAACCGCCGCCGTCCAGACTGAACGCGTCCGTCGCGCCCAACTGACGCATGGTGTCGGCCACTTCGGCGATGGTGAGTCCCGTGCGGAACTCGGGCGCCCCGTCCAGGGCGAGCAGCAGCATCCGGCGCCCGCCGTTCGCGATACCGGCGGCGGTGCGTACGGCCGAGACGCTGTCGTCGAGGCCCGGCAGCGGCCGGCCGCCACTGAGGACCGGGGAGCCACCGATCGCGAAGGCGTACGGGACGCGCGCCTTCGCGGCCACCAGCCGGTGCCGGACCGCGACCCGCTCGCCCGCCGACAGCTTGCGCAACTGCTGGGCGCCCGCCTCCCGGCCGACCAGGACGGTGGTGCCGGGGGAAATGGGGCCCCGGCCCGGGGAGTCGGTGGTCGCCACCACTCGGCCGTCGGTGACCGTCACCTCGTAGGTGTCCGTGCTGCACGGCGCCGACCGGTCCGTGTCCGTGCCGCACACCGCCCGCTGCCGGGAGACGTCGCCCCAGTCCGAGGTGAACGCGCCGATGGAACCCTCCGGCAGTGCGTACTGGTTGAGGCCGCGCAGCGGCAGGGCCCCTTCGTCCGTCCCGATCGAGCCGTCGAGCGCGAGCCGGTCCAGGCGGGCCGTGTGGTCGGTCCCGACGCCGAACACCTCCTCGGTGGTCGTGCCGGGCGGCAGGGCCGGGCCGAAGCGCTGGCCGTTCGGGACGGCGGCCTTGAGCCGGCGCCCGGCCGCGATCGCCGGGCCGACCGGCGCGCCCGTGGCCTCGACACCCGGGTGCTGCGTCTCGCTGATGTTGAAGAAGTCGCCGTTGACCCCCGCGACGGCGCCCGCCGTGTCGGCGAGCCGTGAGACGGCGGCCCGTGCCGCCACCACCCCGGGGTACAGGAGACCGACCCGTACGTGCGGGGCGCGCAGATCGACGCTCAGCACATGTGCGTGCGTCACACCTTTCGCCGCCACGATGTCGAAGTCGGTGTACTCGACGCCCGGCGCGACCTCGGTGGCGGCGGACGCGGCACTGGCCGGCGCCGCGCCCACGAGGGCGGCACCGGCCAGTACGTTCCAGACCGCGAGAACCGTCAGTGCCGTTCTGAACCGTCCGATCCGACGCGTCACGGCGCCCCCCTGATGTCTCGTCAACTGTCCAAGCACTCAAGGGCAGTGCACCAGACGGCGGGCGCCGTGTCGGTGGCTAGGCGCCGACGACTCGGGAACGGATCAGAAAACGCACTCCTTCGGGTGCCTCCAGGGAGAAGCCACTGCCCCGGCCCTCGACGACGTCGACGATGAGCCGTGTGTGGCTCCACACCTCGTACTGGTTCCGCGACATCCAGAACGACACCGGCTCGTCCACGCCCTCGACCGCCAGCTCGGCCAGCAGTACGTCCGAGCCGCCCGTACGGAACTCGCCCTCCGGGTAGCACATCGGCGCGCTGCCGTCACAGCAGCCGCCCGACTGGTGGAACATCAGCGGCCCGTGAGCGGTACGCAGCCGCCGGACGAGGTCGGCGGCCGCGGGGGTCAGTTCGACGCGGGGGACGATGTCGGTGTGCAGGCTGGCCTGTGGGGTGGTCTGTGGGGTGGTTTCCTGGGCGGTCTCCGGTTCGGTCACGGGGCATCACTCCTCGGGTCGGCGGTTCCAGCCAACCCGCGGTCACGTTGCACCGAGGTTGCACGTCCCCCGCCTGCCCGGCACAGGTCACCAGCGGGGGAGCCTCAGCTCGTAGTCCGGCTGGATACGGCGCATGTAGCCGGTGTCGTCGCGACCCCGCATCCCGGAGTCCAGGTAGAGGCGGTGGAGGCGGTCGAGGGCCTCGTGGTCGAGCTCCACGCCGAGGCCGGGACCCGTGGGGACCGCGACGGCTCCGTCGCGCAGTTCCAGGGCGCCCGGGACGATCACGTCGTCGGCCGAGTTCCACGGGTAGTGCGTGTCGCAGGAGTGGTCGAGGTTGGGGATGGTCGCGGCGACGTGGGTCATCGCGGCGAGGCTGATGCCCAGGTGCGAGTTGGAGTGCATCGACAGCGCGATGCCGAACACCTCGCAGACCGCGGCCAGTTCGCGGGTACGCCGCAGCCCGCCCCAGTAGTGGTGGTCCGTGAGAAGCACCTGGATCGCGTTCTGTTCGATCGCGGGCTTCAGGTGCTCCCAGGCGACCACGCACATGTTGGTGGCCAGCGGCATCGGGGAGTCCTGCGCGACCTCGGCCATGCCGGGGATCGTCGGGGTCGGGTCCTCCAGGTACTCAAGGACACCGTCGAGTTCGCGGGCGACGTACTTCGACGTCTCCACCGTCCACGCCGTGTTCGGGTCCAGGCGCAGCGGCCGGCCGGGGAATGCCTCCGCGAGAGCACGGACGGCGGCGATCTCCTCGTCCGGTGGGAACACCCCGCCCTTCAACTTGAACGAGCGGAAGCCGTACCGCTGCTGCATCAGCCGGGCCTGCTCGACGACGCCCGCCGGGTCGAGGGCCTCGCCCCAGTCGTCGCCCACGGCCGGGCGGCCGTCCAGCGCCGGATGCTCGGCCCACTTGTAGAACAGGTAGGCGGCGAACGGTACCGAGTCGCGGACCGTGCCCCCCAGCAGATCGCTGACCGGGCGCCCGAGCAGCTTGCCCTGCGCGTCGAGGCAGGCCACCTCGACAGCCGAGGTGGTCCAGCCGCGCTCGTGGGAACTGGGCACGGTGGGCAGGAGAGCGGCGTCGATCGCGGCGGAGACGGCGGTCGTGTCGAAGACGTCCATGCCGACGACGGCCTTCGCGGCGGTCAGGAGCCGTTCCAGGCGTACCTCGCCGCCCGTTGACTCGCCGAGGCCCACCGTGCCGTCCTCCAGGACGAGTTGGAGGACGCAGCGCAGTGCGAGCGGCTCGTGGACGCCGGTCGCGTTGAGCAGGGGCGGGTCACGGAAGGCGATCGGGGTGACGACCAGTTCGCGGATACGGGTCCCAGGGGTCCCCGGGGTGCTGCTCATGCGTGAATCGCCTCCAGACCGCGGTCGATCAGTTTCGTCAGCCGGGCCATGTGCTCCGGCGTGGGGTCGAGCAGGGGTGCCCGGACGCCGCCGACGTCCAGGCCGCGGAGGGTCACTCCGGCCTTGACCAGCGAGACGGCATATCCGGGGACCTCGTCGCGGAGCTCGACGAGAGGCCCGTAGAACTCGTCCAGCAGCGTCGCGACCAGTGTGTCGTCGCCCTCGGTCAGGGCGCGGTGGAACGCCGTCGCGATCTCGGGGGCGAAGGCGAACACCGCGGAGGAGTACAGCTCGACGCCGATCCCGCGGTAGGCGGGTGCGGTCATCTCGGCGGTGGGCAGGCCGTTGAAGAACTGGAAGTCCTCGGTGCCCGGCACGGCACGTACCGCCCGGACGATGCGGTGCATGCGCTCGATGTCGCCGAGGCCGTCCTTGAGGCCGGCGACCGACGGCAGGGCGGCGATCTCGGCGGCAGTGGCCTCGGTGAGCCGGGCCGTGCCGCGCTGGTAGAAGACGACCGGCAGGCTCGGGGCCGCCGTCACCTCTCTCACGTACCGGACCAGGCCCTGTTGCGGTGCGTTCACCAGGTACGGCGGCAGCAGCAGGATGCCGTCGGCGCCCGCGCGTTCGATGCGGGTGGCGTGGTCGCGTGCGACCGGTACGGGGCCGCCCGCGGCGGCGAGGACGGGTGTGCGCCCAGCAGTCGTGGTGACCGCGACGCGCGTGGCCCGTTCGATCTCGTCCGCGGACAGCGCGTGGAACTCACCGGTTCCGCACGCGACGAAGACGGCCCCCGCACCTGCCGTCACGCCGGACTCGATGTGCTGGGCGAGCCGTTCCTCGTCCAGCGAGCCGTCCGCGGCGAACGGCGTGACCGGGAAGAACAGCACTCCTTGGAACTTCATGTCTCCCTCATACGCGGTTGGACCCTTCGCAACACGGGCGCGTCCACGTATATGAACTAGCTTCACGAATCTAAATGACTGGAGGCAAGCTAAGACTTCGATTCCGTCACGTGTCAAGGCGCGTCCGAGTTCCTTGGGTTTCGCCCCCGCCGCCCCTACCCATTCCCATCCCGTCCCTGGGGGCTGCCGCCCCCAGGGACGGGATG
>NZ_VMNX01000141.1 GCF_009377235.1 Streptomyces acidicola
CCGTCACCCCGTCGCCCCCCTGAACCGCGCCCGCGTGGGCAGGTCGTGACCCATGTCCCGGAACGGCCCGCGGCCGCCGGGTCGCGTGGCTCGGAAGACCACGGACCCGACGGCCGCCTCGATGATGCGGTGCGTACGCGATCAGTCCGCCGGTCCGGCGGCCATGCCCTGCGAACCCATCCCGCTCTCCGACGTGTTCGACTCCTGCGCCCCGGAGGACGGCGCCTGGCCGAGCATGTCGGACTGCGAGGACTGATCGGACTGGCCGGAGTCCGAGGACTGGCCCGAGTCGGCGGACTGGCCGGAGTCCGAGCCCTGGCCGGAGTCCGAGCCCTGGCCCTGGTCGGAGCCCGAGGACATGCCGGGGACGCTGTCGGCGGCGGGTCCCGGCGCGGGCGGCGCGGGGTCTGCCGCGGCAGCGGCCGCGTTCATCGGGAGGACGGCCAGCAGGGCGAGGACGACTGCGGCACCGCCGATCGCCGTGCGGCGGGCGGAGACGCGCGTTCCGGTCATTCGTGTTCTGGTCATGCGACCAGCGAACGCGTCACGGATGGGCCGTTGGGTGCGCCGCGCGCGTGAGGTCACCCGATTTGAGGCTTACCTGCACTACATCGTCACGTAAAGTCACATCAAACACACACAAACTTCCCGAACTCGGGCACCCTGAAGGGGCTGGTATGTGCGGAATCGTGGGATATGTGGGCGCACGGCCCGCACTCGACGTGGTCCTGGCCGGCCTGAAGCGGCTGGAGTACCGGGGGTACGATTCGGCGGGCGTGGCGGTCCTGGCCGACGGGGGCCTGGCCACCGCCAGGAAGGCCGGGAAGCTGCTCAACCTGGAGAAGGAGCTGGCCGAGCGCCCCCTGTCGACCGGCCCCACGGGCATCGGCCACACCCGCTGGGCGACCCATGGCGCCCCCACGGACACCAACGCCCACCCGCACCTCGACAACGCGGGCCGCGTGGCCGTCGTGCACAACGGCATCATCGAGAACTTCGCCTGTCTGCGGGCCGAGCTCGCCGAGCGCGGGCACGAGCTGTCCTCCGAGACGGACACCGAGGTGGTGGCGCACCTGCTGGCCGAGGAGTTCTCCTCCTGCGCGGACCTCGCGGAGGCGATGCGGCTGGTGTGCCGCCGGCTGGAGGGCGCGTTCACGCTCGTCGCGGTGCACGCGGACGAGCCGGACGTGGTGGTGGGCGCACGCCGTAACTCGCCGCTCGTGGTGGGCGTCGGAGACGGCGAGGCCTTTCTCGCCTCGGACGTCGCCGCGTTCATCGCCCACACGCGGTCGGCGATCGAGCTGGGCCAGGACCAGGTGGTGGAGCTGCGCCGGGGCGGTGTCCTGGTCACGGGCTTCGACGGCCGCCCGGCGGACGTGCGCTCGTACCACGTCGACTGGGATGCGTCGATGGCGGAAAAGGGGGGCTACGACTACTTCATGCTCAAGGAGATCGCCGAGCAGCCCAAGGCGGTCGCCGACACCCTGTTGGGCCGCATCGACGCGTCCGGCTCCCTGACCCTGGACGAGGTCCGGATCGGCGCCTCCGAGCTGCGCGAGATGGACAAGGTGGTGATCGTCGCGTGCGGTACGGCATTCCACGCGGGCCTCATCGCCAAGTACGCCATCGAGCACTGGACCCGTATCCCGTGCGAGGTCGAGCTGGCGAGCGAGTTCCGCTACCGCGACCCGATCCTCGACCCGCGCACGCTGGTCATCGCCATCTCCCAGTCCGGCGAGACCATGGACACGCTGATGGCGCTGCGGCACGCCCGCGAGCAGGGCTCCAAGGTGCTCGCGATCTGCAACACCAACGGCTCGACGATCCCCCGTGAGTCGGACGCGGTGCTGTACACCCACGCGGGCCCGGAGGTCGCGGTCGCGTCCACGAAGGCGTTCCTGACCCAGCTCGTCGCGTGCTACCTCGTGGCGCTCTACCTGGGCCAGGTGCGCGGCACGAAGTGGGGCGACGAGATCCAGGCGGTCGTCCGGGAACTCTCCCGCAGCTCCCAGGACGTCGAGCGGGTCCTGGACACCATGGAGCCGGTACGGGCGTTGGCACGCTCGCTCGCCCACAAGGGCACGGTGCTCTTCCTGGGCCGGCACGTGGGCTACCCGGTGGCCCTTGAGGGCGCCCTGAAGCTGAAGGAACTCGCGTACATGCACGCGGAGGGCTTCGCAGCGGGCGAGCTGAAACACGGCCCGATCGCCCTGATCGAGGAGGACCTCCCGGTGGTGGTGGTCGTACCGTCACCTCGCGGCCGTTCCGTCCTCCACGACAAGATCGTGTCCAACATCCAGGAGATCCGGGCGAGGGGCGCACGAACGATCGTGATCGCGGAGGAGGGCGACGAGACGGTCGTCCCGTACGCGGACCACCTGATCCGCATCCCCGCCACACCGACACTCCTCCAACCGCTGGTGGCGACGGTCCCGTTGCAGGTGTTCGCGTGCGAGCTGGCGACGGCCCGCGGGAACGAGGTGGATCAACCTCGGAACCTGGCGAAGTCGGTGACGGTGGAGTGAGCCTGGCTCTTCAGGGCTTCTATGAAGGTGGTGAGGGCTCCGGCCGGGAAGCCGAGAGGGCCTGGCCGGGGCGACAGCGGCTCGGGCTGCTGACGCGGCGACGCCTTCGCGGACCCTTCACCGGGGGAGGCCGACCGCCCGGGAGATGACGGTGTCGAAGGCGCGGTCGGGAAGGATCCGGCGCAGGGCGATGAGGGGTCGGGCGCCGAAGCCGGTGGCGTAGCGGGTCCTGGGGCGGCGGGCGGTGACGGCCTTGCCGATGGCGTCGGCGATGACGGTGGGCGGAGAGTTGCGCTTCGCGTTGGCCTCGGAGCGCAGGGAAGAGGCCACCGCGGCGGCCTGGGCGGCATAAGGGCCGGTGCCGGAGGACTTCTCCAGCTTGTCGGCGGCGATGCCGCCCCATTCGGTGGCGATGCCGCCGGGTTCGATGACGACGACGTCGATGCCGAAGGGTTTGGCCTCAAGGCGCAGGGAGTCACTGAGGGCTTCGAGGGCGAACTTGGTTCCGTGGTACCAGCCGCCGAGCGGGGTGTAGATCTTGCCGCCCATCGAGGTGATGTTGACGACGGTGCCGCTGTGCTGGGCGCGCATGTGGGGCAGGACGAGCTGGGTCAGACGCAGGGCGCCGAAGACGTTGACCTCGAACTGGTAGCGGGCCTCGTCCAGGGGGACGTCTTCGAGGGCGCCGTAGGAGCCGTAACCGGCGTTGTTGACCAGGACGTCGATGCGGCCGGTCTCGGCGGTGATCTTCTCGACGCCGGAGCGCAGGGAGTCGTCGTCGGTGACGTCCATCTCCAGAGGGCGGATGCCGTGGTCGGCGAGTTTCTGGAGGCGGTCGGTGCGGCGGGCAGCGCCGTAGACGGTGTAGCCGAGTTCCTGGAGCTTGAGGGCGGTGGCTTCGCCGATGCCGGAGGAGGCACCGGTGACAAGGGCGGTCTTGGCGGGCGTGGCGGGCATGGCGGTTCCTCACGACTAAGATGAACTACGGTTCACATCTATTCTGAACCACAGTTCACCTTGATGCAAAGGGAAGGGCAGGCGAGCTCGATGTCCCAGGCCCGGGCGCCACGCGCCGACGCGGTCCGCAACCGCAAGAAGATCCTCACCGCCGCGGGCGAGCAGATCACCGCACACGGCCCCGACGTCGGGATGGACGAGATCGCCGCCGCGGCAGGCGTAGCCGTGGGAACCCTGTACCGGCACTTCCCCACCAAGACGGACCTGGTCGCGGCCGTCGTCGCCGAGTACGTCGCCCGCGTCGCCGACGATGCCGAGGCCGCGCTCGAACGCGTCACCGGAGGCACCCGCGCCGCGGACGAGCTGACCGCGTTCCTCGGCCGCGTGGTCGAGGCATCCGCGGCCGACCGTGCCGTCAAGGCCGCCGCCCAGGCCCTCGGCGCGGAGCCGGTCGACCATGCCACCGAGGACCGCGCGGGCGCAGCCGTCGCCGCCCTCATCCGCGCCGGCCAGGCCGACGGCGACATTCATCCCGACGTCACCGTCAACGACATCTACCTGCTGTTCTCCACCGCCCCCACCGACCAGCCTCCCGCCGCCCGCAACCGCTGGCTCACCCTCGTCACACCGGGACTGACCACCGCCCGGCCGCCGGCATCCAGTTGAGGCCGCTCATCCTCAGGCGGCTCAAGGGCGGCCGACGGGTGCTGTCGTCGTAGCTTCTTGACCCTCACACCGTGTCAGGCGGTCAGCTCGGAGACATCATGTTCACCATCGGAGACTTCGCCCGGCACGGCCGCGTCTCGGTCCGGATGCTGCGTCACTACGACGCGACCGGACTGCTGCGCCCGGCCCACGTCGACCCCGCCAGCGGCTATCGCCACTACACCGCCACCCAGCTCGCCCGCCTCAACAGGATCATCGCGCTCAAGGACCTCGGATTCACTCTCCAGCAGGTCCAGGACATCGTGGACGAGAAGGTCGGCCTCGATGAACTGCGCGGCATGCTGCGGCTGCGGCGGGCCGAACTGGAGACCGCGATGGCTGTCGCGGGAGCACGGCTGGTCCAGGTTGAGGCGAGGCTCCGAGCGATCGAGAGTGAGGGGCACATGCCCACCAACGACGTTGTCATCAAGAGCGTCCCTTCCGTCCGGGTGGCGGAACTGACCGCGACCGCCGCGAGTTACGAGCCCGAGGACATCAGCCCGGTCATCGGGCCGCTCTACGACGAGCTGTTCCGGTGCCTGGGCTCGGCGGGTATCACCCCCACGGGCCCCGGCGTCGCGTACTACGAGGACGCCCCGGAGGGCGGCGGCAGGATCAGCGTCCACGCCGCCGTCCAGGTCTCTGCCCCTCTCCAGGACGGTGCCTTCCGAATCCTCGACCTGCCGTCCCTCGACGAGGCGGCGACCATCGTGCACCGCGGTTCGATGGACACCGTGCTCCCCACCGCCCAGGCCTTGGCCCGCTGGATCGACGCCAACGGCTACCAGTCGACCGGATACCCCCGCGAGATCAACCTGGAGTGTCCCGAAAATCGTGACGACTGGGTGACAGAGCTGCAGGCACCGGTGACCCGGGCCGGATCAGTCGCGCCCCAGCCTGGCCGCTGATCACGTTCCGGCAGCGGGGGACCGCTATGGTCTCCCGCTGCCCGACTTCAGTCTTGAGAGCTTCTTGTAGCAGGTCAGGGCGGCGAGGCCGAGAAAGGCGAGGAAGTGTGAGCCGGTTCGCTCGTATCGGACGGTGAGGCGGCGGTAGCCGAACAACCAGGCGATCGACCGCTCGATCTTCCAGCGGTGCCGACCAAGCCGTTCGCCCGATTCGATCCCCGTGCGTGCGATGCGCGGGATGAGCTGCCCAGCCCCCGCCTTCCCCGTCAGAGGACCAGAAACTCCCGTGTCCTCGCTGGGTCGGACGGTGTCGACCTGGTCGCCCCTGGGCGACGAGGCGGTCGTCCCGTACGCGGACCACTTGATCCGCATCCCTGCCACGCCGACACTCCTCCAACCCCTGGTGGCGACGGTCCCGTTGCAGGTCTTCGCGTGCGAGCTGGCGACGGCCCGCGGGAACGAGGTGGATCAGCCTCGGAACCTGGCGAAGTCGGTGACGGTGGAGCGAGGGGGCCGAAGAGCGTCGACATCACGTTCGGATACCGACCGATAAATCAGTGATCAACTGTGAAGCCGCTGTATTTAAAGTATGGGTAAAGCACCGCGGAATCACCGTGGTTGAAGAGAAAGAACCACCGCCTTGAGATCGACCGCAGTTCGTCGAGTCGGCCTTGCCGCCTCCGCCGCCACCCTCGCCCTCCTCGCCACCGCCTGCGGTGGCTCCTCCGACGACGGTGACAAGGGAAGCGACGCCAAGAACGAGGCCACCGCCTCCGCCTCCTCCGCGCCCGCCGCCGCGAAGGCCCTGAGCGCCGACGAGCTGGAGAAGGCCGCGCTGGCCAAGGCGGACGTCGACAACGGCGAGGTCGACACCAAGATCGACGGGAGCGAGGACGACGTCACGAAGGACCAGGTCGAGGCGGACGGCGCGGCCTGCGCACCGCTCGCCCTCGTCCAGTCCGGCGCCGCCCAGGGTGAGCCGGCGGCGGCGGTGAAGCGGATGTGGACGGAGGAGGCCGAGAAGCCGTCCGACGCCGACGCCATGTCCGAGGAGGCGATGCTCGCCTCCCTCGACGTCGAGAAGGTCTTCGTGACGCTCGCGACCTACGAGGACGGGGGCGCCGAGACGGTTCTCAAGGACACCGAGGCGGCCCTGGAGAAGTGCGCCGGCGGCTTCACCACCACCGCGGCCGGCGAAAAGGGGGAGATCACGAAGGTGGTGGAGACCGAGGCACCCAAGGGCGCGGACGAGGCCGTCGCGATGACCATGACGATGGTGACCGAGGGCAAGGAGACGATGCCCTTCAAGGCCGTCGTGGCCCGCAAGGGCTCCACCGTCGTCGCCGTGGGCGCCATGAACCTCGCGTCCGCCGTCACGGGCGAGGACTTCGAGTTCCCCGCGCAGATCCTGGACACCCAGCTGGGCAAGCTGGACTGATCACCGTACGTCTGCCGCGGTGAGCCGATCGGTGTTCAGGGCACCGATGAAGGTGACGAAGGCTCCGGCCGGGACGGTGGGGGGTTCTGGCCGGGGTCTTTGAGTCGCGGACGGCGGCGTGCGTGGGTGAGCTCGCGATCTGCAACACCAACGGCTCGACGATCCCGCGCGAATCGGACGCGGTGCTGTACACCCACGCGGGCCCGGAGGTCGCCGTCGCGTCCGCGAAGGCGTTCCTGACCCAGCTGGTCGCCTGCTACCTCGTGGCGCTCTACCTGGGCCAGGCGCATGAACAGACGGCCTCGCCCCGCGCCTGTCGCGCAGGTCAGCGATTGGCAGATTTGGGACAGCTCTGACGTTGTTGACCAGGCCTTACCGGGGTTGCCCGTGGCCCAGATCTGCCAATTACTCAGGCAGGCCGCCACTCAGCCTCGAAGATCTAGATCTCAGGGCATCGACGAAAGTGGTGAAGGCTTCGGTTGGGAAGGTGAGGGGGGCTCGGGCCGGGGTCTTGGAGTCGCGGATGGCTATGTGGGAGTGGCGGTCTGCGATTTCCACGCAGGAGTTGCCGTCGCCAGCGCCGGAGTAAGACGACTTCCGCCAGTTGTCGAGGGAGTCCATGGGGTGCCTCACTGCTCCTTCGCCAGCCGATTGTTGGAATTACGCGACTACAGAGGCTCGTTCGGCGGAACCTTGGCGAAGTCACCGACGGTGGAGCGAGCCGACTTCAGGGCGTCTATGAAGGGGGCGAAGGCTCCGGTCGGGAAGGAGAGCGTTGCTCTGGCCGGGGCCTTGGAGTCGCGGATGGCTATGTGGGTGGAGGAGTTGGCGATCTCTACGCAGGCGTTGCCGTCGTCGGGGCCTGAGTAGGACGACTTCCGCCAGTTGCCGGGGGTGACCATGGGGTGCCTCACAGCTCTTTCGCCAGTCGGTAGATGAAGTCACGCGACCGCACGGAGTCGAGTGATACGGCTTCCACTTTACGGAAGCGCGTTCGGAAGACGCTGTGCTGTGCTTCGGAGTCGATGAAGGCCAAGCCGTGGGGCACGTCGCGCACGACGGTGTCGAGTTTGGGGAGCGGACCACCGACGTACGTCATAGTGCTGGCTGCTCTACCGAAACCGTCCAGGTCGAACGGGATGACGCGCACGTTGATGTGGTCGGTTGTGGAGAGCTCCACGAGTTTGGCGAGTTGAATCCGAGCGGTGGCCCGGTCGCTGACTCTGATGCGTAGGGCGCACTCGTGGATCACCAACTCGTACGGGATGGTGATCTGCTGGCGCCGCATTCGGTGGCGCAGACGCAACTCCAGTTCATTATCGGTAAGTTCGGGCACCCTGGAGGAAAAGACACCTCGGGCGTAACCCTCCGTCTGCAGCAGGCCCGGTACGTACAGGATCGCAACCTCGTGCAGGAAAGTGGCGTGGTGCTCCAGTTCCGCGAGATCCAGGAATGACGTGGGCAGCAGGCCCCGGTAATCCTCCCACCAGCCGCGTGTTCGGTCCGTGGCCATGGCGATCAGGGCGTTGATGAACTCCTGGTCCGTGCAGGCGTAGTGGGATGCGAGGCGACGCAGCCGCTCCTCGCTCACGCCAGTGAGGCCGGACTCGATGTGACTCATCTGGACGTGACTCACGCCGAGCAGTGCTGCCGCCTCGCGAGCCTTGAGACCTGACGCCTCACGGAGTCTGCGCAGTTCGACTGCCAGGCGCATCTGACGTGCTGTTGGTTCGCGCCTCGTCGTCATCGACTGCCCCTCGGTTCAACGCGCCGGTAGGCGCGGCTCGTTCGAGGTCAGATTACGCGACCAGCTTGTCGCGGGTTACATGTTCGGTCTACCGTCAGTGACGCGACGCACACGCTGCGGAGTTACCGGGACCCCGGAAGCGCACCACTCCGTCCTGCCATGACGGCTGAGGCACTGCCACCGCCCGCGAACGCCCGCAGATCTCCGAAACCCCCACCCTGAACCGGAGTTGACGCATGCTCGAAAACGCTAAAAACGAACCGTGGGAGTACTCCCTCCACATTCCCAACGACCCCCGCGCGGTCCCCATCAGCCGCCGCACCCTCCGCCTGGTCCTCACCATGCACGGCCTGATCCGCCTCGCCGACACCGCCGAACTGCTCGCGACCGAGCTGGTCGCCAACGCCGTACGCCACACCAAGGGGCCCGCCGCCCTGCACATGCGCTGGTTGGCCGACGTGCTGCGGATCGGCGTGTGGGACGCCGACCCCGAACCTCCCGAACTGTCATGTCCATTGAACCAGTTGACCGAGTCGGAAGAGGGACGCGGGCTGGCGCTCGTCCGAGCCTGCGCCGACCTGTGGGGCTGGCAGCCGTTGGACCGGTACGGCACGCGTGGCAAGTACGTATGGTGTGACCTCACCGCCGCTCAAGCCCCAGCGCGCGTCACGCCGGCTCGGCAAGCAGCTCAACCGTCCGCCACTGCTTGAGGTGCTCGACGGCCGCGTGCGGATACGTGTTGAACCGCAGGTGCAACACATCTTCCGGATGTGTTGCACCCCAACTGAACTGGTACACCACCCCCACGGACGCGACCCCCGCTTCCCCCGCCAAAGGGCCAGTGCCCCGTCCTGTCCCCCGGTCGAGGAGTTGATCGCCCTCGGTGCCGCCTACCGATTCGCTGGTGCCCGACGAGCGCTACTTAAGCTCCAGGGAACCCCGGCCACCAGTGTGGTCGGTGCGAACGCGGTGCGGCGCCGCGGAAGGAGACTCGGGTGAAGCGACTGATGGTCGTCTACGGGACCAGACCGGAGGCCATCAAGATGGCACCCGTCATCGCGGCGCTCGGCCGGTCTCCGATGTTCCGGCCGACGGTGACAGTGACCGCCCAGCACCGCGGACTGCTCGACCAGGTGCACGCGTTGTTCGGCATCCGTGCAGACCACGACCTGGACATCCTCACCCACCGTCAGTCCCTGGCCGACATCACCGGGCGCGTCCTCGACCGCCTGTGTCCGCTGCTGCGGCACGAGCGCCCGGAGGCGGTGCTGGTCCAGGGCGACACCACGACCGCCTTCGCCGGGGCCCTCGCCGCCTTCTACAGCCGTATCCCCGTGGTCCATCTGGAGGCCGGACTGCGCACCGACGACCGGTACGCACCCTTCCCCGAGGAGATCAACCGCCGGCTCACCACCCAGCTGGCGTCCCTGCACCTCGCGCCCACCCGTCACGCCCGGGACAACCTGCTGCGGAACGGTGTCACCCCATCGTCCGTCGTGGTCACCGGGAACACCGTCATCGACGCACTCCGCTGGGCGGTCGGACGCACGGCGGACCACGGTTACGGGGACCCGGCGCTGGCCGACCTCGACGACACCACCCGCCGAGTCCTGCTGGTGACGTCCCACCGCCGGGAGGCGTGGGGAAGCGGAATGGAGTCCATCGGCGGCGCCCTCGCCGACCTCGCCCGGAGCGAGCCCGCCCTGCTCATCGTGGCGCCGCTGCACCCCAACCCGGTGATACGGGCCGCGATACCGCCCCAGGTGGCGCACCTGGAAAACGTAAGGCTGACGGAACCTCTCGACTACGGCGCCTTCGCCCGCCTGATGGACCGCGCGCACCTCATACTCACCGACAGCGGCGGTATCCAGGAGGAAGGGCCGGGCCTGGGCAAGCCGGTGCTGGTCATGCGGGACACCACGGAGCGCCCCGAGGCCGTGCGGGCGGGCACGTCCCGGCTGGTGGGCACGGACCGCGAGCGCATCGTGAAGGAGGTCCGGCGGCTCCTGCACGACCGGTCGGCGTACGCCGCGATGGCGAGAGCGGTCAACCCGTACGGGGACGGGCGCGCCGCGGACCGTATCGTTCGGGCGATCGGCCACTGGATGGGGCTGTGTGCCGGGCCGTCGGAGTTCGCCGCCGACGACGGCAGCGGCGGCGCGTCAGCGCCAGAGGCCGCGGGTGTCGAACACGGCCTTGCCGCGCAGCGCGGTCCGCTTGACGCCGCGGAAGGCGTCGTGGTCCACGAGCAGGACGACGATGTCGGCGTCCCGCACGGCGGTGGTGACGTCGGCGAGTTCGACCGCGCCTGTGCCTGCCAGTGACTCGGGCAGTTCCTGGATGTGCGGCTCCGCCACCAGCAGTCGGCCGGCCTGACGCTCGGCCAGCTGCGTGACGATGTACAGGGCGGGGCTCTCCCTCAGGTCGTCGATGTTCGCCTTGAAGGCGAGCCCGAGGCAGGCGATCACCGGGTCCTTGAACCGCCCGGCCGTGCGCACGACCTCGTCGAGCACATGGTCGGGCCGGGTGTCGTTGACCTCGCGGGCGAGGCGTATGAGCCGGGCGTGCCGAGGGGCGGAGGAGACGATGAACCAGGGGTCCACGGCGATGCAGTGCCCGCCGACGCCCGGCCCGGGCCGCAGGATGTCGACGCGGGGGTGCCGGTTGGCCAGGTCGATGACGTCCTCGGCATCGCTGCCGAGCTGGTCGCAGATTGTGGACAGCTCGTTGGCGAAGGCGATGTTGACGTCCCGGAAGGCGTTCTCGCTGAGCTTGGCCAGCTCCGCCGTCGTCGCGTCGGTGAGCAGGCACTCCCCTTCGGTGAACACCTCGTAGAGCTCCCGTGCCCGCTGCGCGCAGCCCACACCGACGCCTCCGACGACCCGGTCGTTGGTCACGATCTCGATCATCGTCCGGCCCGGCAGAACACGCTCGGGACAGTGGGCGACCCGCACATCCGGCACGTCCGCCGTCTCGTGCGGGAACGTCAGGTCGGGCCGGTGCTCGCCGAGCCACCGGGACAGCTCCACGGTCGTGCCGGGCGGCGAGGTGGACTCCAGGACGACGAGGTCACCCGCCTTGAGTACTCCGGCCACCGAGGCGGCAGCGGCACGCACGTGGGACAGGTCCGCGGTGCGGTCCTCCCGGAGCGGCGTGGGCACGGCGATGACGAACGCGTCGGCGGCCTCGGGCACCCCGGCCGCCCGCAATCTCCCCATCGCCACGGCCTCGCTCACCGCCACGCCCAGGCCGGGCTCGACGAAGGGGACACGGCCGGCGTTGACGAGGTCGACGGTGACGGCGTTGACGTCGACGCCGATGACGTTGATCCCGTTGGTCGCGAAGGCGGCGGCGGTGGGGAGGCCGATGTGGCCGAGGCCTATGACAGAGACGGTGGAGAACACGAGGGAATACCTTTCCGGGACACGTGCACACCTCGTGTGGCGGCCGAAGCGGCAGCAGAGAAAGGGGCCCGGAGCTCCTGGGCTCCCTGGGTCGTAGCCGCTTCCGGGCCCCTTCCGTCCGCTCAGGGCGCCAGAGCCACCCAGTCGGCGCCGGGTGCGGACTCGGTGCCGTCCGCGTACTGGGCCGTCACCCAGTAGTAGTGGGTCGTGCCCTTGGCTGCGCCGGTGTCCTCGTAGGAGGTCCCCGTCGTGGCCGCCAGCTTCTCGTACGCCTTGGCGTCCGGATTCCAGCGGTAGACCTGGTAGCCGGTGGCGTCGGTCACCGGAGACCAGGACAGCTCGACGCCCGCCTCACTGGAAGTCGCCGTCAACCCGACCGGCGAGCCCTCCGGCGTCGCCACGCTCGGCGTCAGGTCGAGCTCGGTCGCGACCACGATCTGGGCCTCGCCGGTCCACTGGAAGGAAGAGTTCCCGGCGTCGTCGATGGCGTCGACGATGAAGCAGGACTCCTCGCCGTCCGGGACGGTGGTGTAGGCGTACGAGGTGGTGTCGGCCGACACGTAATAGCCCGGGTAGAGGGAGCACACCTGCTCCTCTTCGTCCCCCCACAGCTCGCCCCGTCGGACCACGTACTTCGCCAGGTCAGGGGTCGGGTTGGCGTCCCAGCGCACCTCGAAGCCGTACTCGGTCGGAGTGACGGTCACCCCGGTGACGGCGGACGGCGGGGTGAGGTCCCGGCGCTTGCCGCTGACGGCGGCGGACCGCGCGGACTCGTTGCCCGCGGCGTCCAGAGCGGTCACCCGGTAGTAGTAGGTGGCGTCCTCGACGGCCGAGGTGTCCGCGTACGAGACCTGGTCGGTACTGGCGACGCGCGTGTAGGTCCCGTCCGCACTGGCCGCCCGGTACACCCGGTACGACGCCGCTCCCTCTACCGCCTTCCACCGGATCCGCAGATTCGTCGGCTCGGAGGCGGTGCTCAGGCCGGTCGGCACGGCGGGTGGGGTGCGGTCGACGGTGGTGACCAGCTGATCGGCGGTGCCCGTCGACTCGTTGCCGGCCTTGTCGTAGGCGCGGATCTCGTAGTAGTACGCCGCGCCGGTCACCGGCAGAGTCGCGTCCGTGTACGACGTGGCGGTGGTGGTCGTCAGCCTCGTCCAGGAGGTGCTGCCCTTCGAGCGGCGGTAGACCCGGTAGCCCGCGAGGTCCATCTCCTTGTTCTTGGACCAGGTGAGCTCGGCCTTCCCTGTCGCCGTGTCGTACGACACGGCGGTTCCGGTCGGGGTGAGCGGCTTGACCTTGTCGACGGTCGCGGAAGTGCGGGGGGCGTAGGCGAACTTGACGTTCGCGGTCCCGGTCCAGTTGACGTAGTCGACGCGGAGGGTGTGTTTGCCCGAGGGGATGGTCAGGTTGACCGTCGTGGAGACCGTCGACGAGACGTTCTTCCACAGGTCGATCTTGCGGGTGCCGTCGAGGTAGACGCGGATGCCGTCCTGGGTCGACGCGGTGAGAGCGAAGGGGCCGCCGGAGCCGAAGTCGCGGGTCACCGTCCAGCGGACGGAGAAGTTGTTGGTCGGCAGGCCCGAAGCGGGGGCGCCCGTGCCCCAGTTCTGACTGATCGTGGAGTCGCAGTCCGTCTTCTTCGGCGTGCCCGAGAAGGTGGTGTTCGCGAAGAACTCCCGCTTGTAGACGGGAGAAGTGCAACTGACGGCCGCTGAGGCGGGCGCGGCGAGGGCGGTGAGCAGGCCGCCCGTGGTGGCGAGCACGACGGCCATGGCGGCAGCGGAGGTCGTGCGTCGTCTGGCTGGGTTCATTCGGTCCTCTGATCGAATCAGAACGCGGAAGACAGCGTTCGCGATCACGATAAGCGGAGGCCGGGAAGAGGTTCACGACGAGGCCATAACGCAGTGATCAAGAGTGGTCAAGAACCGTCACGAGTCGAGGGACTCCACGACTTCAAGCCGAGCGACCCCTATGCAGCTCAGACAGCGAACTGGTACGTGTCAGCCCTTCGTCGACGCCCGGGTGGCCATCATTCTCCGGGAGTTCGCGGCGCCGTAACGGGTGGGCACCGCGCGGGCTGTGCCTGAGGATTAGCCTCGCGTGGTCGAGTTTCATATGAGATAAATGAGGTACAAATGTCTCTCCGGCATGCACTTGCTGTACTGGCTGTCGTGCCCGCGCTCGCCTTCCCCGCGACCGCCCAGGCGGCCACCGCCCCTCAGCCCGAAGAAGTCCTGCCCCAGAAGACCCACTTCGACCTGCAGGCCCACCGCGGCGGCCTGGGCCTGACCACCGAGGAGTCCCTGGAGGGCTTCGGCAAAGCCCTGCGTCTCGGGGTGAGCACCCTGGAGCTGGACACCCAGATCACCAAGGACCAGAAGGTCGTTGTCACCCACGACCGGCAGGTCAGCGCCAACAAGTGCAAGGACACCGCCCCACTGACGCCGGGTGACCCGATGTACCCGTACGTCGGCAAGTACATCAAGGACCTGACGCTGGCCCAGGTCAAGACCATGGACTGCGGATTTCAGCAGCTTCCCGGCTACCCCGAGCAGGAGCAGATCAAGGGCTTCCGCATGGTGGAGCTCAAGGACGTCCTCAACCTGGTCAAGAGCTACAAGGCCAACCAGGTCAAGCTGAACATCGAGACCAAGGTCGAGGCGGGCGCGCCCGAGCAGACCGCGCCGCGCGAGCTGTTCGTGCGCCGCGTCTACGAGGAGATCCACCGCTCGGGCATCGAGAAGCAGGTCACCATCCAGTCCTTCGACTGGGGGGCGCTGAAGGAGATGCACAAGCTCGCGCCGTCCTACCCGCTGGTGGCTCTGACGAACTACGACTTCCTCCAGGTCGGCAAGCCGGGCGCCTCCCCGTGGCTCGGTGGCATCGACGCCGACGACTACGACGGCGACTTCGTCAGGGCCGCCGCCGCCATTCCGGGCGTCACCGCGCTCTCTCCCAACTACGGCTTCCCGCAGAACGGCACGATCGCGGACCCGAACTTCCGCTTCTACCCCGACGCGAAGATGGTCTCCGAGGCCCACAAGCGCGGACTGAAGGTCATCCCGTGGACCTGTGACGACCCCGCCACCATCGAGGCGCTGATGGACATGGGCATCGACGGCATCATCACCGACTACCCGAACCGCGTGCGGGACATCATGACCGAGCGCGGCATGCGCCTGCCCAAGGCCTATCCCGCGCCGCGCTCCTGACGAGCAACGTCACTGGCGAGCCACGTCACTGGCAAACCGTGCCCCTGACGAGCCGGCCCCGTCACTGACAAGCCACGTCACTGACGACCGGCAACGCCCCCGTAAACCGTCTGCGTCCTCGGAGCCCAGTGTCCCGGGGGCGCACACGGTCACTCAGGGCTCGTGAGACGGTGCCGGGCAGTGCCGGGCGGTCCCCGCCGACGCCGATGACGGCCCCGTACGGCCGGCCCGTAAGGTGCAGGGCATGAGCATCATCGGGGTCGGCATCGACGTAGCCGAGATCGACCGCTTCCGTGTCTCCCTGCAGCGCACGCCGGGGCTGGCCGAACGCCTCTTCGTGGACGGCGAGTTGTTCCTCCCGAGCGGCGAACGCCGGGGTGTCGCCTCCCTGGCGGCCCGCTTCGCCGCGAAGGAGGCGCTGGCCAAGGCGTTGGGCGCCCCGCCGGGCCTGCACTGGACGGACGCCGAGGTCTACGTCGAGGACAGCGGGCAGCCCCGCCTGCGCGTCCAGGGCACGGTGGCCGCCCGCGCCGCCCAACTCGGCGTCACCTCCTGGCATGTCTCGCTGAGCCATGACGCGGGGGTCGCGTCGGCTGTGGTGGTGGCGGAGGGGTAGCCACGCGGATGGCGCCCCAGGACGGGGAGCCCTAGGTGGGGCCCCAGGATGGGTAGCCCCTGGGTAGCCCCTCGATGGCCCCTGGGTAGCCCCTCGATGGCCCTCTGGATGGGTGGCCCGCCGACGCCTCGGGGTGCCGCGGGGTGCCGTTCAGCGACCGTACGGGAGACTCGACAGCATGCGCACTGCCTACCGCGTGGAAACCGTCCGAACCGCCGAGCGCGAGCTCATGGCCCGGCTCCCCGAGGGCGCCCTGATGCAGCGTGCCGCCGCCGGCCTGGCCGCGGCCTGCGCGGACCTGCTCGGCCGGGTGTACGGCAGCCGTGTCGTCCTCCTGATCGGCAGCGGCGACAACGGCGGCGACGCCCTGTACGCGGGCGCCCGCCTGGCGAAGCGCGGCGCGGGCGTCACGGCCGTGCTGCTCAACCCCGACCGCACCCACCCCGGCGGCCTCAGAGCCCTGCGCCGGGTGGGCGGCACCGTGGTCCCGCCCCACCGGGCGGACCACGCCCTCCAACGCGCCCACGTCGTCGTCGACGGCATCGTCGGTATCGGCGGCAAGGGCGGCCTCCGCCCCGACGCCGCGCCGCTGGCCGAGCTCGCCGCGGCGTCCGGTGCGGCCGTGGTCGCCGTGGATCTGCCGTCGGGTATCGAGGCCGACACGGGCGAGGTGCGCGGCGCGGCCGTCCGCGCCGACCTGACGGTCACCTTCGGGACGCACAAGCCGGGCCTGCTCATCGACCCGGCGCGCGAGTACGCCGGTTCCGTACGTCTCGTCGACATCGGGCTCACCCTCCCCGCCGACCCGGACGTGGAGGCGTTGCAGCACGCGGACGTGGCGGCCCTCCTGCCCCACCCCGCCGCCGAGAGCGACAAGTACCGGCGAGGTGTCGTGGGCATCGCCGCCGGTTCCACGCGCTATCCCGGCGCGGCCGTCCTCGCCGTCTCGGGCGCCCTGCGCGGCGGCGCGGGAGCCGTGCGGTACGTCGGTCCGGCCGGGGACGCCGTGATCGCCCGCTTTCCAGAGACCCTCGTGTCGGACCGGGGCCCGAAGCACGCGGGCCGGGTGCAGGCCTGGGTGGTGGGGCCGGGCGCCGGGGACGACGCGGAGCCGGTGGCCGAGGTCCTCGCCGCCGACGTGCCCGTGCTCCTCGACGCGGACGGCCTCCGCCTCGCCGACCGGGACGCCGTACGCGCCCGCACCGCACCCACCCTCATGACCCCGCACGCCGGCGAGGCCGCCGCGCTGCTCGGCACCTCCCGTGAGGAGGTCGAGGGGGCGCGCCTGACCGCCGTACGGGATCTCGCGCGCAGCTATGACGCGACCGTGCTCCTCAAGGGCTCCACCACGCTCGTCTCCGGCCCCGACGGCGGCACGGTCCGGGTGAACCCCACCGGAACCGCCTGGCTGGCCACCGCCGGCAGCGGCGACGTCCTCTCCGGTCTCTCCGGCTCCCTGCTGGCCGCCGGTTTGTCCGCCCTGGACGCAGGGAGCGTCGCGGCGTACCTCCACGGCCTGGCGGGCCGCTATGCCGCGGACGGCGCCCCGGCGGGCGCGCACGACGTGGCCGAGGCGATCCCGGCGGCATGGCGGGACATCCGCGCCTGAGCCTCACCCGAAGACGTCACCGCCCGGAGACTTCAGCGCCCCTCCTCGATCCGGTCGATCGCCTCCTGAACCATCCCCAGGTACTCGACCTCCTCGCACCGGGGCTTGCTTCCCATCCGGTACATGTCGATGCAGTCGTAGAGGTACTCCCCGAGGTCCTCGTCCGGCAGATCGGCCGCCAGTTCGCTGTGCACACGTCCGGCGAAGTCCGGTTCGACGCGCGTAGAGCCGCGGCGTACGACATCCCGAATACGTGCGACGTCCCGGATACGAACGGCATCACGAAGACGCATGGCATGACCACCTCAAACCGACACTCCGGGAGACGGCTCGCTCCCGGCAGCCGGGACGCTATCCCCTCCCCCACCTCCGGTCCATACCTCCGACACAAGTCATACACAGCGCAAGTCATACGTACCGCCCGGCAACGTGACGGACCCCACCCGCCACCCCGTTCGTACTCCGTTAACAATGGACTGTGATCTCTCCGGTCTCCTCGTTGCCGCGGAGCGCCCACCGGCCCAGGCCGGAGGCGACTCCCTACGTCGACCTCACCCGTTCCGAGTGGAGCGCGCTGCGCGACAAGACGCCGCTGCCGCTGACCGCCGAGGAGGTCGAGAAGCTGCGCGGCCTGGGCGATGTCATCGACCTCGACGAGGTGCGGGACATCTACCTGCCGCTCTCCCGGCTCCTCAACCTCTACGTCGGCGCCACCAACGGCCTGCGCGGCGCCCTGAACACCTTCCTCGGCGAGCAGGGGTCGCAGTCCGGCACCCCGTTCGTCATAGGTGTCGCGGGCTCCGTCGCCGTCGGCAAGTCCACGGTCGCCCGCCTGCTGAAGGCCCTGCTGGCCCGCTGGCCCGAGCACCCGCGCGTGGAACTGGTCACGACGGACGGTTTCCTGCTCCCGATGAAGGACCTCCAGGAGCGGGGCCTGATGTCGCGGAAGGGTTTCCCCGACTCGTACGACCGCCGCGCGCTCACCCGCTTCGTCGCCGACATCAAGGCGGGCAAGGACGAGGTGACGGCGCCCGTCTACTCCCACCTGATCTACGACATCGTCCCCGGGCAGAAGCTCACGGTGCGTCGCCCGGACATCCTCATCGTCGAGGGCCTGAACGTCCTCCAGCCCGCCCTCCCCGGCAAGGACGGCCTCACCCGCGTCGGCCTCGCCGACTACTTCGACTTCAGCGTGTACGTCGACGCCCGCACCGAGGACATCGAACGCTGGTACCTGAGCCGCTTCCGCAAACTGCGCGAGACGGCCTTCCAGAACCCGTCCTCCTACTTCCGCAAGTACACCCAGGTGTCGGAGGAGGAGGCCCTGGACTACGCCCGCACCACCTGGCGCACCATCAACCGGCCCAACCTGGTCCAGAACGTGGCCCCGACCCGCGGCCGCGCCACCCTGGTCCTGCGCAAGGGCCCGGACCACAAGGTGCAGCGCCTCAGTCTCCGCAAACTCTGACCGTCACCTGGGACCGCCACCTGGGACCGTTAGCCTGCCCCCATGCTGCATCTGCGCCTGATCACACCGTCCGACAAGACCGACGGCGTGGTGCGCCTCATCGAGCGGACGGTCGGTACGACGCACCTGGTCGTGCTGCCCGGCGCCGCCCGCAACCCCGCCGGGGACGTGGTGCTGTGCGACGTGGCGCGCGAGGCGGGTGACGAACTCATCGGCTCGCTAAGGGCGTTGGGCCTCGACTCGACGGGCTCCATCGCCGTCGAGAACATCGACCTGTCGCTCTCCAAGCGCGCCGAGAAGGCCGAGGACGAGGCGCCGGGCGAGGGCGCGGACGCGGTGCTGTGGGAGCACCTGGCGGACGCGACGCACGAGGAGTCGACGCTGTCGATCACGTACGTCGCCTTCATCACCCTGGCCACGATGATCGCGGCCTGCGGTGTGGTGCTCGACAACGCGGTCCTGATCGTGGGCGCGATGGCGGTGGGCCCGGAGTTCGGCCCGCTGGCGGGCTTCTCCACCGCCCTCGTGCAACGCCACCCACGCCTCGCCCTCCGCTCCGTCATCGCGCTGCTGGTGGGCTTCGCGGTGGCGATGGCGGTGACGGTCGGCTTCAGCCTCTTCATGGACGCGGTCGGCCTGTTCAGCGAGGAGCAGCTGAAGGCGGAACGGCCCAACACGGGATTCGTCTACGCCCCCGACGCGTTCTCCTTCGTCGTGGCGGTCCTCGCGGGCATCGCCGGCACCCTCTCGCTGACCTCGGCCAAGTCGGGCGCCCTGGTGGGAGTAGCCATCTCGGTGACGACGGTACCGGCCGCGGCGAACGCGGCCGTGGCCCTGAGCTACGGCGACACCGCCCAGACCTGGGGCTCCACGGAGCAACTGCTCCTGAACCTCCTGGGCATCGTCCTCGCCGGCACCCTCACGCTCCTGGCCCAGAAGTGGCTGTGGTCGAAGCAGCGGGAACGTACGGCGGCGAGGAGCACCCTGTAAGGGGCGCGGGGAACTGCGCGACAAGCCACGACGAACCCGCAGCCCACAGCCCGCAGCCCGCAGCCCGCAGCCCGCAGCCGCCAGTTCCCCCCACCCGTACCCGGAACAGCTAACCCAGCGCGGACTTCACCGCGTCGGCGAGCCGCCCGGCGACCGACCGCGCCTGGTCGATGTCCGCGGCCTCCACCATCACCCGCACCAGCGGCTCGGTCCCGGACGGCCGCAGCAACACCCGCCCCGTGGACCCGAGTTCACGCTCCGCATCGGCGACGGCGCCCGCCAGCTCCGCGGACGTACGGACCCGGGACTTGTCGACGTCCCGCACATTGATCAGCACCTGCGGCAACCGTTCCATGACGGACGCGAGGTCCTTGAGCGTACGGCCGCTCTGGGCGACCCGGGCGGCCAGCAACAGCCCGGTCAGCGTGCCGTCCCCGGTCGTCGCGTGGTCGAGGATGATCACATGCCCGGACTGCTCGCCACCGAGGGCGTACCCGTGCTCCTTCATCTCCTCCAGCACATAGCGGTCGCCGACCGCGGTCTGGACGAGCTTCAGCCCCTCACGCTCCAGCGCGAGCTTGAAGCCGAGGTTGGACATGACGGTGGCCACCACGGTGTCGCCCCGCAGAACGGACCGTTCCCGCATCGCCAGCGCGAGCACGGCGAGGATCTGGTCGCCGTCGATCTCGTTGCCCTCGTGGTCCACGGCGAGGCAGCGGTCGGCGTCGCCGTCGTGCGCGATGCCGAGGTCCGCGCCGTGCTCGATGACGGCGGCCTTCAGCGGGTCGAGGTGCGTGGAGCCGCACCCGTCGTTGATGTTGAGCCCGTCGGGCTCGGTGCCGATGGTGACGACCTCGGCTCCGGCGCGGGTGAAGGCCTCGGGCGAGACGCGGGCGGCGGCCCCGTGCGCCTCGTCCAGCACGATCTTCAGCCCGTCGAGCGGGTGGGGCAGGACACCGAGGAGATGCCCGACGTACTGGTCGAGCCCCTCGTCGTACGACGTCACCCGCCCGACACCGGCGCCGGTGGGCCGGTCCCAGGGCGCTCCGGTCCGGTGCTCCTCGTAGACGCCCTCGATCCTGTCCTCCAGCTCGTCGGCGAGCTTGTGACCGCCGCGGGCGAAGAACTTGATCCCGTTGTCGGGCATGGCGTTGTGGCTGGCGGAGAGCATCACGCCGAGGTCGGCGCCGAGCGAGCCGGTGAGATACGCGACGGCCGGGGTGGGCAGCACACCGACGCGCAGGACGTCCACGCCCGCGCTGGCGAGGCCGGCGACCACCGCGGCCTCCAGGAACTCCCCGGACGCTCGCGGATCACGCCCGACGACCGCCAGCGGCTTGTGGCCCTCGAACGTGCCCGCCTCGGCGAGTACGTGGGCCGCCGCGACGGAGAGGCCGAGAGCCATCTCGGCCGTCAGATCCGCGTTGGCGACGCCGCGCACGCCGTCGGTGCCGAAGAGTCGTCCCACTGTGTGTCCTCCGAATGTACTGAGTATGTACGGCTCATGCCGAGTGTCCAGGCTCGGCCGGGGTCACGTATATCCCCTGGCTCCCTTGGCATCCCGGGTTCCCGTGAAATCGACCGCTGCCCGCACTACACGGTTGCCCTGTGTCCGGCCACCTTCCCTGGAGTCCCTGCCGTGTCCACCCATGTAGCCGTGCGGAGTACGGCGTGTGGCGTCGCGCATAAGCCTGCGATAAAGCATCACCCCCCGGAAACGAACCGCCCCGACGGCACAGAACGTGCCGCCGGGGCGATGCGTGCGGTACAGCGAGCGACGATTAGCGCTTGCTGTACTGCGGGGCCTTGCGGGCCTTCTTCAGACCGGCCTTCTTGCGCTCGACCGCGCGGTCGTCGCGGCGGAGGAAGCCGGCCTTCTTGAGCGCGCCACGGTTGTTGTCGACGTCGGCCTCGTTCAGGGCGCGGGCGACACCGAGACGGAGCGCACCGGCCTGGCCGGAGACGCCGCCACCCGCGATGCGGGCGATGACGTCGTAGCGGCCCTCGAGCTCGAGCACCTTGAAGGGCTCGTTGACTTCCTGCTGGTGCACCTTGTTGGGGAAGTAGTCCTCAAGGGTGCGCCCGTTGATCTTCCACTTGCCGGAGCCCGGAACGATCCGGACGCGGGCGATGGCGTTCTTGCGACGGCCCAGGCCGGCGGCCGGCTGGGGCTCGCCGAAGGCGGAGGCGAGGGACTCGGAGGTGTACTCGCCCTCCACGGGAACCTCGGACTCGGTGGTGTAGCTGTCAATGTCGACGAGCTCAGTCTCTTCGACCGGCTGCTCAGCGGTGGTCTCGGCCACGATTCTCCTCAGATTCTCTTCAGGCTTAGGGGGTGGCCGGACTTACTGCGCGACCTGGGTGATCTCGAACGGCACCGGCTGCTGGGCAGCGTGCGGGTGCTGGTCGCCCGAGTAGACCTTCAGCTTGGAGAGCATCTGACGGCCGAGGCTGTTCTTGGGAAGCATGCCCTTGACGGCCTTCTCGACGGCCTTCTCCGGGCTCTTCGCCAGCAGCTCGTCGTAGCGGACGGAGCGCAGACCACCCGGGTAGCCGGAGTGGCGGTACGCCATCTTCTGGGTCCGCTTGTTGCCGGACAGGTGCACCTTGTCGGCGTTGATGATGATGACGAAGTCACCGGTGTCGACGTGGGGCGCGTAGATGGGCTTGTGCTTGCCGCGCAGGAGAGTGGCCGCGGTGGTGGCCAGACGACCCAGGACGACGTCCTGGGCGTCGATGACGTGCCACTGACGCGTCACATCGCCGGGCTTGGGGCTGTACGTACGCACGGTTCGTAGCCTTCGCTTCTTCAGTGAGGTTCCTGACAAGGTCACCGAAGACGATCACGACAGCCATGACCGCACTGCGGTGACGCAAGCCGCGTGCTGGTCGCTGGTCATCGGCCCGGTGGACCGGTGTAAGGGCCCCTCACGTGAGAATGAGCAAGCCAATACACATAACGAACATGCAGAATAGCCGGGCCTGCGGGGACGGGTCAAAACGGGGCCGCACCGCTGCCGCTGGGCTCCGCCACTTTTCCCCTGGCTACGGGGCCGGACCGCTGCCGCTGGGCTCCGCCGCTTCCCCGAGCTCGCGTGCCACGCCCGATCCCTGGGGGCGGGCGGCGCCTCCCGGCCCCACCTCTAAACCCTGGGGTCCAGGGGCGCAGCCCCGGAACCTGAGGGTCCAGGGGGCGCAGCCCCCTTGGCGGGGTCGAAGGGGCGGAGCCCTCGGGGATGGGACTGGGAAGGGGACTCAGGCGGGGAATGGGCAGGGGCGGCCGGGGCGAGCTCCTCCGCGGGCGGCCGATGCCAGGCCAGAGTCAACGCCAGCACACAGAGCGTCATCGCGTCCTTGAACGCCCGCCTTGTCGGCAGTTCCAGATACGGCCACGTGAACCCGGGCACCTGTGGAACGAGCGCGAGCCAGAACCACGGGCTGCGGGCCACCGAACCGGGCAGCGCCGCACTCGCGAGCAACAGCGGAAGAACGGCCACCAGGTAGTGATCGAACGAGGGCCGTGACACCAGGAACACCGACAGCATCAGCAGGCACGCCGTCTCCGTCAGCCGCAGCGGTCCGCCGTCCCCACGGCGCCATCGACCGTACGCACACCACAGCCCCACCCCGGCGGCCCCCACGGCCACCGCGCTCGCCACCGGCTGCGGCACCCCGAGCCTCGGCAGCACCGCCCCCAACGATGCCTCATACAGCCGTACGAAATCCTCGTGCCCGCTCAGCAGGGACGGCAGGGTCCGGGTGAAGAACTCCGCCGGGTCCCGCATCAGCAGCGCCGACCCGCCGGAGGCCACCACCGGGACCAGAAGCATCAGCCCCAGCCCACGCCACCGCCGCGCGAACACGAACAGCAGCACCATCGGCGCGAGCAGCGGCTTCAGCGCGACGGCCGCGCCGAGCACCGCCCCCGCCGCACCCCATCTCCCCCGTGACATCAGCAACAGCGCCAGCGGCAGCGCGGCGGCCGCCGTGGCGGTCCAGTTCCCCAGCCTCACGAGATGCCCGAACGGCGCGAACCCCACCGCCAGCCCGACCAGCCCCAGCACCGCGAATCGGCTCCGCCACGGCACCCCGTGCAGCCGCAGCGCACACGCCCACCCCGCCACCAGAAGCCCGGTCATCACCGCCGGCACCAGCACCCGCAGCACGGCAGGCGGCACGAGTACCTGGGGGGCCGCCGCCACCATGGCGCTGGGAAAGTAGAAGAAGCGCTGGTCGGCGTAGGGCGACCCGCCGCTCCAGAACGCTCGCGCCGCCCGTACGACGATGGCGTTGTCCATGCCCCCCGCCGCGGACACCTGCGCCACGCTCACGACCAGCGCGCACAGCACCACTCCCAGTGCCGCCCACGCCTGCCAGGACG
>NZ_VMNX01000142.1 GCF_009377235.1 Streptomyces acidicola
GTCCAGGGGGCTCTGCCCCCTTGGCGGGGTCGAAGGGGCGGCAGCCCCTGGGGATGGGACGGGTAGGGGCGGCGGGGGCGAGGAACCGTCCGTCGCACCCGCCGCACCCACCCGCCGCATCAGCCCTTCAGTTCCGCCGCCACCAGCTCCGCGATCTGCACCGCGTTCAGCGCCGCGCCCTTGCGCAGGTTGTCGTTCGAGACGAACAGCGACAGACCGTGCTCGACCGTCTCGTCGACGCGGAGGCGGCCCACGTAGGAGGGGTCCTTGCCCGCAGCCTGAAGGGGGGTCGGGATGTCGGTGAGGGCCACGCCGGGCGCACCCGCGAGCAGCTCCGTCGCGCGCTCGACGGTGATCGGGCGGGCGAAGCGGGCGTTGACCTGGAGGGAGTGGCCGGAGAAGACCGGGACGCGCACACAGGTGCCGGAGACCTTGAGGCCGGGGATCTCCAGGATCTTGCGGGACTCGTTGCGGAGCTTCTGCTCCTCGTCGGTCTCGTTCAGCCCGTCGTCCACGATCGAGCCGGCCAGCGGGACCACGTTGAAGGCGATGGGGCGCTGGTAGACCTGCGGCTCGGGGAAGTCGAGCGCCTCCCCGTCGTGCGTGAGCCGGTCCGCGTCGGCGATCACCTTCTGGGCCTGTCCGTGCAGCTCCGCCACGCCCGCGAGGCCGGACCCCGACACCGCCTGGTACGTGGCGACGACCAGCGCCTCCAGACCGGCCTCCTCGTGCAGCGGCTTCAGCACCGGCATCGCGGCCATCGTCGTGCAGTTCGGGTTGGCGATGATGCCCTTGGGGCGGTCCGCGATCGCGTGCGGGTTCACCTCGGAGACCACAAGGGGGACCTCGGGGTCCTTGCGCCACGCCGACGAGTTGTCGATCACGACCGCGCCCTGCGAGGCGACCTTCTCGGCCAGCGCCTTCGAGGTCGCGCCGCCCGCGGAGAACAGCACGATGTCGAGGCCCGTGTAGTCGGCCGTCGTCGCGTCCTCCACCGTCACGCCGTCCAGCACCGTCCCGGCCGAACGGGCCGAGGCGAACAGACGCAGCTCGTCGACCGGGAACTCCCGCTCGACGAGGATCCTGCGCATGACCGTGCCGACCTGACCGGTGGCTCCGACGATTCCGACCCTCACGGCGACTCCTTTGCGTGCGTATTGCGTACGTATGACGTGGACTGGCGCTCCCATCATGCGTCGGCCCCCGGTCCACGTGTCCAATTCTTTGCGTGCGCGGCCCGAGGCGTGGGACGCGCGGGGAAGGCGCAGGTCGGGACGGGGACGTCCCTGCCGACGGAGGCTCGTCGGCATCCGGCCTCCCGCACCGCAGATTTCCGCCCGCGACCCGCCGCGCACGGGAAGCCGTACGGACTCCGCCTCCCGGGTCCCGTCTGCCCCCATCCCTCCCCGCCAAGCGTGCCCTCCGTCACACACGCACACCGCCGCCCCGAAAAGAGAGCTCCCCCGGCCGAACGTTTCCCCCGCCCCCGGCGTCCTAGAGGAAACGCGGCGAGGGGAGGGGTGGCTGTGCTGCGCAGAAAAACCCGGCGGGCCGAGGGGGTGCACGAACCTCTGGACGTGGCCCAGGGGGCGGACGATCCCCTGGACGCGGCCCAGGAGCGCCGGGTGCGGGCGGTGCTCGCGCTCGGCGGGGTACCACAGTCGGACCTGCTGGACGGGGTGCAGCAGGTACGGCTGCGGCTCCTGGAACGGGCCGCGAGTGGCCGCGAGGCCCCCCGGGACGTGTCCGCGTGGGCGGCGGTCGTCGCGTCCAACCTGGCCATGGACTGGCACCGGGCCAAGCGCCGCCAGGAGCGCATCGGTGAGCGCCTGGCCTCGCTCCGGCAGCTGGAGCACCCCTCCGGTGAGGACTCCAGCGTGCTCTCGCTCGCCGTCGCCCGCGGTCTGGACGCGCTGCCCGACGCCCTGCGCCAGGTCGTCGTGCTGCGCTTCTACGCCGACCTGCCGGTACGCGGGATCGCCGAGGAACTCGGCATCCCCGAGGGCACGGTCAAGAGCAGGCTCCACTCGGCGGTCCGCGCCCTGCGCGCCCGCCTGCACGAGGACGAGGTGGTGTGACGTGGCCGCCCGGAACGAAAACCCGCACGACGACCGGCACGAAGCCCGGAACCCGGACTGGAAGCAAGACCGGCGCGACGCCCGGTACGACGCCCGGTACGACGCGCCTGACCCGTACGACGGCATGGACGCGCTCATGGCCGCGATCATCGACGAACCGCTGCCCGAAGGGGCCCTGGACGACGCCGCGTTCGCCGCGGAGCACAGGTCCGCCCTGGCCGACGTGGCGCTGCTGCGCGAGCAGTTGGGGTTGATCGGCCACGCGCTGGCCGGGGACGGTCTCACCGCGCCCGGCACCGAGGCGGAAGCCATGGACCCGGCGGGGCGACCCATGGCCGCGCGGCCCGCACCCGGCACCCAGGGCACGTCGCGGCCCGCACAGGAAACCGATCCCGAGACGGGACCCGCACCGGCGCCCACCCCGCCGGTGAGGCCCCACGCGGCCTCCACCCCCTCGGCACGCCCCGCCCGCACCCGCGCCCCGAGGCGACGCCGCCCATCGGCGGTCGCGCTCGCCTTCGGAACTCTCGCCGCCGCCGTGGCCGTCTTCGCGGTCGTCGGGCTGGGATGGCTGATCTCGCAGGGTGGTGCCGGGGTACACACCGCCAGCAGCGACAGCGCGGGCAGTTCGGAGGAGCACGCGGGCAAGGCGCAGGACACGTCCGGGACACCGGACAGCGCGACGTCACAGGACGGCCCGGCCTACGTCGCCTGCGCCCGCCTCATCGTCGAGGGGACCGTCACGGGCGTCGAACCGGCCTCCGGCACCGGGCTGTCCAGGGTCGCCCTGGATGTCGAGCGCTACTACAAGCCGGACAAGGGTGACGAGGAGGTCGTGTTCCCCGTGGAGGAGCACGAGGCCCGCCGCCTGCGCGAGGGCGAGCCCGTCCTGATCGGCATCCACCGCGACGAGGCGAAGCCCGACCTGTTGGTCACCGGTGAGAAGAGGATCGCCCAGGAACGTTCCTGGATCGAGCGGGCGGTGCCGGGGGCCGAGTCCGTGCGGTGCGAGTGACCGCATGAGGAAGGGCGGGCGCCCGCACCCGGGCGCCCGCCCCACACCAAGCGCACGCCCTTACGGCGTGAGCTCCTCGCTTACGGCGTGACCTTCTCGATCCGCACGCTCCCGACGCCCGCGGCCGTACCACGCGCGTTCACCAGCTGGACCTCGCCGAAGAACTCACGTCCCGCCGGCGCCTCGGCCTGCGCGACGACCGAACCGGAGAACGTCGCCGAGTCGCCCGTGCCGAGCTTCACCGCCGTACCGCCCACCGTGATCTCGCCGAGCGCGGAGGAGAAGTACACGTCGCGGTAGTCGTACGCCGTGGAGCCGGACGGAACCGAGTAGCCCACGACGACCACCGTGTACGTACCGGCGGCCGGTGAGGGCAGGGAGACCGACTCCTCCGAGTCGCCGCCGGCGGAGCTGCCGGCCTCGTCGCCGTTCGGGTCGAGGACCACCAGATCGAGGTCGGCGGCCTGGTCCGAGACGTTGCCGATGGCGACGTCCAGCGACTCGGCGCCCTCGGGGACGTCGACCGTGGTGACCTGCTGGGCGCCGTGGGCGATGGTCGGACGCGTCGACTTCGAGGAGCCGAGCGGGCCGCCCACCAGCTTGCCCTCGACGGGTGCGAGCTCGTTCGTCACCTTCCAGGAGGCGTCGGTCGGGGTGCCGGCCTTGGTCTCGGGAATCGTCACGAGCTCAGGGTCGAAGGCCGCGCCGAGGACGGAGACCTCCAGGCTGTACGGGTTGTCGAGCAGCGGCGACGTACGGCGCGACTCGACCTCGATCTCCCACACGCCGGGCTGCGGGTCCGCGTACGCGCGCACGTCGGGCTTGCAGCCGTTGCCGCCCGCGTAGTTGTTGTAGCAGTACGGGGTGCCGGTGTTGTCGACCGGAACGCCGTACGGGTGGATGGCGATGAACCGGGTCTGGCTCTTGTCCTTCAGCCCGCCGATCGCCACCTCCAGCGTCTTCGCGCCCTCGGGGACGGTCACGAAGTACGAGTTCGAGCTGTTGCGCTGGACCTCGCCCGACGCGGAGTACGTGTACTTCAGCGGCGCGGAGACCACGACCGTGTTGAGCACCTGCTTGTCGACGCCCTCGGTCCTCGGGTCGTCGACCTCCAGGATCGCGCTGCGCAGGCCGGAGTACTTCGGCTTGGCGGAGATCTTCACGGTGACCGGCTTGTTCAGCGGCAGCGAGACCTCGTCGTCGCCGACGATCCGGAAGGTGTCGCCGCTGTTGTTCTTCAGCCGCAGTTCGTGGCGGATCGCCCGGTCGGCACCCGACGTACGGGTGACGGTGACGTCGTACGTCTTCTTCTGGCCGACCTTCAGGCCGCCCTCACGGTCGTAGACGCCCGTGCCGAAGCCCGGGGTCTTCAGGGCGAAGTCGATCGCGGTGTCGACGGGGGCCTTCACGGTGTAGTCGGCCGCCGCGGGGCCCTTCTGGATGACCTTCCACGCGTCGACGACGTTGATCAGGCCCGCGCCCTCCGCGTACGCCTGGACACCGCTGATGTGGTCGGCGGTCGAGGTGAGCGCGGTGCGCAGCTTCGCCGGGGTGAGGGCGATGTTCTTCTGCTGGGCGGCCGACAGCAGCAGCGCGCTCGCGCCCGCGGCCTGCGGGGACGCCATCGACGTGCCCTGGAGCATCGCGTAACCGGGCGGCAGCGCGTAGCCCGCCTCGGCGACCGGGGCGCCCGGCAGCCAGGTCTGGACAGTGTTGATCGCGGCGCCGGGCGCGGTGAGCGTCGGCGTGAAGCCGCCGTCCTCACGCGGGCCGCGCGAGGAGAAGGGCATCATCGCGTACTTCTTCTCCACGGCCGAGCCGTAGTTGGCGGCCCAGGTCTCCTTGGAGATGGACGCGCCGACCGAGATGACCTTGTCGGCGAGGCTCGGGTCGCCGATCGTGTTGGCGCCGGGGCCGGAGTTGCCGGCCGAAATGACGAGCTGCACGCCGTACGTGTCGATCAGCCGCGTGTACAGCTCGGCGCGCGCGTTGTTGCCGTCGTTGAGCGCGGGCAGGCCGCCGATGGACATGTTGACGATGTCGACGCCGCGGTTGGCGACGAGGTCGATCATGCCTTCGGTGAGCGCGATGTTGGTGCAGCCGGGGCCGAACTGGCAGGCCCGGGACGAGACGATCTTCGCGCCCGGAGCGGCGCCGTTCATCTTGCCGCCGAACAGTCCGTTCGCGGCGGTGATGCCGGCGACGTGCGTGCCGTGCTCGCTCGCTATGAGGCCGATGTTGACGAAGTCGGCCTTCTTGCCGACCCAGTCGCCGCCCATCGGGTCGGTCGGCACGTCCTTGCGGATCTCCACGACGAACGGCTGGCGCTCGGCGACCTCGGTGGACGGGTCGTCGGTGCCGAACCAGCCGATCTGGTGGCCGTCCTTGTACGGCTTCATCGGCTTGTCGTCGGTGAAGTCGTTGTTGCCGTTCACATCGACGGTGACCGTGCCGGCCGCCTCGTCGTACAGCACGCCCCAGGTGTCGGTGGTGTCGCCGTCGCGGTTCACGTCGCCCGCGGCGTCACCGCCCGCCGTGACGGACTCCCGGAACAGGCTGATCTTGTACGAGCCCGAGGGCGCCGTCCACGTCCTGCCGCCGTAGGTGAAGGTGGGCCCGGAGACGGAGTTCGCCATCAAGCGCCAGCTGCCGTCGCCGTCCACGATCGGGTCGGTCGCGGTCACCCAGTCGACGATCTTCCGCTCACCGGTGGTCGTCTTCTGCAGCGCGGGGTGCGCGAGGTCCACACCGGAGTCGAGGACGCCGATGGTGATGCCCCGGCCGTCCGCCTTCGGGTTCTGCTTCACGAAATCGACGGCGCCCGTCTCGAAGGACGGGTTGTACGGGTTCTCGGCGGGCGTGTTCCTGCCGGGCGCCGGGTAACTCGCGGCCGTGGCCAGCTCCTTGGCGCCCTTCGCGGTGTCTCCGCTCGGCGTCGGGTCGTCGAGCGGGATCTCCTGCCGCAGATCGATGCCGTGCACGGAGGAGAGCTTCGCGGCCGCCGCGATGGCCGAGTCCGCCTTCTTCGTGGGCACCGTGGCCCGGACATAGCCGAGCTTGTCGTGGACACGACCCACGGAGCCGCCCTTGACGGCGTCCAGCTGCTCGGCGACCTTCGCGGTCCTGCCGGGCGCCGTGGCGATCATCATGGTGACGTTCTTGTCGCCGTCCGCCTTGGCCTCGGCGAGCAGGTCGGCGTCGGACGAACCGAGCTTGTCGTCGGCGGACTTGATGCCACCGTCGGTCGGTACGGCGGTGGAGGGGGCGTCCGCGGAGAAGGCCGTGGGTATCGGCCCGGCCGCGGAGAGCGCGGCCACCAGTCCCGCGGCGACCGCGATACGGGCCACGCGTCTCGCACCCGATATCGGGGCGCGCTGGGAGGTGAAGGTCATCTGCATCCCTTGTACGTGAAGGAACGAACGACAGCGATTCGACAGTGATTCGACGGTGAATCACGGTGAAGTACGGTGAATCAACGGTGATCCGAACGGTGGGACGGATCGCGTTGTCCGGTGTGCGGATCCGGATGATCGCTCAGCCTTACGCATGAGACGTCGTTTTGGGGAGAGTCCTGCCGCGGTGCGCGGGAATCATGGGGAAATCCCCGCATGCGGCACGGAGTTGAAGACGGTCGATGATGGGACATGTCGGTCGATGGTTCCCCGAATCAGCCCTCCGTCCGACGTTCGTGTGGGTAACGTCTGTGCATGCATGAGGAGTTGAGAGTGGCGGCGTACGCCGTGTGCGTACGGGACGGGCAGCTGCTGCTGGCCCGCTGGGTGGCCCGTGACGGCAGCAAGCGGTGGACGCTGCCCGGCGGGGGCATGGACCACGGCGAGGACCCGTACGACACGGTGATCCGCGAGGTCGAGGAGGAGACGGGGTACACGGTCGAGCCGGCCGCCCTCCTCGGCGTGCACTCCAACAGGCGCCAGTACCCGCGCCGTCTCGGCACGGTCGCCGACTTCCACGGTCTGCGCATCGTCTACGAGGCCCGCGTCACCGGCGGCGACCTCCGCCACGAGACGAACGGCTCCACCGACATGGCAGCCTGGCACTCGCTCGACACCGTGCCCTCCCTGGAACGGGTCGGACTGATCGACGTCGGCCTCGCCCTGTGGCGCGAACGCCCGCCCGCCGGACACCTGAAGGAGCCGGTGCCGGACGCGCCGCGGGGATAGGTGCTGTACCCCGCGAAGTGAACTCGGAGTGACCGCCGGCCTTCCGGCTGTCTTACGTTCGGGAAGCTTCACGAACGCGCAGGGTGGCCCAAGATCCACGTACGGTGATCGGTGCTCCGCGTTGCCGTCCAGTTCACGTGCAGGCCATCCCCGGTGCCAACGATCCAGTACGAGCGGACTGTTCGCGTGCCGAGCCGTCCGTGACCATCACTGACGCGTTTGCACTCGGGGAGATCGCGCCATGTCGCGCCTACGCTCTGTCGCCGCCGCTGCCACCGCTCCTGACCGTCGCGCCTTCCTCGCCGCCACCGGCGCGGTGTCCCTCTCGGCGGGCATCGGGCTCGCCCTGCGGCCCGGCGCCGAGGTCCCCGCCCGTGCCACCACAGGGGACGCGGCCTCGGTCTCCCTGTCCTCCCGCCAGGCGCCGGCCGCGCCCCTGGCGCCGTACACGCGCGGCACGACCCTCGGCTCGGTCGCGGCGCCCAGAGGCGGCTCCGGCTACCGACGGCTCGGTGACGGCCCGGCCTGGAACCGCGTCGTCCGCGGCGACCTGGCCACCCCCGGGTCGGGCCGCGAGAACCGCCGTACGGCCCTTGCCGCCTTCGTCCAGTTCACCGACCTGCACGTGGTGGACGTCCAGCACCCGCTGCGGTACGAGTACCTGCGCGCCCAGACGTCGAGCGCCTGGCGTCCGCAGGAGGCGCTGTCCGTGGCGGGCGCGGTCTCGCTCGTCGAGCGGGTCAACGCGCTCCGCGGAGCCCCCGTCACCGGTTCCCCGCTCCACTTCGTGATGACGACGGGCGACAACACCGACAACAACTCCCGCACCGAGCTGGACTGGTTCCTGAAGGTGATGAGCGGTGGCCGCATCGCCCCCAACTCCGGTGACCCGCGCCGCTACGAGGGCGTCCAGGACAGCGGTCTGAAGCTGTACTGGCAGCCGGAAGCGGCCCTGCGCGACGCCGACAAGCAGCTCGGCTTCCCGCACATCGAGGGCTTCCTCGCGGCCGCGATCCGCGAGGTGAACAGCCCCGGCCTGAACCTGCCCTGGTACTCGACGGTCGGCAACCACGACTCCCTGCCCGGCGGCTGCTACGCCCCCGGCGACTCCTTCTTCGCGGACTTCGCGGTCGGCGGCAGGAAGCTGATGACGCTGGACGAGCAGGCCGGTAAAACGATCTGGGACAACGTCAAAACGGGTGGCGACCCCCGGGGCGCCGACTGGAAGGCGATGCTCAAGTCCCACACCCGGCAGATGCGTTCGGTCACCCCGGACGAGAGCCGCGCCCCCTTCACCCCGCTGGAGTACCTCAAGGCCCACCTGGACCCGGCCCACACCGGCCCCGGCCCGGTCGGCCACGGCTACTCGCAGGCGAACGTGGACGCCGGCACCCAGTACTACACCTTCCGCATAGCCGACGACGTCATCGGCATCAGCCTCGACTCCACCGACCCCGGCGGCCACTACGAGGGCTCGCTCGGCACGGCGCAGCTGAAGTGGCTGGACCGCACGCTGAAGGAGCACGGGGAGAACGGCTCGTACGCGATCGTCTTCAGTCATCACACCAGCAGGACGATGCGCAACCTCCGCGAGGACCCCGCCCACCCGGGTGAGGCCCGCCACGGCGGCGACGAGGTCCTCTCCCTCCTCGGCCGCCACAAGGGCGTCCTGGCCTGGGTCAACGGCCACAGCCACCGCAACCGGATCACCCCGCACTCTTACCCGGGCGGCGGCTCCTTCTGGGAGATCTCGACGGCCTCCCACATCGACTTCCCCCAGCTCGCCCGCGTCATCGAGCTGGTGGACAACGAGGACGGCACGATCTCCCTGTTCACCACGCTCGTCGAGTCGGCGGCCCCGCACACCACGGACTTCGCCGACCTCTCCCAGACCGGCCTCGCGTCCCTGTACCGCGAACTGTCCTTCAATGCCCCGGGCTCCCGCACGGACCTCTCCGGCACGCCGGAGGACCGGAACGTGGAACTGGTCCTGCGCAAGGCCTGAACCGCCTGAACGCCCCGACGCCGTGAGCGACCTGAACAACCTGAACGACCTGACCGAAACCGGCTCAACCGCCCAAAGGTACTTCAACCCTCACACAGGCGTCTCATGTCTCTCCCCCCGACCGGGTCACCTGATCACCGGATCACCGGGATCACCGGCCACCAAGGGGGAGACATGGCAGTACGCAGGGGAACACTCCGGACGGGACTGATGGCGGCGACGGCGGTGACCGTGGCGGCGACGCTGGCCGTCCCGGCGTTCGCGGCTCCGGCCGGACACGTGGGGCACCGCCACAGCGCGACCAAGGAGGCCATGGACGCCGCCGTGCGGGACGGCGTCCCGGGCGTCACCGCACAGGCGAAGGACGCCCACGGCGTATGGAGGGCCACGTCGGGCGTGGGCGACCTCAGGACGGGCAAGCCGCGTTCGACCGAGGACCACTACCGCGTCGCCAGCATCACCAAGACGTTCGTGGCGACGGTCATGCTCCAGCTGGAGGCGGACGGAGAGCTGTCGCTGGACGACACGGTGGAGAAGTGGCTGCCGGGCGTGGTCCGCGGCCACGGCCACGACGGCAGGAAGGTCACGCTCCGTCAGCTCCTCAACCACACCAGCGGGATCTTCAACGTCACCAAGGACAAGACCTACGTCGAGAGGTACTCCACGAAGGACGGCTTCTTCAAGCACCGCTACGACACGCTGACCCCGGACGACCTCGTGGGGTACGCCATGAAGAACGAGCCCGACTTCACCCCCGGCACGTCATGGAACTACTCGAACACGAACTACGTCCTGGCCGGCATGGTGATCGAGAAGGTCACGGGCCACTGGTACGGCGACGAGATCGACGCCCGCATCATCAAGCCCCTCGGCCTGGGCGCCACGAGCGTCCCCCGCACGGACCCCACGATGCCCCGCCCCAGCAGCCGGGCGTACGGCAAACTCGCCCAAACCGCCACCGGCCCGACCTACGACGTCACCGAGTGGAACCCCACAATCGCCTACGGGGGAGGCAACATGATCTCCGACTCGGCGGACCTCAGCCGCTTCTACGCGGCACTCGTGCGCGGGCGCCTGCTCCCCGAGAAGCAGCAGAAGGAGCTGACGGCCACGGTCGACACCGGCGACCCGAAGCGGCGCTACGGCCTGGGCCTCACCGACGTCGAGCTGAGCTGCGGAGTCCATGTCTGGGGCCACGGAGGCGACACCAAAGGCACCCTCACGGTCGCGGTGACGACGGCCGACGGCCGCCACTCCCTCGCCTTCAACTTCAACGGGGACTGGTCGGGCGACAGCGATGCGGTGATCGAGGCGGAGTTCTGCGGCAAGTAGAGCCGGGGCGGCGCGGCGCCCGCGCTCAGGACACCGCCGGTTCCGGCACGGGCGGCTTACGGAGCAGGAGCAGCGCCGCGTCGTCGTGCAGCCGGCCGCCCACGTGCTCCAGCAGTTCGTCGTGCAGCGCGGTGAGGGTGCCTGCCGGCTCGTCGGAGACGTGGCGCGCCAGCCCTTCGGCGAGCGGATAGAACTCACCGCCGTGGTCGCGGGCCTCGGTGACCCCGTCGGTGTAGAGCAGCAGCTGGTCCCCTCGGCCGAAGGGCAGCACCTGGAGGCTGGGGGTCTCGCTCGTGAGGGCGCGGAGCCCGAGCGGCGGAGCCGGATGGGTGGGCTCCGCCGCCACGACGCCGCCGGACGCGCGGACCAGCAACGGGGGCGCGTGTCCGCAGTTGACCAGCTCCAGCTGCCCTGCCTGCGGGTATCCGGCGACCACGGCGGTGACGAAGTCGTCGCTGTCGAGGTTGCGTGTCAGGCTCCGCTCGATCCTGCCGACGACGGCGAGGAGATCGGGCTCGTCGTAGGCGGCCTCCCGGAAGACACCGAGCACGAGTGCGGCGGTCTCCACGGCCGGCAGACCCTTGCCGCGCACATCGCCGACGATCAGCCTGACCCCGTACGGGGTGGGCACGAGCGCGTAGAGATCCCCGCCGATACGGGCCTCCGCCGCCGCAGCGCTGTAGCGCACGGCCACCTCGAACGGTCCGACCCTGTCCGGTACGGGTTTGAGCAGCGCGTGCTGGGCGGCCTCGGCGACCGAACGGACGGCCGCGAGCACCCGTTCGCGACGTCTGAGCACTGAGCTGGACAGGCTGCTCGCCAGGGTGACGACCGTCAGCGCGGAGAGCACGGCTGCCAGCTCGCGGTTCGGGGCGCTGTCATGGATACCGAGCGTCGTGCCCAGCCCGGTGGCGAGGAGGCCGATACAGAGGACTCCGTGCGGTCCGCAGGTGGTGGCGGCCAGCGCCGGCCCGGCAGCGAGCAGGGGCAGCAGTATCCTCCCCCCTCCGCCGAGGAGTCCGACGATCACGACGACGGACACGATCAGCACGGGCAGCACGGGCGTGCCCGCGGCCACCCGTGCGGCAGTGCTTTTCCGGGCCGACGCCCCGGGATCTGCTCCTCGCTTCCTGAACGGCCGTGCCGGCCGCCGGCCGCCGCCGGCATGGTCTCGGGCCTCGCTCATGCTGTGTCCGCAGTCCTCACCTGTGCGTGGTGTGCGAGACGCACTCCTGATTTGTCCCTTTCGTCCAGGAAAAAGGTTCGGGCGGAAAGTTGCAAGGAGGAGATTTTCAGATAGTGAACGAAAGACTCCTGGTCACGCGACACGCGGTCGGGATCAGCCGAGCCCGCATCTCCTCGATCTGAGGGCTGCGCTCCGCCCGCAGGGAGACGCCGAGCGAGCCGAGCGTGTCCCCGCTGTAGACGGGCACGGCGATGCAGACCGTGCCGACGGCGTACTCCTCCAGGTCCGTGACGGCCGGCGCCACGGGTGAGGAGTCGAGCTGCCGGAGCAGCTCCGGAGGGCTGGTGACGGTCCGCGGGGTGAGGTCGACGAGAGGGTGCCGGGCGAGGTAGTCCCTGCGGGAGTCGTCGTCGAGTTCCCGCAGTACGGACTTGCCCAGCGCGGTGGCGTGCCCGGCCTCCTCGAAGCCCACCCAGATGTCGACCCGCGGCGCCTTGGGGCCGTCGACGATCTCCGCGACCCGGATCTCGCCCTCCTCGTAGAAGGTGAGGTAGGCGGCGGTCGTGAGCTCGTCCCGCAGTGCGGCGAGCGTGGGACGGACCCGGCTGAGCTGCGCCTGCCCGCGGCCCGTGATGTGCAGCGTCTCCAGCCGGTCGCCCAGGACGAAGCCGCCGTCCTCCAGCTTGCGCACGTATCCGTCGTGGAGCAGCGTCCGCAGCAGGTGATAGGCGGTGGCCAGGGGCAGCCTCGCGTCGTGCGCCAGTTGCTTCGCCGGTGCACCGTTCTCGTGCGCGCTCACCGCCTCCAGCAGGCGGAAGGCCCGCTGCACGGACGTGATGAGCGTGGGGCCGTCCCGTCGCACACCCATAAGACCAGCGTGCGCCGGGCGCACGACGCAGGCAAGGCCCGCAGTCCGCGAACGCCGAGGTCATCCGTAGGGGCCGCCGAATCCACTTCGGCGGCCCCTGCGCTCCCCTCCTGATACCGGCGCCCGATGCCCAGCGCGCGTGGACCGCTCAGCGGGGGAGCACCACGACGTACGCCGCCGGCTCACGGTCCGCCGAGGCCATCAGGGCCGTGCGGAGGATCGCGGCCTGCTGCTCCAGGGACTCGCGGAGCTTCCTCGGGGTGATGTGGACGACCGTGATGCCCAGGCGCTCCAGCGCCTCGCGCTTGCGGGCGTACTCCGACCCGAGGGCGTCCTCGTCGTGGCGGGGGCCCCGGGTGTCCAGCTCCACGGCCACCGCGTGCTCCGGCCAGTACGCGTCGAGGCCGCCCAGGTGGGGGCCGCCGGGCAATCGCAGGTCCACGTTCCAGACAGGGTCGGGGAGGCCGTGCTCCTCGACCATGCGGAGCAGCAGGTCCTCGGCGAGCGCGCGGCCCTCGGCCAGGAGGGAGTCGACCGCGCCCACCACGTGCGGGCGGTTCAGCAGCCGCGCCCGGGACAGCTCCCGGACCACCGCGGACGGTTCGGCATGACCGGCGCGCACCGCCTCCGTCAGCAGCCGGCGTACGGCACTCGCGTCGGCCAGGCCCGCCACCGCGTCGGCCAGGGCCCGCGGAACCGGTGCGACCGGGAGGCCCGCGATGTGGACCGGGACGGGAAGCGCGGGCGTGCGGAGGACGCGTGCGCAGCCCGTGGAGCGCAGCCGGCGCAGACGCGGGACGAGGACGTCGACGTGGTCCAGGGAGAGCAGCGAGGGAGCCGAGGCGAAACCGTGCAGGGCGAGGGCGGCCAGGCCTGTGATCACCGCGTCCGGGGCGCGGCCGTGCGGCTTGTCGGCGCCCGGTTGCGCGGGCACCCCGGCCGCGTCGTGGGAGCGGCCCGCGTACAGCAGGACCGCCTGGAGGCGCTCCTGAGGCGTGGCCGCGCCGGGGTGGAGCAGGTACACGCCCGGCAGGATCTGCTGCCAGGGCCCGCCGGGGCGGCACTGCTCGCTCGTCTCGGCCTGCGTGACGCCGAGGCCGCGCAGCTGGGCGGTGGTCCGCACACGGCCCCGGAGGTCGGCGAGGCGGTGCAGCGGGTGGGAGTGGGGGGAGAGCGGGGTGTTGTTCATGACCCGCAGATTCCCGTGTGCGACCGGCCCTTGAACCGCTGTTACACGCTCGTCGCCATATGAGGACAAGGCAGCCCTAAAGTACGCACGTTCGAGTGCCGAGAGTGGCTGGTCCGGATGGGGAACTGTAAAGGTTACGGCTCCGAATACCTGAATTTCGTAACCGCGCGAAGGGGGCACCGCGTCAACCTGCGGTGCCCCCAAGTACGGCTGGCCGACGGCTACTTCGCCGCCGCCGCGTCACACGCCTGGCCCCGCAGTGACCGCGCCAGGTCGTCCCGTGCCTCCAGGACCAGCCTCCGCAGGGCCGGCGGCGCGTCCTCGTGGGCCGACAGCCAGGCGTCGGTGGCGTCCAGCGTGGCCGGGGAGTCCTGCAACGACGGGAACAGCCCGCTCACCACGTGCATACCGATCTGGATCGACCGCTGGGCCCAGACCCGTTCGATCGCCGCGAAGTACTTCTCCGCGTACGGCGCCGTCAGCTCCCGCTGGGACGGCCGGCCGAAGCCCGCGATCGTCGCCTCGACCAGGGCGTTGGACAGCGTGTCCGACTCCACCACCGACGCCCACGCCTGCGCCTTCACCGCGGCCGAGGGGCGGGCGGCCAGGCAGCGGACCTGGTGCCGCTTGCCGGACGCCGTGTCGTCGCGGGCCAGCTCGGCGGCCAGCTCCTTCTCGCCGACGACGCCGTGCGTGGCCAGCGTGTCCAGGAGCGCCCAGCGCAGCTCCTGGTCGACCTGGAGTCCGTCGACCGTCGCCGTACCGTCGAGCAGGCCCGTCAGCAGCTGGAAGCCCGGCTGGTCGGTCACCCGGGCGAAGAACCGTGCCCACGCCAGTTGGTGCTCGCTGCCGTACTCGGCGGCGTACAGCTCCAGCACCGCGTGCTGCGTGAGCAGCCGGGAGCCCTGTTCCCGCCACTGAGGCGCCGCGTAGTGCGTCAGCGCCGACTCGGCCCACGCGTGCAGCATCTGCAGGACACCGATGTCGGACTCCCTGCCCGCGAACTTCAGCACCAGGTCGATGAACTCCCGTGCCGGCAGCAGCGCGTCCCGCGTCATGTTCCACAGCGCCGACCAGCACAGGGCCCGCGCCAGCGGGTCGGTCATGTTGCCGAGAGCGGCGCGCAGCGTCGCCAGAGACGTGTCGTCGAAGCGGGTCTTGCAGTACGTCAGGTCGGCATCGTTGACCAGCACCAGCTCCGGTGCCTCGGTGCCGGCCAGCTCCGCCACGACCGTACGCGCACCGTCGACGTCCGTCTCGGCCTGGGCGTACCGTTCCAGCGCGCGCTCCTGCCCGCGCCGGTACAGGCCGATGGCCACCCGGTGCGGCCGCAGCCGGGGGTGTGACTCCGCCGCCTCCTGCAGCACGGCCAGCTCGGCCACGCGCCCGTCCGCGTCCAGCAGCACCTGCGGGGTCAGCGAGTTCACGCCGGCCGTCTGCAGCCAGGAACGCGCCCAGCCGCCCATGTCCCGCCCGGACGTCTCCTCCAGCACCGACAGCAGGTCACCCAGGCGCGTGTTGCCGTACGCGTTCCGCTTGAAGTACCGCCGCGCGCCCTCCAGGAAGGCGTCCCGCCCGGCGTACGCGACGAGCTGCTTCAGCACCGAGGCACCCTTGGCGTAGGTGATGCCGTCGAAGTTGAGCTTCGCGTCCTGAAGGTCACGGATGTCGGCCGTGACGGGGTGTGTGGAGGGCAGCTGGTCGGCGCGGTACGCCCAGGACTTGCGGTTGTTGGCGAAGGTGATCCAGCCGTCGGTGAACCGGGTCGCCTCGACCATCGAGAAGGTGCCCATGAAGTCCGCGAAGGACTCCTTCAGCCACAGGTCGTCCCACCACACCATGGTCACCAGGTCGCCGAACCACATGTGCGCCATCTCGTGCAGGATGACGTTCGCCCGCCGCTCGTACGACGCCTGCGTGACCTTGCCCCGGAAGATGAACTCCTCGCGGAACGTGACGAGCCCCGGGTTCTCCATCGCGCCGAGGTTGTACTCCGGCACGAAGGCCTGGTCGTACTTCCCGAAGGGGTACGGGTAGTCGAAGTGGTCGTGGAAGAAGTCCAGGCCCTGCTTCGTGACGAGGAAGACGTCGTCGGCGTCGAAGTAGGGGGCGAGACCCTTGCGGCACATCGCGCCGAGGGGGATCTCCAGCCGCGTACCGTCCTCGAAGGTCCGCTCGTATGTGTCCGTCACATAGTGGTACGGCCCCGCCACGACCGCCGTGATGTACGTCGAGATCGGCTTGGTCTCCGCGAACCGCCACACCCCGTCCTGCTGCTCGCCGGCCCCGTTGCTCCAGACCGTCCAGCCCTCCGGCGCCCGCACCTCGAAACGGAAGGGCGCCTTCAGGTCGGGCTGCTCGAAGTTCGCGAAGACACGGCGGGAGTCGGCCGGCTCGTACTGGGTGTAGAGGTAGACCTCGCCGTCCTCGGGGTCGACGAAGCGGTGCAGCCCCTCGCCGGTGCGCGAGTAGGCGCACTGGGCGTCGACGACGAGCTCGTTGTCGGCCGCCAGGTCCTCCAGGACGATCCGCGCACCGTCGAAGACCTCGCTCGGGTCCAGGTCCCTTCCATTGAGGGAGAGCGCCGTCACGCTCGGCGCGACCAGGTCGGCGAAGCTGGTGGCGCCCGGGTCGGAGCAGCGGAAGCGGATCGTGGTGACCGAACGGAACGTGCGCGGTTCGCCGCCTGTGCCGCCCACGGCGGAGCGCACGTCGAGCGACACCTCGTACCCGTCGACGGACAGCAGCGCGGCCCGCTCCTGGGCCTCGTCGCGGGACAGATTCTCACCGGGCACGGGCGGCACTCCCTACAGGTGGTGTTCGGCATACGGACAGGCCGATCCTGCCATGCGCCCCCGGGACCGGACAGCGGGGCGCAGTGCCCACATCGTGGGGCGGGGCGTGGGAATGGTGCGGGCGTGCGCCGGTGTTGCCCAGGGAAAACGACCCCTTGGCCACTTTCTAGGAGAGCCATGTCCGAGCAGTCCTCCGGGGCAACCTCCGGCAAGACCCCCGTCGACTTCTGGTTCGACCCGCTGTGCCCGTGGGCCTGGATGACCTCGCGGTGGGTCCTGGAGGTGGAGAAGGTCCGGGACATCGAGGTCCGCTGGCATCTGATGAGCCTCGCGGTCCTCAACGAGAACAAGCTGGACGAGCTGCCAGAGAACTACCGCGAGATGCTCCAGACCAAGGCGTGGGGTCCCGTACGGGTGGTCATCGCCGCGGAGCAGGAGCACGGCGCCGAGGTGCTCGGCGACCTCTACACCGCGCTCGGCACCCGCATCCACAACCAGGGCGAGGGCATCGAGAAGGAGGTCGTCGCCCGGGCGCTGAAGGACGTGGGCCTGCCCGAGTCCCTGATGGACCACTGGGACTCCACCCCGTACGAGCCCGAACTGCGCGCCTCCCACAACGAGGGCATCGAGAAGGTCGGCCAGGAGGTCGGCACCCCGGTCATCGCGGTCCCCGGCTCCGACGGCGAGCAGATCGCCTTCTTCGGCCCGGTCGTCACCCCGGCCCCCAAGGGCGAGGAGGCCGCCAAGCTCTGGGACGGCACCCTCATGGTCGCCTCGATCCCGGGCTTCTACGAGATCAAGCGCACCCGTACCAAGGGCCCGGACTTCAGCAACCTCTGACGTCCTTCGGGCTCCCGTACGGGTGGGCCCCCGCGAGTCACGTTCTCGCGGGGGCCCACCTGTTTCTCCGCCTGCCCGGTCAGCGTGAGAGAGAAGACGATCACGGGCAGGACGTTTCCCACCTCTGCCGGGCGGCGAACGGCAATACGTCCGCCGGCCGATCAGCTCTTGGCGCGAGCCCTCTGCCGCGCGTACCCGAGCGCCGCCAGAACCAGCGTCATCCCGCCCGTCGCGTACAGCTGCACCCGGGTGCCCGGCTCCCGAGCCATCAGGACGAAGATCGCCGCCATCCCCGCGAGCGCGACCCACGTCAGCGCCGGGAACGCCCACATCCGCACGACCAGCTTCTCCGAGGCTTCCCGCTCCAGCCTGCGGCGCAGCCGCAGCTGCGAGACGGCGATGAACACCCAGACGACCAGGATCACGGCGCCGATCATGTTCAGCAGCCAGGGGAAGACGTCGTCCGGCCGCCAGTAGCTCAGCACCACGCAGACGAAACCGGACACGCAGGAGGCCAGGACCGCGGCCCGCGGCACCCCGCGGGAGACCCGCGCCAGCGCCTTCGGGCCCTGTCCCCGTGCCACCAGCGAGTACGCGATGCGCGAGGAACCGTAGATGTTGGCGTTCATGGCCGACAGCAGGGCCACGAGGACGACCACGTTCATCACCTGGGCGGCGCCCGGGATGCCGATGTGTTCGAGGGCGGCGACGTACGGGCCCTTGTCGACGACGGCCTTCGCGTTCCACGGGACGAGGGTGACGACGACCGCCATCGAGCCGATGTAGAAGAGCGCGATGCGCCACATCGCCGTACGGACCGCACGGGCGACACCACGGACCGGGTCCTCCGACTCGGCCGCCGCGATGGTGACCGTCTCCAGACCGCCGTACGCGAACACCGAGGCGAGCAGCCCGATGACGAGGCCCTCGCTGCCGTTCGGCAGGAAGCCGCCCTCGCCGGTGAGGCGGGAGAGGCCGGGGGAGTCCGTGCCCGGCAGGACTCCGGCGACCGCGAGCACGCCGAGGACCAGGAACAGGCTGATCGCGCCGACCTTGAGCGCGGCGAACCAGAACTCGAACTCGCCGAAGTTCTTCACGGCGGCCAGGTTCGTGACGAGGAACACCACCATGAACAGCGCCACCCACCCCCACTCGGGCGTGTCGGGCAGCCAGCCGGTCACGATCTTCGCGGCGCCGATGCCCTCCAGGCCGACGGCCGTGCAGAGCAGGACCCAGAAGGACCAGCCGGCGGTGAAGCCCGCCCACGGGCCGAGGGCGCGCTCGGCATGCGCCGAGAAGGAGCCGGACGACGGATACGCGGCCGACATCTCGCCGAGCATCCGCATCACCAGCATGACGAGCAGACCGGAGAGCGCGTACGCGACGACGATCGACGGCCCGGCGGCGGCGATGCCCGCCCCGGACCCGACGAACAGGCCCGCGCCGATCACCCCGCCCAGCGCGATCATCGACAGATGACGCTGTTTGAGGCCGTGGGAGAGAGGGACGTCCGCGGCAGGGGTCTCCCGCGCGGAGTCGAGGGTGCTGCCGGACATGGGTGTCATGGCCCCTTGGTAGCGAATGGGTGCGAGTGGGCAAAACGCCGACAGTCTGGGCGCCCAACGCGCCACATGAGAAGCCCGCCCACCATGCGGACAGCCGGGCCACGGAACGTGATGACTCGCTCACGCCGGTTGTTTGGAGGAACCCTACAGTTCCCGCCCGCCCCCCGACCTCCCCGAGCTGTCTCTCCACCTCAGTGACCGGCGTCACCCCGGAGCGTGTGTAAGTCACCTCCTTTGTGGGGAGCACATCAAGCGCGCGCTGTTCGCTTTGTCGAGCGCTGACGGTGATCGCGTCCAGGGCCCTGGGATAGCGTCACCGTGTCCCCGACCGCCTCCATCGCCGGAGTGAGCCCCCGTCATGACCATTGCCGCCGCCACATCCGCCCGCCGCCCCGGCGAAGTCCTCGCCGACCTGCTGCCCGCGTCCCGCGTCCGCGACGTCGCGCTCGTGCTCGGCGGCGCCGCACTCACCGGAATCGCCGCCCAGATCGCGGTGCCGGTGCCGGGCTCCCCGGTGCCGGTGACCGGCCAGACCTTCGCGGCGCTCCTCGTGGGTACGGCGCTGGGCGCGGGCCGCGGGTTCCTGTCGCTCGCCCTGTACGCGCTGGTGGGCATGGCCGGGATGCCGTGGTTCGCGGAAGGCGGTTCGGGCTACGCCGCGCCGTCCTTCGGCTACGTCCTCGGCATGCTGCTGGCCGCCACCGTCGTGGGTGCGCTGGCCCGGCGCGGCGGTGACCGCTCGGTGCTGCGCATGGCGGGCACCATGGCCGTCGGCGAGCTGATCATCTACGCGATCGGCGTGCCGTACCTGGCCCTCGTCGCCGACATGTCGCTGACCGCCGCCATCGCGGCCGGCCTCACCCCGTTCCTGATCGGCGACGCCCTGAAGGCCGCGCTGGCGATGGGCGCGCTGCCCACGGCCTGGAAGCTCGCCGACCGCAAGTGAGCGATCCGCTCCGCCGGCCGTAAGGGAGCGATCCGCTCCATCGGCCGCAAGTGAGCGATCCGCTCCGCCCGGCGCAAGGGCCCTGCCGCACCGCGCGGCAGGGCCCTTCCCGTTCTCAGGCCCTTTCCCGGTCCCGGACCGGCTCGATCGTGTAGTTCCGCCGGAACATGCCGCTCGGGTCGTACCTCGCCTTCAGCGCGGCAAGCCGCAGCCGCGTCTCCGCGTCGTACAGCCCCTCCGTACGGTCGTCCGCGCCGAACACGAAGTTGAGCGCGCGCCCGACGGTCCACGGCGAGAGGACCGCGAACGCAGGGTCCAGCACCTCACGCGCCGCCTCACGCCCGGCCATCGCCACCAGCCGCACGAGGAACCGTCCCTCCCGGTGCGGCACGGAGTTCGGTGCCTTGGCGGCCAGCGTTCCGCCCAGGTGGTTGATCTGCACCACACACATCGGGGACACCTCCGGGCCGGTGCGCGACAGCACCTCGGCGGCAGCGGCCACGTCCAGACCGCTCAGTACCGCGCTGTCCCCGTAGTACGTGTGCGGGACGTCCGGGTCGCTGTGGACGGTGTGGCTCTCGGTGTACGGCATCTCCCGCAGCGTGTCCCTCAGCGCCGGACCCAACGCCCGCAGCGGGGCGACCAGCCGCTCCCCATCGGTGCCGGGTCCGGTGTACACGACCCGCACCGAGATGACGTACCGGCCGCGCAGGTGCGGCGGCAGCGCCGGGACGTCCGGATACGCGACCGCGGCGAAAGACGAGGTCAGCGTCACGGGCACGGTCCGCGTCCAGCGCTCGTACGCCCGCAGCACGGCCTCCGGGTCCACCGCGCGCCCGTCGAAGTCGAGCGCGCCACCGTACAGCCGCGCCACCGGCACGAGACCGGTCACCACCTCGGTCACGACACCGAAGTTGTGGCCGCCGCCGAGCAGCGCCCAGTACAGATCGGGGTCCGACTCCCGCGTCACGTGACGGAGCCGCCCGTCGGCGGTGACCACGTCCAGGGAGCGCACATGGTCGGCCGCATATCCGAACTCCCTGGCCAGGAGGGGCAGTCCACCGCTCAGCGTGTACGAGACGGCGCCCACGCCCGGCGCGGAACCGTTCAACGGGGCGAGCCGGTACGGTGCGGCCGCCTCGACGACACCGCCCCAGCGGACCCCCGCCTGCATGTGTGCCGTACGCGCCTCGACGTCGATCGTCACGCCGTCCATGCGCTTCGTCGTGATCAGCACACCACCCTCGGCCGCCCCCGGCAGCCCGTGCCCGGTCGCCTGGACACCGACCGGCAGTCCCTCGGCCGCCGCGTACGCCACCGCGGCGGCCACATCGGCGGGCGAGGACGCGGCGAAGACCACGGCGGGCCGCTGCGCCGGGCCGGTCTGGAAGCCGGCGACCTCGCCCTTGTAACCGTCGTCGCCGGGCCTGAAGACGAGGCGGTGCGTGGTGGGGTCCTTCTGGTCCTTGTTGTTCCTATGGCCCTTGTGGTCCTGCAAGGTCACGGGTATGTCCTTCGGTTCTTGTGGGCCGACTCGCCGGTAGGTCGGCTCGTGGTCCTTCGTCCTTCCGGTTGGGGGCGATGGTTGCTGGATTTCCTGACATCTGCCGTCAGCTTTTCGCGTACGGCTTTGTCCCGTGCGGCAGCCTCACGCTCGTGTGAACCCGGCGTTTCAGCGCTCCGAGGTATCCGAGGTATCCAAGCCCTCCGCGGTCGCCGAGGTCTCCGGCTTCGTGGCCGTGGCCCGCCCGCCGCCCAGCAGCCTCTCCTTGACCAGCGAGACCCCGACCACGACGGCCGCCACCAGCAGCGACAGCAGCAGGATGTCGCGGTTGCCGTGCTCGGTGTCGGTCAGCATGTAGCCCAGGACGAACAGGATCAGCGCGATGGTCGCCCAGGTCAGGTACGGGTACAGCCACATCCGGACGACCAGCTTCTCCGGCTCCTCGCGCTCGATGACCTTGCGCAGCCGCAGCTGGGAGAAGCAGATCACCAGCCAGACGAACAGGGCCACGGCGCCGGAGGAGTTGACGAGGAAGAGGAAGACGGACTCCGGGTAGGCGTAGTTGAAGAAGACCGCCACGAACCCGAAGACGACCGAGGAGAGGATCGCCGCCATCGGCACACCGCGCGGGTTCGTCCGCGCGAACGCCTTCGGCGCGTCACCGCGTGCGCCGAGCGAGAACGCCATCCGGGAGGCCGTGTAGAGACCGGAGTTGAGGCAGGACAGCACGGATGTCAGCACGATGAAGTTCATGATCTGGCCGGCGTGCGCGATGCCGAGGGAGTCCAGGGCGGCGACGTACGAGCCCTTGTCCTTGATGGACGGGTCGTTCCACGGCAGCAGTGTCACCACGACGAAGATCGAGCCGAGGTAGAAGACGCCGATGCGCCAGATGATGCTGTTGGTGGCCTTGGTGACCGACTTCCGCGGGTCCTCCGACTCACCGGCCGCCAGTGTGGCGATCTCGGTGCCCATGAAGGAGAAGACGACGAGCAGTACGCCGATGAGGATCGCGCCCGGACCGTTCGGCAGGAAGCCGCTGTGGTCGGTGAGGTTGGACAGCCCGGCCTTCCCTGCGTCGACACCCGGCAGCACCCCGAAGACGGCGAGCCCGCCGACGACGATGAACGCGGCGATCGCGACGACCTTGATCCCCGCGAACCAGAACTCGAACTCGCCGTACGAGCCGACCGAGACGAGGTTGGTGGCGGTCAGCACCACCATCACGATGAGCGCCCACCCCCACTGCGGTACGTCGGGCATCCACCCTTCGAGGATCTCGGCCCCGGCGGTGGCCTCCACGGCGAGCACGACGACCCAGAAGAACCAGTACAGCCAGCCGATCGAGAATCCGGCCCAGCGCCCGAGCGCGCGGTCGGCGTGGGCGGAGAAGGACCCGGACGTCGGGTTGGCGGCCGACATCTCGCCGAGCATCCGCATCACGAGGACGACCATCGTCCCCACGAGCGCGTACGACAGGAGGATGCCGGGGCCGGCGGTGGCGATACCGGAGCTGGACCCCACGAAGAGGCCGGCGCCGATGACGCCACCAATGGCGATCATGGACAGATGACGGTTCTTGAGCCCGGCCTGGAGCCCGCCGCCGGGCTCTCCGTGGCCGCCCGGGCCGCTTCCGGCCTTCGTTGTCGTGGTCGGCTGCGAGGTCATGGGGGTATTTCCTTTGCGCCGCTGGAGGGTACGGGGCCGGACATCTGTGATGTCCGGCGCGCGTCTTCGGTCGTGTGTCTCGTGGCATCTGCCCCCAGGTGGGGCCCTCCATGACTCCTGTTTTCGCTGCCTGCCCCCCGGCGGGCGACGGCGAAACCGGCGTGTCACACTCGGATCATGCGCGTCTACCTCGGCTCGGATCACGCCGGCTACGAACTGAAGAACCACCTCGTCGAGTGGGTCAAGGCCGCCGGCCACGAGCCCGTCGACTGCGGGCCCCACATCTACGACGCCCAGGACGACTACCCGCCGTTCTGCCTGCGTGCCGCCGAGAAGACGGCCGCCGACGCAGGGTCCCTCGGCATCGTGATCGGCGGCTCCGGGAACGGGGAGCAGATCGCGGCGAACAAGGTGAAGGGCGTCCGTGCGGCCCTCGCCTGGAGCGTGGAGACCGCTTCGCTGGGACGCGAGCACAACGATGCCAACGTCATCGCGGTGGGCGCGCGCATGCACACCCAGGAGGAGGCGACGAAGTTCGTCGAGACCTTCCTCAACACGCCTTTCTCCGGCGACGCACGCCACGTCCGCCGCATCGACATGCTGTCGACGTACGAGACGACGGGCGACCTCCCCCCGATCCCGCCCCACCACCCGCAGCAGTAGGCACCACCGCCGGGTGGCGCTGGAAGGGTGCGATCGACGCTGGCTACGTGCTACGTGCTAGGTGGGCGGCCAGGCACCCCCAGCCCGTCCGGCGTTTGAGGACGAGGC
>NZ_VMNX01000143.1 GCF_009377235.1 Streptomyces acidicola
GGACGGGTAGGGGCGGCGGGGGCGAAGGAATCCCTGGGTCCAGCCGCCCGCACCCCACAACCTCCACTCCCCCCAACTGACCCGAACGGCCCCCGGGCAAGCGTGGGTAAGGGAACGGTAAAGCGGGCTGGATCGTTCACGGGTCATGACAGCTATGACCCCCGGCTCGAACATCCTTCTCGCCACCGCCCGCGTGACGGTGGACGTCGCCGCCCCCGTGCGGCTCGACGTATCGGGCCTGCTGCTCACCGCCGACGGCAAGGTGCGCTCCGACGACGACTTCATCTTCTACAACCAGCCGAGCGGCCCCGGCGTGACGTACCGCTCCGGCGGCGGCACCAGCCCCGACGCGATCATGGTCGACACCACCGCCGTCCCCCCGGGCATCGAGAAGATCGTGGTCACCGCGAGCCCGGACGCGGCGGGCCAGACCTTCCAGGGCATCGAACCCACGGCGACCGTTCGCAACGCGGACGACAACTCCGTCCTGGCCACCTTCACCCCGCCCCAGCTCGGCACGGAGACGGCCCTGGTGGTCGTCGAGATCTACCTGCGCAACGGCGCGTGGAAGGCCCGAGCGGTCGGCCAGGGGTACGCCAACGGCCTGGCGGGCATCGCGACGGACTTCGGCGTGACGGTGGAGGAACCGGCGGCCCCCGCCCCCACACCCGTGCCCGCTCAGGCGCCGGCCGCCCCGTCCATGGACCCCCGCGTCACGGCACCCCCGGCTCCGGCCGCGCCCCCGGCACCCGCCACCCCGCCTCCGGGCACCGGCAAGATCAACCTCGACAAGGGGCGCGTCAGCCTCCAGAAGAACCAGACGGTGTCCCTGGTCAAGGGCGGACGCCCGCTCCTCTCCCAGGTCAAGATGGGCCTCGGCTGGGAGCCGGCGTACCGGGGCAAGGACATCGACCTGGACGCCTCGGTCATCGCGTACGGCCCGCAGCGCAACCACCTCGACAGCTGCTACTTCGGCAAGCTCCAGATCCTGAACGGCGCGGTCCGGCACGCCGGCGACAACCTCACGGGTGAGGGCGGAGGCGACGACGAGGTGATCACGGTCGACCTCGGCCGTCTTCCTCAGGAGGTCAGCGGACTGGTCTTCACGGTCAACTCCTTCTCCGGGCAGAAGTTCACCGAGGTCGCCAAGGCCTACTGCCGTCTCCTGGACGCGGCGACCGGCGAGGAGTTGGTCCGCTTCGACCTCACCAGCGCCGAGGCGCAGACCGGTGTGATGATGGCGAAGATGATCCGCCAGTTCTCCGGCGAGTGGGAGATGACGGCGATGGGCGAATTCGTGAAGTCCCGCACGGTGAGGGGGATGGTGAAGCCGGCTGCCAAGTCGCTGTAGCCGACCCGCCCCTACGACGTCCAGGGCGCCCCCGCAGCGGGGGCGCCCGGCGCGTAATGCTCCGCGTCCGTTCGAGTCGCCGTACCGCTACATCTTCGTCGCCCCCGCGGCCAGGTCCCTCAGGAAGTGCCGCGCCCCGATCAGGAACACGACGATCAGCGGGATCACACTCATCAGCGCCCCGGCCATCACGAGGGAGTAGTCGGAGTTGTACAGGGTGTTGAGGTTCGCGAGGGCGACCTGGAGGGTGACCTTGTCCGGGTTGATCATGACGACCAGGGGCCAGATGTAGTCGTTCCAGAGGCCGATGAAGGTGAAGATGCCGAGGAAGGCGAGGGCCGGGCGGAAGAGCGGCAGTGCCACCGTCCAGTACAGCCGGAAGAAGCCGGCGCCGTCGATCCGCCCGGCGTCCAGCAGTTCGTCGGGCAGCGAGTTCTGGGCGTACTGACGCATCCAGAAGATGCCGAAGGCGTTGGCAGCACTGGGAATGATCAGTGCGTTCAGCGAACCGGCCCACCCGAACTCGGCCATGGTGACGAACTGCGGCACCAGGGAGAGCTGGGCGGGAATCATGTACGTGACCAGGAGCATCCCGAAGAGGAACTTCTTGGCCGGGAACTCGTACTTGGCGAAGGCGAACGCGGCCAGCGAGTCGAAGAACAGCACCAGCGCGGTCCCGAGCACGGCGACGACGATCGTGTTGAAGAGGGAACCGAAGAAATCGACGGTGTCGAGCACCCTCCGCATGTTGTCCAGCAGGTGCGGGCCCGGCACGAGCTTGGGCGGGTAGCGGTAGATGTCCTGGGTGGTGCCGGAAGCCATCACCACCAGCCAGTAGAAGGGGAACAGCGAGATCAGCACGCCCAGGAGCAGCGCCACCCGCACGCAGATCCGGGTGAGCCTGCTGCCGGAGCCGATGCCGAGGCCCGCGTTGCCGGTCGTCCTCTCGTCAGCGGCCATTGCGGACCCCCTTGCGTCGCAGCAGACCGGCGATGCCGGACCGGCGGTCGTCGTCGCGGTCGGAGCCCGACACCAGCCGCCAGTTGACGATCGTGAAGATCGCGATGATCGCGAAGAGGAGCCAGCCCATGGCCGCCCCGTAGCCGAACTGGTGCTCCTTGAATGCCTTCTGCCACAGATAGAGCACGATGGTCATCCCTTCCTGGCCCGGTCCGCCCGTGGTTCCGACGTCGGTCGACTGGAAGAGCACCTGGGACTCGGTGAAGATCTGCAGGCCGTTGATGGTGGACGTGACGGCGGCGAAGAGGATCACCGGGCGCAGCTGCGGCACCACGACCCGGAAGAGGGTCTGCCAGCTGTTCGCGCCGTCGACGCGGGCGGCCTCGAAGTGTTCGGTGGGGATGGCCTGGAGGCCCGCCAGGAAGATCAGGGCGTTGTAGCCGACCCACCGCCAGATGATCATGATGGCGACGGACGACTTGATGCCCCACTCCGAGGACAGCCAGCCGACACCGTCGAGGCCGACGGCCCGCAGCACCGAGTTGGCCAGGCCCGCCTGGGCGAAGACCGAGCCGAAGACGATGGTCATGGCAACCATCGAGGTGACGTTGGGGATGAAGTACGCGACCCGCAACGCGCCGCTGAAGCGGACCTGCGAGTGCAGCAGGAACGCGAGCACCAGGGCGAGGAACAGCATCGGCACCGTGGACAGGAACCAGATCTCGAAGGTGTTGACCACCGAGTGCCAGAACACCGAGTCCTGGAGCAGCCAGCCGTACTGCTTGAGGCCGACGAACCGCATGTCGCCGATGCCGTCCCAGTCCTGGAAGGACAGATAGAGGGAGTAGAGCACCGGGAAGGTGCCGAAGACGGCGAACAGCACATAGAACGGGGAGACGGCGAGGAGCGGCGGGACATGGCGTCCGCGTCCGCCCGGGGCGGTGGACCGGCCGCGGCGGGCGGCCCGCCGCTCTTCCGCCGCCGGCGCGCCGGCCGGGTCGAGAACCGTGGCCATGTCAGCTCACCCCCAGTCGGGACAGCGTGGTCGCGGCGGTGTTCACCGCGTCCCGCCAGGCCCTGTCGGGGTTCTTGCCGAGCATTTCCACGTTGGTCAGCTCCTGGAAGAACGGGATCTTGGCGCTGTCCTCGTACGGGCTGAAGTAGACGACCGGGGCCTTCTGGGCGGCCGGGCCGAAGACATCGATGGGCTGCTGACCGCCGAAGAAGGGGTCGGGCGTGTGCATCGCGGGGTCGGCGTAGGAGGCCGGGGTGGTGGGGAACAGGGCCATCTCCTGGTAGCTCTTGAGCTGGTTCGCCGGGCTGAGCAGCCACTTCAGGAAGGCGAAGGCGCCCTCCGGGTCCCGGCAGTAGCGGGTCAGGGTCAGGTACGAGCCGCCGTAGTTGGCCGGGCCGTCCGGCATGGTGGTCAGCCGCCAGGTCCCGGAGGTCTTCGGCGCGGTGTCCTTCAGCCCGTTGATGGCCCACACCGCGGTGGTCATGGTGGCGACCCGGCCCCCGCTCATGGCCGCGTTGAAGTCGGGTGTCCCGTCCGTGATCCCGGCGCTGAGCCGCTGGCGGAGGATCTCCACGGAGAGGTCCCAGGCGCGCCGGATGTGCTGCTGGTCGCCGATGAAGCGGTTGTCGGCGTCCACGAACTGCTTGGGGCTCTGGAGCAGTGCCTGCTGGAAGACGTTGCCGATGTTGCTCACCAGGTACGGCTTGCCGGGCCCCTTCGCCCGCAGTGTCCGCCCGGTGGCGATGAACTTCTCCCAGGTGGGGATCTCCTCGGCGACGTCCTCCGGTTCGTGGGGCAGTCCGGCCTTCTGGAAGAGGTCCCTGCGGTAGTAGAGCGCGGTGGGGCCGGCGTCGAGGGGGAAGCCGATCATCCGGCCCGACGGGGTGAAGCAGCTCTCCCACTTCCAGTCGAGGTAGCTGTCCCGGACCGATTCCGCGCCAAGCGTTCTGAGGTCCAGGAACTCGTTCTCGTCGGGGAAGAACGTGGCGAGGTTGTCGGAGTTCGCGACCGTGATGTCCGGTACGTAGGCGCGGGCGGCGAGGCTGGTGCGCACCTTCGAGTCGATGTCGCCGTCGGGGATCTGCGAGCCCCGCACCTTCAGCCCCGGCATACCGGGAACGCCGCGTTTGGCGGTGGCGAGCAGTTTGTCGCTGAGTGCGCCCTTCCAGTACCAGAGGCTGAGGTGGTCGGTGCCCGCGGAGGCCGAGCCGCTGCTCGCCCCGCATCCCGACATTCCCAGGAGAGCGGCGCCCGCGCCGCCCAGGGAGACCCCCAGCAGCCTTCTGCGGGTCATCGTTCGATGGTCCATGGGCGCGCACTCACTTTCCGGGCACGGCTCGGCCAGGGCATGGCGCCCTCGGGCCCGCTGACGGGTGGGTGAAGCTGGAAGACAACGATGTCGGCGGATGGATCCGGGCTCGGGCCGACAGCGCCTTGGAGTTCGTGAGCGTTCACGTGAACGTTGCCGTCGAGTATCGGGGCGGCCGAAAACCAGTGTCAAGGGACGTACATGGCTGATGTGTTGAGGCGTAGGGGTCGACGTGTCGACACTTCGGGCGGATACGCCGAGGCACTACGGCGGTACCGGCGAGAGGCAGAGCAGGTCCGACGACTCACGTGGGGAGCGGCTGCTGGTGCTTGGCGCTGCCGGGTGCCCCCGGCCCTCAGGGGCGCGGGGCTGTATGGGATATGCGGCTCCGCCGCGTGGGTGCGACCAGCCACAACGAACCCGCAGCCGGCCACCGAGGGCAATGGGGCAGACTGACGCGGCGAACCCACCCAGAACAGCCGGCGAAGCACTACGCCGACGCCCGCACCACCAACTCGGGCCGCACCCACGCATCCGCGCCGCTCAGCGGCTCCTCGCCCGCGCGCAGCCGGGCGACCTGCTCGACGGCGAGCCGTCCCAGTTGTCGCTTGTCGAGGTGCAGGGTGGTCAGGGCGGGCTCCACCAACTCCCCCAGCGAGAGTCCGTCGAAGCCCATGACGGCCAGGTCGTCGGGCACCCGCCGCCCGGCGCGTCGGGCGGCACGCATCGCTCCGATGGCGATCAGATCGTTGAACCCGAAGACCGCGGTGATCTCGGGCCGGGAGTCCAGCAGTCGCTCCATGCCCGCCTCGCCACCCGCGACGCTGTGCTCGGGGCACATCACGACCCAGCTCTCGTCCACGGACAGGCCGTGCCGCCGGACCTCGGCCAGGAAGGCCTCCCGCCGGGGGCCTGGCGCGTCGATCCGGTCGCCGTCCAGCATGCCGATCCTGCGGTGTCCCGCGCGGACCAGATGGGCGATGCCCTGCTCCAGGCCGGCGGCGGCGTCGATACCCACCGCCGCGAACCGGGTCTGCTGCGGGCCACGCTCCAGCAGTACCAGCGGCACACCGCCGAGGCGCCGGGCGAGGACGTCGTCCTCGTTCTTGAAGTAGCCGACGACCGCGTCCGCCTGATGGGACAGCATGTCGAGCGCCTCCCGCTCCCTGGTGTCGTCGGTGCGGGAGTCCCACACCACCACCTGCCAGCCGCGCTGCTCGGCGGCCTCCAGCACACCGGCGGCCACCTCGGGGAAGAACGGGTTCATCAGGTCCGGGATCACCAGGCCCGCCGTCACCGCCCCCTTGCGGACGAGCCCTCGCGCGAACCGGCTCGGCCGGTAGTCGAGCAGACGGGCCGCCTCCAGCACCCGCTCCTTCGTGGCCGGGTCGATCTCACCCTTGTCGTTGACCGCCCGGGAGACCGTCTGGCGTGACACTCCGGCCAGCCGGGCGACGTCGTGGATCGTGGCCCGGCGGCGGGGGCCGTCAGGCTGGTCGGTACGCGGCTCCCGCTGCTGGTTGTCGGCCCACACGCTGTGCACTGTATCCGGCTGCTGCGGTACGGGGCCCTGGGTCAGCACGAAGGCAATGCCCCGGGCCCCCGACCGCGGACGGGCGACGCGCCCGGCTAGAACAGCGCGCTGTACGCGTTGAGCGCGGGCTGTCCGCCCAGGTGGGCGTAGAGCACGGTGGAGTCGCGGGCGATCTCGCCCCGGGTCACCAGGTCGATCATCCCGGCCATGGACTTCCCCTCGTACACGGGGTCGGTGACCATGCCCTCGGTGCGGGCCGCGAGGCGCATCGCGTTCAGGGTCGTCTCGTCGGGGACGCCGTACGTACCCGCGTGGTACCGCTCGTCCAGCTCGACGTCCGTCTCCGTCAACTCCTTGCGTACGCCGATGAGTTGGCCGGTGCGGTGAGCGATCCTTGCTATCTGCTCGCGGGTACGGGCGGGCGCGGCGGAGGCGTCGATGCCGAGCACGCGCCGGGGACGGCCGCCCGCCTCCTCCAGCGCGGCGAACCCGGCGACCATGCCCGCCTGCGTCGAACCGGTCACGGAACACACCACGACCGTGTCGAAGAAGACCCCCAGCTCCCGCTCCTGCTCGGCGACTTCGTAGGCCCACCCGGCGAAGCCGAGCCCACCGAGGGGATGGTCGGAGGCGCCGGCCGGGATGGCGTACGGCTTGCCGCCGCCGTCCTCGACCTCCTTGAGCGCCTGCTCCCAGCTCTCCTTGAACCCGATGCCGAAGCCCGCCCTGACCAGCCGTACGTCGGCTCCGGCGAGGCGGCTGACGAGGATGTTGCCGACCTTGTCGTAGACCGCGTCCGGCCAGTCCACCCAGCTCTCCTGCACCAGCACGCACTTGAGCCCGGCACGGGCGGCGACGGCGGCGACCTGGCGGGTGTGGTTGGACTGCACCCCGCCGATGGATACCAGCGTGTCGCAGCCCTGCGCGAGGGCGTCGGCGACCAGGTACTCCAGCTTGCGGGTCTTGTTCCCGCCGTACGCGATACCGGAGTTGCAGTCCTCGCGCTTGGCCCAGAGGGCGGCGCCGCCGAGGTGCTCCGTGAGCCGGTCCAGACTGTGCACGGGCGACGGCCCGAAGAGCAGGGGGTAACGCTCGTAGGAGGAAAGGGACAAGGGAGCCTCCGTGGGTCAGTGGGCCTCTTCGTCGTCGAGTTCGTCGAGCGCGTCCATGCCTGCGAGGCTGCGCCAGATCTCCGCCGTGACATGGACCGCCTGGTCCACGTCACCGGCGGCGCAGGCCTCGATCAGCTGCTCGTGCAGCCCGGCCGAACGGCAGTTGCCGCCCTCGCCGAAGCGTCGTCGCTCCAGCCGGCGGATGAGCGGGGTGTAGCGGGCGATGGTGGCGGCGGCGGCCCGGTTGCCGCTGACGCGTACCAGCACGTCGTGCAGTTCGTCGTCGGCGCGCAGGGCGGTGTCCACGTCGCCGGCGTGAACGGCCTGTGTGAACCGCTCGTTGGCCGATCGCATCGACGCCACGTCCGGGGCGAACAGTCGGGGCACGGCGACCCGCGTGACCAGTTCGTGCATGGCCCCGACCACGGCCGCGGCGTCCCGCACGTCGGAGGCAACGACCGGGGTCACCCGTGTGTAGCTCTGCGGTTTGCTCTCCAGCAGCCCCTCGTCCACGAGCCGGGAGAACGCCTCGCGCACGGGCGCCCGCGACAGCCCGAGCCGCTCCGCGAGCTCCGCGTCCCGCACCACCGTGCCGGGCTCGATCTCCCCGGCCACGATGGCGTCCCGGAGCGCTTCGTAGGCGCGGTCCCTGAGGAGGGTACGGCGCACGGGCTGGAGGGCAGTCACAACTGAAATGTTAGATGTCAATTCACCGGCCCACAAGGCCGTGGCCCGCACCGAAGTGCGGGCCACGTGCCACCGGGGTTCAGGCCGCCCACGGCCAGTCCGCGTCCCGTGCCGCCTCCAGCAGCGGGACCATGCGGAACGCGGCGTCCGAGAGACCGCCGAAGGTGTGGCGGTTCCCCGTCCCGGACGGGCCGTGGCCCGCCCGGTAACCGGCCAGGTTCCAGGTGTAGACCGGTATCTGCGCCGGAACCTGCTCGGTCGGGTCGCCGTGGTGGCTGTACGCGTACTGCTCGTCCGTGACGATCAGCACCCGGTCGTGCTTCCTGTAGTGGCGGCGCACCGCCTCGGTGGTGTCCGTGCCGCCCAGGTCGCCGAAACGGCCGAGGATCTTCAGCACCGACTCGCCCTTCGTGAACCGCACCCGGTTGCTGCTCGTACCGAACTCGACGAGGTCCGCGTCCGCCGCCCGCAGCGCGAGCGCCGTACCGAAGACCGCCGCCGCGTCGGCCCGGGTGAGCTCGGAGCGGTCGGACAGCCGCGAGTAGAACATCGAGCCCGAGCGGTCCACGAGCACCAGGGTCCGGCCGGGCAGGGCCGGCACGTTGACCAGCGAGTGGCCGAGCGCCTGCTCCAGCGGGTACGACCAACGCAGCGAGGGCGCGTGCCGGTACGCGGCGAGGTAGCGGAACGGGAACTGCCGGGAGCGCGCGACCTCGGCCGGGTCGCTGACGCGGGCCGCCACCCGTGCTGCCACCTCGTCCGAGACGCCCGCCTCGTCGAAGTTCCGCAGGTTCCGGAGCAGCGCCATCGCACCCATCGACGGAACGACGGCTTCCCAGGCCGCCTTGTCCATGGGGCCCTGCAGCCAGCCCGCCAGCGCCTCCCAGGTCATTCCGGCCGCCGCGAGCCGCTCGGCCCCGCCGTCCGACGTGACGACCGCGCGCCGGTCCGCCACGGGCAGTGCCATCAGCTCGCGGTGCGCCGTGAGCACACGATTCGACTCGGGCGGCACGGCGGTGTCCGGGTGGTGCCGGCGGTCCAGCGCGTACTGGAACAGCTCGCCCTGCCACGGCTTGCCGGGGTCCGGCGCCGCGTGCACCAGGTTGAGGATGTCGCCGAAGCGGTAGCCCTTGGACGCCGTGTCGTACTTCAGCAGCGTCTTGCCGCTGTACAGCCGTCGTACGGCGTCGGCGATGCCGCGCTTGACCGGCTTGGGGACGGCGCGACCGTACGTGGTGGTCCAGTACGCGAGCAACTCGCCGGGCTCGTCCGGCCGCTGGAGCACGGAGTCGACGACCTGGCGGTTCGTGGGACCGTTCGTGGCGCCCGTGTCGAGGCGGGCCTTGACGTACTCGGCGGCGCCCACGATCGAGGCGGTCCGCAGGTTGCCCTCGCCGCGCAGCCAGCCGAGCAGGCCGGCGGTCCACTCGGGGTCGGTGACGGCGAGCTCGCGCACGAGCCGGGCGAACCGGTCGTCCCGGTCGGCGCCGTCCTCGTAGAAGGTCTTCTGTGAGACGAAGTTGGAGACCGCCAGCAGGAAGAGCTCGGAGCGTGGGTCGCGCTCACGGCCGCGGCCGCCCTCGTAGGTGCGGAGCACGCGGCCCGTCGACGTCACCCGCGAGGTGGGCTGCGCCTTGGCGGCCCGGTTGTTGAATCGCGCCATGGTGAATTCCCCCGAATTCGTTCGCATTTCGGAGGGAGGCACAGCAAAAGGAGGGTGCCCGAGGTCAGGGGTCGGCGACGGACTGTAAGCCGAATGCGCTACCTGATTGCGCTACACCGACCCGAAGTCGATGACGGGATTCGAACCCGCAACCATCCGGTCCAATGAAGTAACCGCTGCCTGCGCACCGGGCACCCACCATGTGCTGCGCCTCCCGAGATCAAGTCGGCGGCGGCGTGGATTCTTTGAGAGAGAAGTAGCCGCAGCCCGCGCACCGGGAGGTGCATGAAGTTGTGGTGTCCAGAGATCAAGGCCGGCGGAACCGACGTTGGTGCTCTTGCCCCTGAGCTACACCGGCACGTTGTACCGGCGGCGGGACTCGAACCCGCGACCGCCCCATTATCAGTGGAAGTAGGTCCTGCCTTCGCACCTGGACGTGCATCACTTTAGGAGGACGGTCGCGAGCCGGGCGAGCGAATTAATGGCGGCTTCGGGCGTTACCGCTTCTGCCGCTTCCACGGCCCGGTGATGGCGAGCATGATGCCGGGGGTCTGGATGTTGGCGTACAGGGTCTTTCCGTCGGGCGAGAAGGTGACGCCGGTGAACTCGCTGTATTCCGGCTCCTCTTCGGTGCCGATGTTGAGGTCGTTGCGGGCGATGGGATACGTCCGGCCGCTGTCGGTGGCGCCGAAGAGGTGCTGGACGCCTTCGCCGTCCTCGGCGATGACCAGGCCGCCGTAGGGGGAGACGGTGATGTTGTCGGGGCCGTCGAAAGCGCCGTCCTTGGACGGGTCGGGGTTGACGCCCAGCAGGACCTTGAGCGTGAGGGTGCGGCGCTTGGGGTCGTAGAACCAGACCTGGCCGTCGTGCTGGACGGGGCTCTCCTCACGGGCGTACGAGGACACGATGTACGCGCCGCCGTCGCCCCACCACATGCCCTCCAGCTTCCGGGCGCGGGTGACCTCACCGTCGCCGAACTGCTTGCGCACGTCGATGGTCTTCGCGTCGCGGTCGGGGACGTCCACCCAGTCGACGCCGTACACCGTGCCGATCTTGGTGGCGCGGGAGAGGTCGTCGACGTAACGGCCGCCGGAGTCGTAGCACGTGGGTGCCTGGAGGACGCCCGCGTCGTCGGCGAGCGTACGGAACCTGCCGGGGCCGTGGTCGAAGCCCTTCGGCGGGGTCCAGCGGTAGAAGAGGCCGTTGGGGCCGGAGGCGTCCTCGGTGAGGTAGGCGTGGCCGCGCTTGGGGTCGATGACGACGGCCTCGTGGTCGTAACGGCCGAAGAACTTCAGGGGCTTGGGGTCGCGGTTGGCGCGCCGGTCGCCGGGGTCGACCTCGAAGACGTAGCCGTGGTCCTTGGTCATGCCGTTGACGCCGGCCTTGTCGGAGTTCTCCTCGCAGGTGAGCCAGGTACCCCAGGGGGTGCTGCCGCCGGCGCAGTTGGTGGAGGTGCCGGCGATGCCGACCCACTCGGCGACCCGGCCGTCGGGGCGGACCTCGACGACCGTGCAGCCGCCGGACGCGGCCGGGTCGTACACGAGGCCCTCGGTGAGCGGCACGGGGTACGTCCACTTGCTGCGGGGACCCTTGAGCTCGTGGTTGTTGACGAGGAGGGTGGTGCCGCGGGGACCGGGGAAGGTGGCGGTGCCGTCGTGGTTGGAGGGGGTGAACTCGCCGGACTCCAGCTTGGTCCTACCGCTGTAGGTGATGATCTCGTACGTGAACCCGGCGGGCAGCGCGAGGATGCCCTTGGGGTCGGCGACCAGCGGCCCGTACCCGACTCCGCCGCCGTGCCGGGCCGCCGTGCTCTCCCCCGCGCTCTCGGTGTCGGTGGACGCGAGGGCGTTCGGAGCGGAGGCGAGGGAGCCTACGCTGCCGGCCAGTGCGACGCCGGCGCCGGTGATCGCGGAGCGTGTGGCGAAGTCCCTGCGGGTGAGCGACATGGTGTCTCCTGTGACGGGGAGGATGCCGTGGAGGGTGGCGGACCCGGTTGCGGGCACACCGTCCCGCTTGCGCCTGAACGGCGGTTGAACGTGGGACGACGTCGAGGCGTTGCCCTGACATATCTCCCCCGCCGCGCCCGGGGTAGGACGGGTGGAGGCGGCAGGAGCGAAGAAAACCCTGCCCCAGGGTCACCTCCAGGCCCCACCCCCTGGACTCACTCCCCGCGCTGCGACCTCGCCTTGAACGCCGCCTTACGGGCCTCCTTGGCGACCTTCTTGTCGGGGTGGAGGCGGCCCATGGCCTCCAGGACGTCCGCCGTCGCGGGGTGGTCGACGCGCCAGGCCGTGCTGAAGAAGCCGCTGTGCTGCCGGGCGAGGCCCTCGACGAGGGCCTGGAGCTCCGCCGAGTTCCCCTCGGCAGCGAGCTGCGCGGCCACTGTGTCGACGGTCAGCCAGAAGACCATGGACTCGGGCGGCGCGGGCACGTCCGCGGCACCGTGCTCGGTGAGCCAGACCCGGGCGAGCCCGCCCAGTTCCGCGTCGTCAAGGACCTCACGGAACGCGGCCTCGACCGAGGGACCCACGAGGGTCAGGGCCTGCTGACAGCGCAGGCGCCGGAGCGGGGCACCCGGGTCGGAGCCCCGCGCGGCCGCCAGCAACTCACGGGCCGCGGCGAGGGGTTCGCGGCGGGCGAGCCACTGCTCCGTCTCCGCCTGGGCGGCCGCCCGCGGGAAGGTGGCCGTACCGTCCAGGAGAGCATCGGCCCCCTTGTCCGCCAGATCCCCGACCGCGGGCGCCGGAACACCGGCCTCCAGCAGCCTGGCCCGGAGTCCGTACAGCCCGAGCGGGGTGAGCCGCACCATCCCGTAGCGCGTGACGTCGGTGTCGTCCAGCGACGGGGAGGCCTCCCCCGCGGCGCCTTGGGCGACGTCCTCCGCATCCGTCATGAGCGCCTCGTCGACGGGCTGGTACGCGACGAGCCCGACCGGCTCCAGCAGCCTGAACTGGTCGTCGAGCCGCATCATCGCGTCCGACACCTGCTCCAGCACGTCGTTGGTGGGCTCCCCCATGTCGTCGGGGACGATCACCGACGCGGCCAGGGCGGGGAGCGGCACCGGACTGTCGCCGGGCCCGTCCTCGCTCACGGTCAGCAGGTAGAGGTTGCCGAGCACCCCGTCGAGGAAATCCGCCTCCGCCTCGGGGTCCCAGTCCAGCTCGGAGAGGTTGACCGGGCCGCCCTCGGCCATGGCGTCGACGAGGTCGTCGAGCTCGGGCACGGCCGCGTCGGCCAGTACGGTCTCCAGCGCCCCGAGCCAGATGCCCAGCACGTCCTGGGGCCCTCCGGAGGTGAGCATCCGCAGCTCCGCGCCCGCGGTGACGGTGCCCTCCTCCTCGTCGACGATCTCCACGAGGCCGGTGTCGACGGCCACCCGCCAGGCCTCGCTCGCGAAGGCGGCCGCGTCCTCGCCCGTGAGACCCAGCTCGGCGGCCGCCTGTGGCAGTTGTTCGTCGATCAGCTCGCCTCCGGCGCCCACACGCGTCTCGGGTCCGGCCCAGCGGGCCAGCCGCGCTGCGCGTGAGAGGAGTGGGGTGGCGAGCGCCTCCCGCGCCAGCTCCGCTTCGGAGTGCAGCCGCACCGGGGGCAGGGGGGAGCTGTCTGACATCGGCTGGTTTCTCCTCCGGACGAACATGACGGGCACCTCGACGCCTGGGCACCACGACACCGTGAACCAGGGCTCCACGGCACTACGAGCAGTCAAGCACGAACAAAAAGGGCTGGCAGTACGCGTACCGGGCACCGCGGCCGCCTCCGGACACACGAGAACCGGTGATCGCTCCGTAACACCCGGCAACAGCTCAGCCTAAACGGATTTCCACCCATGCCGCCCGGTTCACGGTCCCGTCATGAGCCGTACATGGCTGAAACCTTGACACCCGGCCTGACCAGGCAGGAGATTGACGCGCGTAGAAATTCGTGGGCAGTACTTCGTGGGCAGCTCCCACACACGGCTGTCGGCCCCGCTTCTACGCGCGTCGCCACCGCCCCACCGGTTGCGTTCGTCCTTCGATTCACCCTTGTTCCACACCCACGCACGTCCCCGGAGGGATCCCCCTTGCCGAGCAGGAAAACCGTACGCATCGCCGCGCTCACCGTCGTCGCTGCCTGTTCCGCGGCGTCCGCCCTGGTGGTCACCAGCACCGCCCAGGCGGAGACCGTGCGCATCCACGACATCCAGGGCACCACCCGAATATCTCCGCTGGCCGGCCAGCAGGTCACGGACGTGGCGGGCATCGTCACGGGCGTGCGGACCTACGGCTCGTCGCGGGGTTTCTGGATGCAGGACACCGAGCCGGACGACAACCCGGCCACCAGTGAGGGCATCTTCGTCTTCACCAGCTCCACCCCGAAGGTCGCCGTCGGCGACTCGGTCACCGTCTCCGGCACGGTGGCCGAATACGTACCGAGCGGCACGTCGTCCGGAAACCAGTCCCTGACGCAGATCTCCCGCCCGACGGTGACGGTGGTCTCCAGCGGCAACGCCGTTCCGGCCGCCACGGTCATCGACGCGAAGTCGGTGCCGGCCGCGTACACGCCGACCGGTGACACGGCCGCGAGCGGCTCGGTCAACGGGCTCACCCTGGAGCCCACGAAGTACGCCCTGGACTACTACGAGTCCCTGGAGGGCATGAACGTCCAGGTCGCCGACACCCGTGTGGTGACGGCCACCGACCCGTACGCCGAGCTGTGGGTGACGGTGAAGCCGGGCGAGAACGCCACGCGGCGCGGCGGCTCCGTCTACGGCTCGTACACCTCGCAGAACACCGGCCGGCTGCAGATCCAGTCGCTGGGCGCGTCCGCCGACTTCCCGAAGGCGAACGTCGGCGACACCCTGAAGGGCACCACGGCCGGCCCGCTGGACTACAGCCAGTTCGGCGGCTACACGCTCGTCGCGGACAAGCTCGGCACCATCGAGCAGGGCGGCCTGAAGCGCGAGACGACCCGCAAGCAGGGCCAGGGCGAGCTGGCGGTGGCGACGTACAACGTCGAGAACCTGGACCCGTCCGACGACACCTTCGCGGAGCACGCGCAGGCGATCGTGAGCAACCTCCAGTCGCCCGACATCGTGGCCCTGGAGGAGATCCAGGACAACAACGGCGCGACGAACGACGGTACGGTCGCCGCCGACCGGACGGTGAAGAAGCTGATCGAGGCGATCGCGGCGGCCGGCGGCCCGACGTACGAGTGGCGGTCGGTCGACCCGGTCGACCTCGCGGACGGCGGCGAGCCGGGCGGCAACATCCGCCAGGTGTTCCTGTTCAACCCCAAGCGGGTCTCCTTCACCGACCGCGCGGGCGGCGACGCGACCACCGCGGTCGGCGTGACGAAGGTGCACGGCAAGGCGCAGCTCACGGCGTCCCCGGGGCGGATCGATCCCGCCAACGACGCCTGGAAGAACAGCCGCAAGCCGCTCGTCGGCGAATTCACCTTCCGCGGCAGGACGGTGTTCCTGATCGCGAACCACTTCGCGTCGAAGGGCGGCGACCAGGCGCTGCACTCGCAGTACCAGCCGCCGAAGCGGAGCTCGGAGACCCAGCGCCACCTTCAGGCGACCGCGGTGAACACGTTCGTCAAGAAGATCCTGGCGGCCCAGAAGGACGCGGACGTCGTCGCGCTCGGAGACATCAACGACTTCGAGTTCTCCGACACCGTGCAGCTCCTGGAGAACGACGGCGCCCTCTGGTCGGCGATCAAGTCCCTGCCGAAGAGCGAGCGGTACACGTACGACTACCAGGGCAACAGCCAGGTTCTCGACCAGATCCTGATCAGCCCGTCGATCCGGCGCTCCGAAGAGTTCACGTACGACAGCGTGCACATCAACTCGGAGTTCAACGACCAGATCAGCGACCACGACCCGCAGGTGCTGCGGTTCCGGCCGTAGTCCTTCGGTACGCGACGGAGCCCGGTCCTCGTCAGGGGGCCGGGCTCCGTCGCGTACCGGCACGGGCGTCAGGCGCCGAACACGCCGTTCAGCCAGCTCTGCCAGGCGAGTTCGTTGCGCTTGGCGTCGGCGTCCGGGGCGAAGTCGTGGACGCTGATACCGACCGGGGCGCCCCAGTGGTTGCGGCCGAAGAAGCGGATGAGCGCGGTGTCGGTGCGCAGCCCGATGAAGTACGGGTTGCGGTAGTCGACCACGGCGTCGAGGGGCTGCCCCTCGGGTCCCCGCGCCTGGACACGCGCGCCCTCGGCAGTGTCGTCCGCGAGGCCGAGCGCGCGGCCGACGGCGACGAACGCGTCGGACGCCTTGGACGCCTCGGGCCCGTCGAAGGTGGCGAAGGCGAGCGTGCGGCCGTCGAAGTGCGTCAGGTACTGGCGCAGGGTGTGCAGGTAGAAGTCGGTGTGCTTGCCGGCGCCGTCGTACTGGTTGTCCCAGTCGTCGACGAAGATGCCGCTGTGCACGTACCGCACCCAGGCGCGCCGCCCCTCGTCGCGCGGCTCGATCGTGTAGTCGAGCTGGTTGAGGGTCTGCTCGGCGATGCCCTCCACGTTCTCGACGCGGTTGGTGTACCGGTGCGGCGGGTCCCAGGCGGTCACGGCGGACCCGAAGGGGCCCCGGCCGCCCTCGCGCGGCTCGGGGGCCTCCATCGGCCACAGCCAGCCGCCGGTACCGCTGGTGATGGCGCCCCACACCTGCTCGGGCGTGGCGTCGACCTCGAACTCGCGGGCGATCTCGAATTCCTTGGACATGGCTGGCTCCTGTGCGTCAACTGTTCGTGTCATCGGGGGAGTTCCGGTCATCAGGGGAGTTCCGGTCGCCGTGGGCGTTCCGGGTGAGTTCCGGGGTCTCGGGCTCCGCGGCCGGGGGCCCGCCGGTCCCCGGTTTGACCGTGGGGTGGACGGCGACGACGATCCGGTGGCCGCGACCACCCTCGGCATCGGGGGCGTCGTACTTGCGGATGAGGGCGCTCACGCCGATCGTCAGCTCCTCGATGAAGGCGGCCCGGTCGGCTGCCGAGGCGAAGGTCACCTCGCCGTCGAGTGCGTAGGTGGCGAGCCGCTTGCGGGCCTTCGCGGCGCCCCTGATCAGGGTGCCGACGTCCCTGACCAGCCGGGCGCCGAGCGCGAGCAGCCAGCGGGCGGAGAGCTGGTCCCGGAAGCGGTCCGGGTCGGGTTGCAGGGCGGCGAGCGCGAGGGGCGAGATGACGTACGACGCGGCGGTCGCCCGCATCAGCCGCTCGGTGACGTTGCCCTTGCGGCGCTCGCCGGCCAGCTCGACCAGGCCGTGCCGCTCCAGCGCCTTGAGGTGGTAGTTCACCTTCTGCCGGGGCAGCCCGACCTTGCCGGCCAGCATGGCGGCCGACGCGGGGCCGGCCGCCAGTTCGGCGAGCAGCCGGGCTCTTACGGGGTCCAGCGAGACGGCCGCCGCCGCCGGGTCCTCGATCACGGTCACGTCCAACATGACTCCACCGTCGCACCGAAAACTTTTTTTGTCCAGACGGGATGAGTTTTCGGTGAGCTGTTGGGTGCGGCAACCCGGAGGGACGGTTGCGCGCGCTCGCAGCACGTTGTGGACCGCAGACGCGTGGCTGACTGCCGTCACCTACGTTTCCGCCTCGTCCCAGCTTCGGCCGCCGGCCACCGCGGGCGACCGGGTCAGGCCGACGATGCCCAGCGCCATCAGGCCGACGCCCGCGCACTCGGGCAGCACGCGCCAGCCCAGCGCGATGCTCTCCCCGAACAGCAGACCGCCGAGGGCGACGCTGATCAGGGCGTCTCCCAGAGTCAGGGCCGGCTGGGAGGCGGCCAGGGTGCCGGCCCGCAGCGTCCACTGGAGCAGCAGCAGGCTCAGCAGGCCGGTAGCGGCACCGGCATAGGTGTGCCAGGTGGTGAGGACCGCCGTGGGTCCCTCCGGGAATCGCGCGGTCACCTCCTTGATGAGTGCGGCGGTGACCGCGAAACAGACAGCGGTCGCGGCGCCGAGCAGCGCGGCCCGCAGGGGGCCGTGCACACGCCGGGCGGCGGCCACCAGGACGCTGACACAGCACGCCAGCCCGCCCCCGACGGCAAGCCAGCGCCAGTCGGAGGCCCGCTCACCGCCGGGCGACGGGGAGGCACTGAGCAGGAAGACCGCCAGCCCGCCGGCGAGCATCACGAAGGACAGCCACGTCCCGGCGCCGGGACGGGAACGGAAAACGGCGGCGCCGATGAGCAGGGTGAACAGCAGTTCGCTGGCCAGCAGGGGCTGCACCACCGACAGTTGCCCGGCGTCCAGGGCGATGACCTGGAAGACAGCCGAAAGCACCAGCGCCGACGCTCCGGCCCACCAGTACGGACGGCCCAGGAGCTCCGCCAGACGGGCCGCCGCCACTCTGACGCCGCGGCCGGATACCTCGTCGGGCTCGACGGCGGCCCGGCGTTGCAGGACGGACGCCGCCGCGTTGGACAGCGCGGAGAGCAGGGCCATGACGACGGTGAGCGCGTTCATGCGAGTACCTGTCGTTCACGGGAACGGGAAGACCCGCCGGGCGGCCGCTGTACAGCCGGCGGGTGGACGGAGGTGACCAGAGTGAATAAAGACGCAGCCGCCGCACACGGTGATAAATCCTGCCATAACGGCTACGTACGACGAGAGGGTCCCGGTCAGTGACTGTTGGGCGGCCGGGGCCGCGGACAACTGTTGCTCGCTGCTCGATACGAGGTGACCATGGAGCAGACGTGCTTGTGCCGGTGCCCGTACCTCCCGGCGCCCTGCCTGTCCCCGCACGTTCTCGTCTCCGGGCGGGGCGCCGCCGTACCCGTGCGACGCCTGACGTGAGCCGCCTTCTCATGGTCAGCGCGAGCATGGGATCGGGCCACGACGCGGTTGCCGCCGAGCTGGCCCGGCGCCTGGGCGTGGCCGGGCACGAGGCGGTGCACACGGACGTACTGGAGCTGCTTCCCGCCCGCATCGGGGCCGGGCTGCGCGGTTTCTACCACGCGACGATCCGGCACGCCCCCCTGCTGTACGCGGGCATCTACGCCGCCTTCTTCCGCGGCGGCGCCGGTCAGCAGCCTGGCAGTGCGCCGCTCGTGGCGCTCGCCGAGGACCGGTTGCGTGAGCAGGTGGCAGACAGTCACGCCGACGCGGTCGTCCCGGTCTTCCACCTCGCCGCCCAGCTGACCGGGCGGATGCGGGCCCGCGGGCGGCTCGCGGTGCCCAGCGCGGTGGTCATCACCGACTTCGCCGTCCACCGCCAATGGCTGCACCGGGGCAACGATCTCAACCTGTGCCTCACCGCACAGATCGCCCGGGACGTGCGGCACCGCCTGGGACGACCCGCCCTCGCCTGCGGTCCGCTGCTGCCGGACCGCTTCCGCCCGCAGCCGCCCGGCGAGGCGTACTGGCGGCAGCGGCTCATGGCCGACGACGGGCGCCGGCCCGTGCTGATGTCCGCGGGCGCGTGGGGCGTGGGAAGCCGGCTCGACGCGACGGCCCGGCTCCTGGTCGGCGCCGGCTACCTGCCGGTCGTCCTGTGCGGGCGGAACGAGCGCATGCGCCGCCTCCTGTCGAAGGTGCCGGGAACGCTTGCCATGGGCTGGGTGGACGACATGCCGGGCCTGATGGCGGCCTGCGTGGCGCTGGTCGACAACGCCGCAGGGCAGACGGCGCTGGAAGCACTGGCCGTCGGTGTCCCGATCGTCGGGTACCGCCCGATCCCGGGCCACGGGGCGGAGGGGGCACGCCGCATGGCGGCACTGGGCCTGACCGAGTACGCCGTCGACTCATGGCAGCTGGTGCAGTGCCTGGACCGCCTCGCCTCGGGCGGCCCGGCACCCGGTCGCCGGGCCCTCGCCGACCGCCGGCTCTTCCAGGGTGACGCCGTGGGCCCGCTGGAACGACTCTGTACCCGAGGACAGATCTGACCGTTCGGAGGACGGCTCTGACCGTTCAACGGCGGCGCCAGGCAGTAGGACGACCTGGCCGCTACCCATTCACTCCGAACCCACGACATACCGATGGATCGACATACGCATGGATCGACATACGGATGGATCATCGGGCTCGCGCGTCGTCGGCAGGTGCCGGGCTCGCGACGCCGTGCTCGCCGAGCGGCCCGACCGTCAGACCGGCCGCCCGGCACGCGCCCACCAGACCGGGCAACGCGGCCAGCGCCGCCCGCCAACAGCCCGGTGCCGCATGGCGGTCGGTGTCGTGCAGCACCAGCGTCCCGCCACCCCGCAGGTCCGCCAGGACGGTCGTCACCACGGACTCGGCGGTGGCCCGTGCCTTCCAGTCGCGGCCCCAGGCGGTCCACAGGACCGGGCGCAGCCTGGTGCGGCGCGCGGCCAGTAGCCGGTCGCCGGTCAGGATGCCGTACGGGGGCCGATACCAGGCGGGAGGTGCGCCGGACACCTCCGCCACCACGTGCGCGGCTCGCGCCAGTTGCCGGGCCTCTCTGGCCGGCGCCGGACGCCATGGGCGGTTGTGCGTCCAGCCGTGGACGGCGAGTTCGTGACCGCGCCGGACGATGTCGTGGCTCAGCCGCCGGTGCCACAGCACCTGTTCGCCCACCACGAAGAACGTGGCACGGACCGACAACTCGTCCAGCGCGGCCAGGAAAGCAGGGGTGGAGCGGGGATCGGGGCCGTCGTCGAAGGTGAGCGCGACGTGGTCGCTCCGGCCGACGCCCGCCAGGGCAGGCAGCCATGCGCGCCGGGGGCCGGAGAGCCAGGTCGCGGCGGGCACGATGTGGGCCGCGGCGACGAGTGCCGGGACGACGCCGACGGCCGCGCGCCACGACCGGCCCCGATGCACGCCGTCCCGCATGTCCTTCTCCTTCGGCATCCAGACCGCTCCGCTTGGCCTCCAGACCTCTCCGCCGCCCGTATTTCTTCTGTGCATCGCGCTCTGTCGTCTCTTCAGTGCAGCGCGCTCTGTCGTAGCGTTCAGCCGAACCGAGCCGCCAGGCGCCGGTACGAGGAGGGCGCGAGGCAGCGAACCGCGACCGGCACACGGAGCCAGCCGGGCACGAACACGTCGTGGCGTTCTCTGCGCACCGCCGCGACGACTGCCGCGGCCACCCGTTCGGGCGGGATCGGACGCGGGTGGCTACGGCAGTAGGGCACCCCTCGCCGGGCGAAGAAGGGAGTGTCCACCACACCCGGCACGACGTGGGTCAGCCGCACACCAGTGCCCTTCAGCTCGTACCGCAGCGCGTCGGCAAAGGCGCCGAGTCCCGCTTTCGCCGCGGAGTACACCGCTTCCTCCCGCACACCGACGCACCCCGCGACGGAGCCGATCAGCACCAGCCGGCCTCGGCGCCGCTCCACCATGTGGGGCAGGACCTGCCGGACCAGATGCACCACCGAAGCCAGGTCCACCGTGAGCAGCCGGTCCACCTCACTGCGGGGCATCGAGGTGAACGGCCCGGCCCAGCCCACACCGGCCGCCGCGACGAGCAGATCGAGGACGGGAACCTGCTGAAGGGCCCGGTCGGCCAACTGCCGGGCGCCGTCGGCGCTGGACAGGTCGCAGGGAATCGCGACACCGGACGTCTCGTGCGCCACCCTGTCCAGCCGGGCCCGGTCACGTCCGGAGACCAGCAGCGCCCACCGCTCTTTCGCCAGGGCCCGCGCGACAGCCGCCCCGATCCCGGAGGAGGCACCCGTCACGAGCGCCACGCCTGTCGTGGGCACGGTGCCGGGCAGGAGAGCGGACCTGGCCGGGTAAGGATCCGCCGTGGAGCGTCCCAAGGTGACCTCCTTGACCGATGGGCTCCAGTACGGCGTCGGAGTCCGCCGACCGCCCGCGAGCGCACCTCTCCGCCCAACCATTCCGCGCATCCGGCGATGACAACGACCATCGAGGGGTAGCCGGAGCTCACGGCTTTCAAACGTGCGGCGACACACGGACCAGCGGTGCGCGAGCCGTCCTGGAACCGGCGCGGGCCGGCCCCGGCCCGCGCCGACCGCCGAGGTGAGCGCCCGCTGAGCGATGTGCCGTCTCCGGGGCCGGCACACGACGGCCCGGCGATGAGCCACATAGGTGACTTTGCGGAACGGTCCTGGCCGGACTCCGGCCGTCCAGAACCTTCGCACGGCGGCCCCGGCAGGAGGATGACTGGCCGTGGTGTACCTCTACAGCCTTCCCGCCGCGTGTCTGCTGGGCTTCGGCTTCGTGCTCCAGCAGCACGCGGCCGAACGTGAGCCGCTGTCCCTGATGCTGTCCTACCGACTGCTGCTGGACCTGATGCGGGTGCCACTGTGGCTGGCGGGCATCGGCTGCATGGTCATGGGCCAGATCCTCGGGGCACTCGCGCTGACCCACGGCAGCCTTGCCCAGGTCGAGCCGTTGCTCACCACGAACCTGCTCTTCGCGATGGCTCTCGCCCGGTGGATGGGCGACCAACCGCTGGGCTGGTCGGGCTGGCTGGGAGTACTGGCCCTCAGCGGCGGGGTGGCGGCCTTCATCCTGGCGGGGCACCCGCACAGCGGCCAGGGCCAGGTCAGCGTGGTGCGGCAGTGGCTGGTGATCGCCTGTGTCCTGGGGGCGGCCGGCATCCTCGTGAGCATCGCCCTGCACCTGCAACTGCTGTACCGCCCGCCCCTCCTGGCCGCCGCGGCCGGCACCCTCTATGGCCTCCAGGACGCACTCACCCGCGTCTCCGGCGGCATCGTTCGCGACAGGGGAGTCACCGGACTGCTCGTCTCCTGGCAGCCCTGGGGTGTCCTGGCGCTGGCGGTGGTGGGTCTGCTCCTGGTGCAGAGTGCCTTCGAGGCCGGGCCGTTGCGGCTGTCCCTGCCCGCGCTGACCGCTGCCGAACCGCTGAGCGGCATCGGCTGCGGCATCGGCTTCCTCCACGACGAGTTGCGCACCACGCCCGGCGCACTGGCCTGGCAAGCGGTTGCGGTGGCCGCGGCCATCAGCGGTGTCATCGTCCTCGGACGGCACCCGGTCATGCCCAGCGGCAAACGACGCCCCGAACCCCCACCCCACCACCCGCACCGAGCGCGGCACCGGCCATGACATCACGGGCCCAGGACCCGCACGCCGGTCTCGTCGACGGCCCGCACCCGGCGTTGCGCGGATGCGGGCAGGTCAGTCAGGGACGAGACCGAGGGCGTACGCGTACCGGCTGACGGTGCTGCTCTTCAGTCCGGGCCACGTCTGCACCCGCTCCCACTGCTCGCGGGCCGCCGGCGTACCGACCCCGTCGCCGGGTGCGGCGAGGGCGTCGATGTGGGCCTGGGCGGTCTCCCACTCGGCGTAGTTGAGGACCCTGGTGCCGTCGGTGCCGAGATGGAAGTGGGCGGAGATGCCGCCGGGATGCGGGTTGGGCTCACTGTCGAGCGCCCCGAGGACGGCATCGACCCAGGCGCGCTGCCGGTCGGGGTCGGGGCCCTCGAACTCCACGTCGACGATCACGATGCAGCCCGGCACCGGAGCCTCGTCCCGCGTCAGGCCGCGGTAGCGCCGGTACCGCCCGAGCCACTGGCGTTCGATACCTGGCACGGCGGTGTCGATCTCGTCGTTGCGCTCCTGCCGCCGAGTCTTGACGAAGGCCTCGTACGCCTGCTCGTCGGCCCACTGCGAGTAGTGGAGCAGGGTAGAGCCGTCCAGCCCGGTGTAGACGTAGTAGCCGAGCAGCCCCTCGGCGGGCCAGGGCCGCCGCTCCCAGGTGGCGGCAATGGCCTCCACGGTCTGCCGCTGCCGCAGGGGTGTCCCCACCTTCCAAGTACTGAAGAAGGGCGCCCCCGCCCCGGGATTGCCGAGTTCGGGGTGTACGTGGGTACGGCGGGTCATGCCGGCCTCCGGCGATCGGTACGGGTGCGTGTACCGATCACCCTCCAACCTCAACCAAGATTCAGGTCAAGCCCGGATGCCTTCTGGGCGGCCGGGGCGTCTCGCCTGCCGGGTTCTTGCCGATGGTCGGGTGCGGGTTCGTTGTGGCTTGTCGCGCCCACGCGGCGGAGCCGCGTATTCAACACAGCCCCGCGCCCCTTGGAAGCGTGGGTGCGCCGAAGCCAGGGGCTGACAGTGGCATATGCGGACGCGTTCACCGGTCCGTAGTCGCCGCGTACGCGAGGGGGTGTGCCGGGAGGTGTCCGCCCGCAGCGGCCGGGGTCCGCCGCCGAGCACTTACTCCCCCACAGACCCGCCGGACCGAGGACGGAGACCTCCCGGCACGCACCCGACCCACGAAAACACGTATAGGCGACGCGAACCCCCACGACGGAAAGCCACCCCGCACCTCAGCAC